>CAYYDZ010000066.1:0-14186 GCA_964470715.1 uncultured Microthrixaceae bacterium | reverse complement strand
TCGCCGTAGTTGATCAGCGCTGACTCGAAGCTCTCGTCGTCGGCGTCGACGGTGTGGCTCAGCGAGCTGATGCTCGTCCAGGTGACGGTGTCCCCGGCGCTGATGGTCAGTTCGTCGGGCACGTAGACGTAGCCCTGGAGGCACACGTCGCCGTCACACAGCGTGCGGAGGACCTTCACCCGTAGGTTGTTGCTGCGGGCGAGACCGGCGCGGAACTGGAAGCGGTAGTAGCCGTCGGCGACCTGCGCCTCGGTGGGGCGCCAC
Source organism: uncultured Microthrixaceae bacterium (assembly GCA_964470715.1). Lineage (GTDB taxonomy): Bacteria > Actinomycetota > Acidimicrobiia > Acidimicrobiales > DATDAH01 > JAEUJM01. The sequence continues at coordinate 13,922 of CAYYDZ010000066.1, read as the reverse complement.
TGCCAGGTGAAGCGTCGGTCGGCGGTCAACGTCGCGGATCCGACCGGTGCCCAGTGGGTTCCGTTGGGGCGCATTCGCCACACGCTGACCGGGCCGTCCAGGCCGCTGCCGAGCCGGCCCCGGAAGAAGAACTTCTGACCGAACTGCAGGCGCAGGGGTTCGCTCCGGAAGCAGGTGCCGGTGGTTCGGGAGTAGCTCACACAGGCATCGATCGAGCCTGCAGGCAGCGCCTCGGCCGCTGCGGCCGCGCCGGCGGTGTCCTCGAGGACGCGCGCCCCGACAGGGTCGACGGAGGCGAGGGCAGCGATGATCACGACGACGCAGAGCAGGGCACGGCGCATCGGGCAATGGTGATCCGGTCCGAGCCCGCGATGAAAGAGGCGAAGGTCCCACGCCGCGCGCGGAGCTTCGACGATCTGTCAGTACGGGCAGGGCTGGCGCGAGCCGGTCGCTCGGCGCCCGCCCACCCATCCGATGAAGTCGCCCCTGCGGACAGCATCCCCCCAAGGTCGACCGGTGTGCAGGTCGCGGGCGAAGCAGGAGTAGTTGTTGGTGTTGCCCATCTCGACGTGGAGGCGGGGGTGATGTGAACACGAGGTGGGTGCGCCGATGTCCGCAACCGTCCCGATCTTCGTGCCGCGGGGGTCGACCAACTGGCCTTGGGTCACCGCCGGCTTGACGTGGGCATAGGCGACGGTGCCCACCTTTCGCGAGCCGTGGTAGATGCCGACCACGACGACACGACCCGCTCGGCCCGTTCCGGGCGCACAAGCCGAGCCAAGATGGTCGACCCTCGTCGTGAACGCAACACCACTCGCATACGGGGTGACGTACAGATACACACCCGTTCCGGCGACCAGGGCCGCCCCGCCGAGGTCGACCGCCCAGGATCGACGCTCCGGGGTGCCGTCGAGCGCCGCGTAGTCCACGCTGTGGAACCTGGGATCGGCGCACGCAGGCGAGGGGAACGGTGCGGGGCATCCGATGCTGGAGGCCCAGCGGCCGTCGACCGGGGCTCCGATCCAGAACTCGGCATCGGTCCTCGCGCTCGCCGGCGACGCACCGGCGACGAGCGAGGCGGCAGTCACCGCCACCACGGCCACCACTCTCGCGAACACGGTCGTCAGGATGGTTCGGCCCCATCGGCCCTGTCGAATGGGCCCGCGGCTCGCGTCAGCGGTGCGCGGGGCAACGGCGGGGCCCCGCGCGCGCCGCAACGCCGGCCTCGCTGACGGGTCGGGGTTCACGGAGCGCCGACGTCAGCCGATGGGGAGGGGGGTGGCCGGTGCCGGGCTGCCAGGGGAGAGCAGCCGTGATCGACCACCGCCGACAACTGACCACCTTCGTCGCCACCTCGATCGTCGCAATGATGCTGATCGCGGTCCTGGCGTCGTCGCTGCCGGGTGCCGCGGCCACACCGAGCGCATCGGTGACCGGTACCGGAGGGTTCGACAGCCGACCCTCGCGAGGGCTCACCGGCACGGAGATCGAGGTGTCTGGCGAGCGATGCTGGCTCCCCGGGTCGACGGTGGCCGCCGACGGCGTCGTGGTCACGCTCGTCCGCCGGGGAGCCGCCGGCGTGAGCGCGAGTGCGACCGTGCCCGTGGCCGTCGATGGCCGCTGGCGGGGCACCCTCACGGTCCCCGCCGGGGCCGAGCCGGGCGCCTACCGGGTGCGTGCCAAATGCGTGTCCCCCGGGTTCGACGAGGGCGACCCGCTGGTCTACCGGCCCCGTGCGTTCACGGTCACGGGCGCCGGCGAGTCGGCCCCCGAGCCCGAGACCACCCGGCCCCTCGACGGTGACATCGAGCCGTTTCCCAGCTACGACGGCCAGTCCACCTGCAGCCCTTCGGCCAAGCCGGGGATGGTGGCCTTCCGCAACGACGTGATGGCTCGATACGGCGGGAGCGATCTGGGCATCGGGCGCGCCTGCAGCGTCGGCTCGACGAGCGAGCACAAGGAGGGCCGGGCGTGGGACTGGGGCATGGACGTGGGCGACCCGGCCGACCGCGCCCGGGTCGATGATCTGTTGGCCTGGCTCCTTGGCAGCGACGCCGAGTGCCATGCCTATGCGAACGCCCGGCGACTCGGCGTCATGTACATCATCTGGAACCGGCGGATGTTCCGGATGTACGACGTCGAACGGGGCTGGACGCCCTACAGCGGCCCTTCGCCCCACACCGACCACGTGCACTTCAGCCTCACCCGTGCCGGTGGGAACGCCGAGACGAGCTACTACCGCCGACCGAACGACCAGGCGCGCTTTCGGCCACGCGGCAGCACGCTGCGCGCGATCACCATCAACCGGTCATGGCGGCAGTCGGTGGCCGGCGACTTCGATGGCGATGGCCGCGACGACCTCCTGTGGCACCGGCCCGGTCCCGATCGTGACTACGTCTGGCACGGACGAGGGGACGGCGGGTTCTCCAGCAGCGGCCACGACGTGTCGGGTGAGTACCGGCCCCTCACCGGTGACTTCAACGGTGACTGCGTGGACGACGTGCTCTGGTACGCGCCAGGGTCGCCCGGCGACAGCATGTGGCTGGGACAGCCGAATCGCACCTTCCGCCACGTGAGCCTGAGCATCGACGGTGTCTACGAACCGGTCGTGGGCGACTTCAACGGTGATCGCGCCGATGACATCTTGTGGTACCGGCCGGGCGCCGGGTCTGATCGGCTCTGGTACGGGACCGTCTTCGCCCGGTTCGTCTCCCGCTCGACCACCGTGAACGGGTCCTACCGGCCACTCGCCGGCGACTTCGACGGTGACGGTCGCGACGACATCTACTGGTACGGCCAGGGAGCAGCTCCCGACGCGCTGTGGCGCGGCGCACGGCCCAGCGGCTTCCTGGCGAGGGCGGCCGACAGCGACTACGTCTCCGACCGGCCGCTGGTCGGCGACTACAACGGCGATCGGCGCGCCGACATCTTCTGGTACGGCCTCGGCGCCAACGACGACGCCATCTGGCTCGGATCGTCGAGCGGGCAGTTCGACGAGAGGTCGGTGAACGTCGATGGCACCTTCGCCTACCCGACCGCCGGTGACTTCGACGGCAACGGCCGCGACGACCTGCTGTTCCACGGCGACGGCGCCAGTCGCGACCGCCTCTGGCTCTACTGAGATCGGCCGGACGTCGAAGGCTCGTCACCGGGCGCGGCGGCAGGGGTGACGATCCGGCGCGCGGGGCCGGTGGTACCCTGAGCCCTGCCGAGGCCCGATTCGTGGCCTGTGTTGCGTCGTCCAACGCTCGTCGGAGGTAGGCATGCCAGCCCGTAAGGGTGCGAAGATCGTCGGCGCGCTCGTGGTTGTCGCGGCACTGGCGGCAGTCGGATCGTCCTTCGCCGGCGCCCAGAGCGACGACACCCGCCGTGGAACCGACCCCCTCTCCGGTGACGAGCAGTCCGCCGCGGTCGACGAAGCCGGTGCCGCGAGTGGCGGCGGGACCGAGTCCGCCGGCGCGAACGGCCTCCCGGAACGGCTCGTGCTGTTGGTCGAGCGCCACGAAGAGGCCAAGGACGCCGACCCTGCGATGCGCCGAGCCGACGTGTACGAGTACTCGTACCGCGACGACACCCTCACGACGTCCGTGGTCGACCTCGACTCGGGTCGCGTGGACGAGACGACGTCCGGTCAGGGAACGCAGCTGCCCCTCGTGGAGGTCGAGTCCGCTCGAGCGCGCGACCTGCTCTTCGCCGACCAGGAGTTCACCGGTCGACTTGCGGTCGAGTTCGAGGCGGCGACCGGCCGCCCGCTCGACGACCCCAGCGCCGACCTGTTGGTGCAACCCATCGTGTTCCGTGCCGACTCGATGCCGGTGGTGGCTCGTGGCGCCGCCGCCGAATGCGGCGTGAAGCGGTGTGCCCAGTTCCTGATCCAGAGCACCGACCACCTCCTGATCAACCTGTTCCCGCTCGTCGACCTGTCCGACGGGGTCGTGCTCACCGCCGACGGAGTGGCCCAATGACGACCGTGCGCCAACCCAGTGCCCCTGAGAGCCGTCGTCGCGGCGCGCGCGCGACCGGCATCCTGACGGCGCTCGTCGTCGCAGGGCTGATGGCCGCCCTCGTCCCGGTCGTCACCACGCCCGCGAGCGCCGCGGAACCGCTCGGCTGCTCGTCGGACTTCCAGATCGACGAGACGCTGCCCAGCGGCGCTCGCTGGCAGATGTGCTGGGAGCTGCGAGCCCTCGCCGGTGTGGTGCTGCACGACGTGACCTACACGCCGCCCGGCGGCGAAGCCATCGAGGTGCTCGGCTCGATGAACCTGGCTCAGATCCACGTTCCGTACCAGGACAACGTGGCCCGGTTCCACGACGTGTCGGACTACGGGCTCGGCACCTACGTCAACAACCTGCAACCCGAGGACTGTCCCGGCGGTGTGCGGCTCACCTCGGGCTCGACGAACGTGCTGTGCCAGCAGGTCGCCGATTCCGGCTACGCCTACAAGTCGTACGCCCAGCAGGCTCGCCAGTCGACCCTCAGCCTGTTCAGCGTGTCCGCCATCGGCGCGTACAACTACATCATCGTCTGGAACTTCGATGAGGACGGCACGATCCGCCCCGAGATCGGGGCGACCGGCAAGCTGCAGCGGTACGGCGGTGGCCCCGGCACCGGTTGGAACGTCGGCGCCGAGCCTCGGTACGCGGTGGCCCATGAGCACAACTACTACTGGCGCCTCGATTTCGACATCGCCGGGTCCGCAGACGACCGTGTCCAGGAGCTGGCGACCCGTGCCAGCGCCGATCGCCAGACGTTCGCCACCACCCGCTTGGGCTTCATGACGGAGTCCGCCCGCCGGGTGCTGCCCGGCTCGGCTCGATCATGGCGGGTGCGGGACCGCTCGGTCACGAACGCCGACGGGCACCCGATCTCCTACGAGTTGTTGCCCCACACCGACAACGTGTTCCGTGGCCCCGCGTACGAGCCCTTCACCCAGAACGAGTTCTACGCCACCCGGTTCAACGGCTGCGAGCAGTTCGCCTCGCACAATCCGACCCTCAACGGGACCTGTGGCGGCGACCTCTCGACCTTCGTCAACGGTGGCAGCCTGACCGGTGCCGATGCCGATGTCGTGGTCTGGTACGGCACGTCGTTCCACCACCTGCCCCGTGACGAGGACGAGAACCACATGGACGTCCACTGGAGCGGGTTCTCCATCGTGCCGCGCGACCTCACGGCGACCTACCCGATCCCGTAGCAGCGACGCCTCCGGAGGCATCGGCTCCGGCCGTCCCCAGCCGGATTCCTACGACGAGCGGCGGACCTCATCGAGGTCGCGCTCGGCGGCGCGCAGGTCGGTGACCCCGGTCCGCACCGCCTCGCGCAACAGGTCGAGCGCCTCGACCGTGTCGTCGGTGCCGGCCACCGTGGCGCGGCGGCCCCAGTCGGCGGCCGGCACCCGCGCGGCCAGCGCGGCGAGCCCTTCGGCCGTGACCTCGAGGTGGCTGAGCTCACCCTGGAGCCCGCTGTGCACCTGGGGCCAGTCACGGGCGGAAGGGTCGAGGGTGGCGGGGCCGAGCGTGGGCTCGTCGTGGTGGAGCACCTGCTCGAGGCTCCGTCGCAGCAGCGTCAGGGATCGGTCGGCGTCCACGAGGTGGTCGAGCGGTGAGTAACCGGACGACGCGACGCGCTCGGCCCATTCGTCGAAGTCGGGGTCGTCGAAGGGCCGCAGCGAGGCGCGGAAGCGGCGGGGGAGCGAGCGCAGGGCCACCACGCCGTCCTGCGGGGACATCGTGGCGAGGTCGCGGGTCTCCATGTCGTGTTCGGGCGAGACGTCGCCGAGGGTCAGTCGTCCGCGGGGAGCGCGGCGACGAGGTGGTCGGGAAGGATGTCGTAGTGGTCGTGCTCGGCGCGGAAGCGCCCCCGCCCACCCGTCATCGAACGCAGGTCGATGGCGTAGCGCAGGATCTCGCTCGTCGGCACCACGGCGATGACGACCGCCTCGCCGTCGTTGCCCGACTCGCTGCCCTGGACCCGGCCTCGACGAGCGTTGAGGTCACCCATCACGTCGCCGAGCTGGTCCGCGGGCACCGCGACCTCGACCCGGGAGATCGGCTCGAGCACGACCGGCCCGGCCGCCGCCATGGCTTCGCGGAAGGCCAGTCTCCCGGCCGTCTTGAAGCTCATCTCGTCCGAGTCCACCGCATGGAACTTGCCGTCGAACACGGTGGCCCGGACGTCGACCACGGGGAACCCGTGCAGGCCCCCGTTGACCATCGTCTCCTGGATCCCTTTGTCCACCGACGGGATGAGGTTGCGGGGAATGGACCCGCCGACGATGGCGTCGACGAACTCGAAGCCGCCGCCGCGCTCGAGCGGTTCGAGTCGCACCGAGGCCACCCCGTACTGCCCGCGCCCGCCCGATTGCTTCTTGTGCTTGCCCTCGGCCTCGGCCGATCCGGTGATGGTCTCCCGATAGGCGACGCGCACCGGCTCGGTGAGCACCTCGACGCCGAACTTCCGCTTGAGGCGCTCGATGGTCACGGTGAGATGCGTCTCGCCCGCCCCCCGCAGGAGGTCCTGGTGGGTCTCGTCGTTGCGCTCGACCACCAGGGCGGGATCCTCCTCGGCGATGCGGTGGAGGGCGCCGGCCACCTTGTCCTCGTCGGCCTGGGTCTTGGCCGAGATGGCGATCGCCAGCACCGGGGTCGGCTGTTCGATGGGCGCGACGGTGACGGGCAAGCCCTTGGGGGCGAGGGTGTCACCGGTCTCGGTGGCGCTCAGCTTGGCCACGGCCACGAAGTCGCCGGCGATGACCTCCTTCGCGTGCTCCTGTTCCCGGCCCCGGATGGACAGCAGGCTGTGCAGGCGCTCGTCGGTGTGGGTCCGCGGGTTGTACAGGTGATCGTCCTGGCGGATGGTGCCGGAGAGCACCTTCAACAGGGAGATGCGGCCCACATAGGGGTCGGCGATGGTCTTGAAGACGAACGCGAGCGGGTTCCCCGCGGGGTCGGGGGCGATCTCGGCGGTGCCGTCGCCGGCGTTGACCACGACGGGCGGGCGGTCCCGGGGGGCCGGCCCGATCTCGCAGATGAAGTCGGCGAGGCGGTCGATGGCCACGTCGCCGCTCGCCGAGCCGCACACCACCGGGAACACCTGGGCGCTGGCCACGCCGTGCGCGAGGGTGTGCTCGAGCGCCTCGACCGAAGGGATCTGGCCCTCCAGGTAGCCCTCCAGGAGCTCGTCGTCGGCGACCACGATCCCCTCGACCAGGTTGTCGTGCACCTCGTGTTCCTGGGCCTCCATCTCGTCGGGGATCTCGCCCTGGGTGGCGGTCCCTCCGTCATAGGTGAAGGCCGTGTCGGTGAGCAGATCGGCCACCCCGCGAAAGGATGCCTCCTCGCCGATGGGGAGCTCCAGGGGGGCGATGCCGGCACCGAAGCGGTCGCGTAGTTGATCGAGCACCCGGGCGAACGACGCGCGCTCGCGGTCGAGCTTGTTGACGAAGATCATCCGTGGGACGCCGAGCTCGGCCGCCATCTTCCAGATCGCCTCGGTCTGCACCTCGACGCCTTCGACCGCACTGACCACGAAGACGGCCAGGTCGGCGACGCGCAGGGCGGCGGCGACATCGCCGACGAAGTCGGCGTAGCCCGGCGTGTCGATCAGGTTGACCTTGTGGCCCTTCCAGGCGAACGGGGCCAGGGACAGCGAGAGGGACAGGCGATGCGCCTGCTCCTCGGGTTCGAAGTCAGACACGGTGTTGCCGTCCTCGACGCGACCGCGCCGGGTGATGGCCCTCGCCTCGAACAGCAGTGCCTCGGCCAACGTGGTCTTGCCGGCACCACCGTGGCCGACGAGGGCCACGTTGCGGATCTTGTCCGGGCTCACTGCCTCCACGACACGCACCTCCGCGTTCGATCTCGGTGTTGCCCGAGGTGGAAACGCCCCCGGAACTCGAAGGACAGGCTAGGCACGACGGCGAGACCTCGCCGAACGGTGAGGGGGGCGTGCCCCAGAGCCCGCCCTGCCGGTAGCCTGGTGGCGGTTTCGCCCACCCCCGGTCAGGAGAACCATGTTCGACGGCAAGTTCCGCACGAACATCGAGCGCGGACTCAAACCCGTCGGCAACAACCTCCGCAAGGTGGGCATCACCGCGGACTACCTCACCGCCACCGGTGTGGTCATGGCCGGCGCTGCCGCCGTGGCCATCGCCAACGGCGCCCTGCGCGGCGGGTTCGTCCTGTTGGTCCTCACCGCGCTGCCCGATGCCCTCGACGGGGCCGTGGCCAAGGCCTCCGGCACCGCCGGTCCCCGAGGCGCGTACTTCGACTCGGTCATGGACCGGGCCAGCGACGCCCTGCTCCTCGGGGGCGTCGCCTGGTACCTCATGGACTCCGACCCCGGGAGCCACATCGCCATCCTTCCGATGGCGGTCCTCGGCGCATCGTTCCTCGTGTCCTACCAGCGGGCCAAGGCCGACTCGCTCGGCTTCGACGCCCGTGGCGGCCTCATGGAACGGGCCGAGCGCACCATCATGTTGGCCTTCGGCCTGCTGTTCGACTCGCTGCTCGTGCCGGTCCTGTGGGTGATGCTCGTCCTCACGCTCTTCACCGCCGGCCAGCGCTTCGTCAAGGTGTGGCGCCAGGCCAGCGCCGAGCGCCCGAAGCCCGAGCCCGTCCTCGATCGTGCCCGCCGCCGGAACCGTCGCACGGCGCGGCCGATCGCCCAGACCTGGAGGGCTCGGGCCCGCGAGCGCGCCGAGAACCGCCGGCAGAGCCCCAGCTAGCAGAGGGCAGGCGTGGACCGGGCGCTGGCCGCCTACAAGCTCGGCTCCGGGGTGGCGCGTGCTCTGCCGGCCCCTCTTGCGTCGGCGGCCACCCGAGCCGCCAGCGTCGGCGCGTCCCAGGCGATGCGCGAGCGGCGTCTCATGGTCGAGCGCAACCTGCGACGGGCCACCGGGCGGGACCTGCGGGGTGTCGCCCTGCGCTCGGCGGTGCAACGCACCTTCGAGTCCTACGGCCGGTACTGGCTGGAGTCCTTCCGTCTACCGGGCCTGACCCGCTCAGAGGTGGACGCCGGCCTCTCCTACGAGGGCTTCGAGCACATCGAGCGGGCCCGGGCCGACGGGTACGGGCCCTTGATGGCCATCCCCCACCTCGGCGGGTGGGAGTGGGCCGCCTTCTGGCTGACGATGGTGGCCGACATCCCCGTCACCGCGGTGGTGGAGCCCATCGAGCCTCCCGAGCTCTTCGAGTGGTTCGTCGAGTTCCGCCGGTCGCTCGGCATGCACGTGGTGCCCCTCGGCCCGAAGGCGGGAGCGGAGGTGGTCCGGGGCGTCAGGGCCCGCCATGTGGTGTGCCTGCTCTCCGATCGGGACATCCAGGGCGGCGGCATCGAGGTCGAGTTCTTCGGCGAGCGAACGACACTTCCCGGTGGCCCCGCGACCCTCGCCCTGCGCACCGGTGCGCCGATCCTTCCGTGCGCCGTGTACAACCGGCAGAGGGGGCACCACTGCGTCATCCGTCCCCCGATCCCGGTGGAGCGTCGGGGCTCGTTGCGTGAGGACGTGACCCGCATCACCCAATACGTCGCCACCGAGCTCGAGGCCCTCATCCGTGCAGCTCCCGAGCAGTGGCACCTCATGGCCCCCAACTGGCCGAGCGACCACCGCGCGCTGGTCGCCGCCGGCCTTCGCCCGCCGGCCGAGGCTCGGCCCGGCGAGGGCGCCGAGCCGAGCAAGTAGCCTCGACAGGTGCGCGTCGGGCTGATCTGTCCCTACAGCCTCACCATCCCGGGCGGGGTGCAGGGGCAGGTGCTCGGGCTCGCTCGCTCGTTGCGCGGGATGGGTCACGACACCCGGGTGCTCGGCCCGTGTGACGGGCCGCCACCGGATCCCGGGGTCACCCCGCTCGGCAACAGCGTGCCCACCGCGGCCAATGGGTCCGTGGCACCTCTCGCCCCGGACCCCTCCGCGCAGTTGCGCACCATCCGCGCGCTGCGGGACGAGGCCTTCGACGTGCTCCACGTCCACGAACCGATGTGTCCAGGGCCGACCATGACCTCCCTGTTGTTCAAGAGCGCCCCGCTGGTCGGCACCTTCCACGCGGCCGGTGTGAGCGCCGGGTACCGCTGGCTCAAACCGGGACCGCGCCTGCTGGCCAACCGGCTCGATCATCGCTGTGCGGTGTCCGAGGATGCCCGACGCCTGGCCGCCACCGCGCTCGGCGGTGAGTACACGATGGTGTTCAACGGGGTCGAGCTGGCCCACTACGCCAAGGCCGATCCGTGGCCCGTCGAGGGCCCCACGATCTTCTTCGTCGGCCGCCACGAGCCCCGCAAGGGGCTCGACGTCCTCCTCGACGCGTTCGCCGACCTGCCCCCCGACGTGCGCCTCTGGATCGGAAGCGACGGGCCGGAGACCGAGCGCCTGAAGGCAAGGCACGCGGGTGACCCCCGGGTCGAGTGGCTGGGTCGGGTGTCCGAGGACGAGAAGGCGGCGCGCCTGCGCGCCGCCGACGTGTTCTGCGCCCCCTCCCTGCGCGGCGAGTCCTTCGGCGTGGTGCTCCTCGAGGCCATGGCCGCCGGCTGCGCCATCGTCGCCAGCGAGCTCCCCGGCTACGCGAACGTGGCTCGCGCCGGACGGGACGCGCTGCTGGTGCCGCCCGGCGACGCGCCCGCCCTGGCCGCGGCGCTCCAGCGCCTGCTCGACGAGCCGGGGACCGCGGCCGAACTGGTGGCTTCGGGCGCCGAGCGGGCCGCGGGGTTCTCGATGGACCACCTCGCCGAGCGCTACGTCGACATCTACGAGCGAATCGCCTGAACGCGGCTCGGCACCGCCTGCCCGTGGTCCAAGGGGAGGCGGCCCTATGATGAGCGTGCCGCCGGCGTCGCGCCGGCTCCCGCCTCCAAGGAGACGACATGACCGCAGTTCTCATCATCATCGGTGTGATCGTGCTGCTCGCGATCATCCTGATGGTCCTCTACAACGGCCTGGTCAAGCTTCGGAACCGCATCGAGAACGCCTGGGCGCAGATCGATGTCCAGCTGAAGCGCCGCTACGACCTCATCCCGAACCTGGTGGAGACCGTGAAGGGCTACGCCTCGCACGAGCGCGAGACCCTCGAGGCGGTCACCCAGGCCCGCAACATGGCCGTCAACGCGACCGGCCCACAGGCACAGGCACAGGCCGAGAACGTCCTGAGCGGCGCCCTCAAGTCCCTCTTCGCGGTGTCCGAGGCCTACCCGGACCTCAAGGCGAACCAGAACTTCCTGAACCTGCAGGAGGAGTTGACCGGCACCGAGGGTCGCATCGCCTACGCGCGGCAGTTCTACAACGACTCCGTCTTCAAGTACAACACCAAGATCCAGACCTTCCCGGCGGTGCTCATCGCGGGGATGTTCCGGTTCACCGCACGTGAGTACTTCGAGGCCGAGGACGAGGCACGCGGTCCCGTGCAGGTGTCGTTCGGCAACGAGGCCCCGGCTGCGCCCCCGGTCGCTCCCCCCGCCACGCCTCCGGCGCCCGGCGCGCCGTCCTGAGCTCCCTCGTCACCAGTTCGGGGTCGCGACCTCCGGTCGTCGCCACCCCGAGCGGGTAGCCCGCCATGGCCATGTACGACCAGGTCGCCGCCAACAAGCGCCGCTCAGCAGCGCTCATCGCCGTCTTCGTGCTCTTCGTCGCGCTGGTGTGCACCGCCTTCACCTACCTCCTCCAGTGGGGCCCCATCGGCATCGTGGTGGCCTTCGCCATCGCCGGCGGCTCGGCCTTCTTCTCCTACTGGAAGTCCGATTCGATCGCTCTGGCCATGAGCAGGGCCCGGGTCGCCACCGTCGAGGAGTACCCGCGACTCCACAACGTGGTCGAGGGGCTGTGCATCGCCAGCGGCCTGCCCAAGCCGAGGCTCTACGTCATCGACGATCCGGCCCCGAACGCGTTCGCCACCGGCCGCAACCCGAAGCACGCGGCCATCGCGGTCACCACGGGGCTGCTCGAGAAGATGAACCGCATCGAGCTCGAAGGCGTGCTGGCCCACGAGCTGAGCCACATCAAGAACGACGACATCCTCGTGTCGACCCTCGCGGTGACCATGGTCGGCGTGGTCGCCCTCCTCGCCGACATCGGCGTGCGGGGGCTTCTCTTCGGCGGCCGCAACCGCAACAACAACGACGGCGGCAACATCGTGTACCTCGCGCTCATGGCCCTGGCGCTCGTCCTGCTCGTGCTGTCGCCCATCATCGCCCGTCTCATGCAGTTCGCCGTGTCGAGGCGGCGTGAGTCGCTCGCCGACATCTCCGGCGTCGAGATGACGCGCTACCCGCCGGGGTTGATCTCCGCCCTCGAGAAGCTCCAGGCCGACCAGACCGTCGTCCACAGCGCATCGCGGGCCACGGCCCACCTCTGGATCGAGTCCCCCCTGGCCCGCACCCCGGAAGAGGGGAAGATGTCGAAGCTCAACCGGATGTTCGACACCCACCCGCCGCTCGAGGAGCGCATCGCCGCCCTCCAGGAGCTCTGAGCCCGTTGTCGTCCCGCCGTTCCTTCGCGCGCCTCCTCGCGCCCCTCCTGCTGCTGGTCATGGTCACGTCCGCGTGCGCCAAGGACGTGGACGAGCCCGACGGGGCAGCCCCGGAGGCCACCACGTCGTCCACCGCAGCGGCTGCGGAGCCGACCTACCCGCTCACCGGCCTGACCAGCGACGACGAGGCCCGGCGCACCCGACCGGCGCTCGTGGTCAAGATCGACAACAACGAGGGCGCCCGGCCTCCGGTCGGGATCAACCAGGCCGACGTGGTCTACGAAGAGGAGATCGAGGCCGGTTTCACCCGCTTCGCCGCCATCTTCCAGAGCCAGGACGCGGACCCGGTCGGGCCCATCCGCTCGGCGCGGATCTCCGACGTCGAACTGCTGGCCAACCTGAACCGTCCTCTGCTGGCGTGGTCGGGGGCCAACTCGGTGACGGCGTCGGCCATCCGCTCCGCCGATCTGGTCGACGTGGGCTTCGACGCCGAGACCGACGAGTACGAACGTGCCACCAACCGGCCGGCACCGTCCAACCTGTTCGCCACCACCACCGGGCTCTACACCCACGTCGGTGAGGCAGGCTTCGCGCCGTCGCTGTTCCAGTACGCCCAGGACGCGTCGACCGCCGAGAGCACCACGACGACCGAGCCCGGAGCCGTACCGTCCACCACCGTCGCTGCGCCGGGGGCGCCCACGCCCGTCGCCGGCGGGCGCGTGGCCTTCCGGTCGCGCGACATCGTCTACGTGTGGGACGAGGGCCGCGCCGGTTGGATCCGCTTCCAGGACGGCACCCCCTACGCCGACGACAAGAACGAGCTCGTGGCACCGGCCAACGTGGTCTTCCTGTACATCGACTACCTGTGCTGCCCGACGGTCCCCGGGACGCCGGAGGCACAGACGGTGGGGGAGGGCGACGCCGCGGTGTTCACCGACGGCCACTTCATCGACGCCCACTGGTCGCGACCCTCGCCGACCGACGTCTGGAACCTGACCGACAAGGCCACGGGCCAGCCCATCCTGCTCACGCCCGGCCGCACCTGGGTCGAGCTCGCCAACCCCGGCACCGGCAGCTTCGTCGAGCAGGCCGAGGCCGACGAGCTGGTGGCCCTGGCCGCGCAACCGATCACCCAGGATCTCGGTACCCCCGAGTTCTAGGCCGGGCCGTAGACTCGCACCATGGCTGAGAACGAAGCAGCGAGCACCGGTTCGATCGGTCGTGAGACGGGCACCGTGCGGGTCAAGCGGGGCCTGGCCGAGATGCTCAAGGGCGGCGTCATCATGGACGTGGTCGACCCCGAGCAGGCGAAGATCGCCGAGGACGCCGGCGCCACCGCGGTGATGGCCCTGGAGCGGGTGCCGTCGGACATCCGCCGCGACGGGGGGGTGGCCCGTATGAGCGACCCCGAGATGATCGAGGGCATCAAGGCCGTCGTCACCATCCCGGTGATGGCCAAGGCCC
>CAYYDZ010000065.1:12795-14504 GCA_964470715.1 uncultured Microthrixaceae bacterium | reverse complement strand
TCGGCTTCGTCCACGTGCGCATGGGGGTGCTGCCCGACGCCCACGCCCACTGGACGGTGCCACGCGCCGTCGGCTTCGCCGTCGCCCAGGACCTGCTCCTCACCGGCCGGCGCTTCAAGGGGAGTGAGGCGGCGGAGCTCGGCCTCGTCCACCGGGCCCTGCCCGCCGACGAGGTGCTATCGGCGGCGCTGGGGACGGCGCACGACATCGACGCCAACGCCGCGCCCCTCTCGGTCGCCGCCTCCAAGCGCCTCCTCTGGTCGACGCCGGCCCTCGACGCCGACGAGTGCGACCGCCTCGAGACCGCCTGGCACGAGGTCCTCATGGGCCGCGCCGACGCCCGCGAAGGTCCGACGGCCTTCCTCGAGCGGCGCCCGCCGCAGTGGACCCTCAGCCCCACCGACGACTGGCCCGCGGAGCTCTGAGTCCGAGAGCCGTCGGCGGCGCACGAGGTCGACGCGGCCCCGAGCAGCCCGACCAGGTCCTGCCCCGGGGGGCGACCGACCGGTGCCCGCGCCGCCTTCGGGCGCCCCAGGGCCTCGAACCCCGGGATCTGCCGACGCTTCGTGCCGCGGGGCCACCGGTGCACCGCTTGAGGACCATCGCCCCTGTCGTCGGGCCCGGCCCGGGCGGACGCTGGGTCCATGGGGATCGCCAACTCGATGGTCGCCGCGGTGCTGCGCTCGCCGGCGCACGGGCTGCTGTCCGGCTCGACCGACCTGCTCGCCTACGAGGGACGGCGGAGCGGGCGCCGCATCGTCCTGCCGACGCAGTACGCCCGCTCGGGGGACGAGCTCGTGATCCTGGTCGGGCGGCCCGACACGAAGCGCTGGTGGCGCAACTTCACCGAGCCGCGGGACCTCGACGTGCTCGTCGCCGGTGACTGGCAGCCGATGGTCGGCCAGGCCGTCGTCGGGGCCGACGACCCCGAGGTCGCAGGCCCGCTGCTGGTGGCCTACCTCGAGCGCTTCCCGAAGGCCGCCAAGGTCCTCGGTGAGGGCACCGACGCCGAGCAGCTCGCTCGGGCGGTGCTGGTGCGATGCCGGCCGCGCTGACCTCGCCCGCCGCCGCCACTCCCGCCGACAGCGCCCCGACGGACGGTGGCGACCCGGCCCACCTGCGCCGTGACTGGACGCTCGCGGTGGCGCTTGGCGAGCTCGTCGGCTTCGTGCCGCCGGCGGTCATCGGCGCCACCCTCGCTGCGCTGGGGGCGCCCGACGTCGCCCTGGTCGTCGGTCTCACCCTCGCGGGCGCGCTCGAGGGGTTGAGCGTCGGCGCCGCCCAGGCGGCCGTGCTGCGCCGTCACGCCGCCGGGGTCGATGGGCGGCGCTGGGTGTGGGCCACCGTGGTCGGCGCCGCGATCGCGTGGTTCGTCGGCATGGGCGGAGGCGCGCTCATGGGGTCGTCGGTGGCGCCGCCGGCCGTGCTGCTCGTCGTGCTCGTCCCCGCCTGGACCGCGGCGCTGCTGGCGATGGGCTTCCTGCAGTGGCGGGTCCTGCGGGTCACCGTCCCGCACTCGGGACGCTGGGTCCCCGTCAACGCCGGCGCCTGGCTGCTTGGCGTGATGATCGTCGTGGTGGCCCTCTCGGCGGCACCCAACTCGTGGCCCGGCCCGGTCCACGCGGTGATCGGCGTGGCCGCCGCGGTCCTCATGGGCCTCACCGTCGGCGCCCTCACCGCCCGCACCCTCGCCCACCTCCTGCGTCCCC
>CAYYDZ010000065.1:9932-12695 GCA_964470715.1 uncultured Microthrixaceae bacterium | reverse complement strand
CACGGGCCCAAGAGGCCGTCAGAAGATCGCGCCGGCGTCGCGGAGCGCCGCCAGCTCATCCGGCGAGTAGCCGACTCCCGACAAGACCGAGTCGGTGTCGTCGCCGGGTTGGTGGGGCGGGCCGGCGACGTTCTCGGGGGTGACCGAGAAGCGGGGCGCCGGTGCCGGCTGGGGGACGCCGTCGATGGTGAGGAAGGCCGAGCGGGCCACGGCGTGGGGGTGCGCCGGCGCCTCCTCCGGCGACAGCACCGGTGCCACGCACGCGTCGCGGCCGGCGAACAACGAGCACCACTCGTCGCGGGTGCGGGTGCGGAAGATCGCCGCGAAGCGCTCCTTCTTCGCCGGCCAGAGCGACGGGTCCATCTGCTCGGCCGGATCCTCCGGGTCCTCGACCCCGTCGCCGACCAGCCCCAGGCCCTCGAGCAACGCCGCGTAGAAGTGCGGCTCGATGGCGCCGACCGCCACCCAGCCGCCGTCGGCGCACTCGTACACCTCGTAGAAGTGCGAGCCGGTGTCGAGGTGGTTCGTGCCCCGAGGGCCCCAGAAGCCGCTGTTGCGGGCGGAGAAGAACGGGGTGAGCAGCAGGGCGGCGCCGTCGACCATGGCCGCGTCGACCACCTGGCCGGCACCCGTGCGCGACGCCGCCAGCACCGCGCTGACGATGCCGAAGGCGAGCAGCATCCCGCCGCCGGCGAAGTCGCCGAGGACGTTGATGGGCGGCGTCGGCGGCTGGCCGGCCCGACCCAGCGGCTCGAGCGCGCCCGACAGGGCGATGTAGTCGATGTCGTGGCCGGCCTCCTGGGCCATCGGCCCGTCCTGGCCCCAGCCGGTGAGGCGCCCGTAGACGATGGCCGGGTTGCGGGCGAGGCAGTCGTCGGGCCCGATGCCCAGGCGCTCGGCGACCCCGGGGCGGAACACCTCGATGACTGCGTCGGCACCCTCGCACAGCCGCAGGAACGCCTCGATGCCACCGGCCTGCTTCAGGTCGAGCGCCACCGATCGCTTCCCCCGGTGCATGGCGTTGGTGGCCGGCCGGGACCGGTCCACCGTGCGGGCCTCCGCGACCCGGTCGACCCGGATCACCTCGGCCCCGAGGTCGGCCAGCATCATCCCGGTGAACCACCCCGGGCCGAGGCCCACCAACTCGATCACGCGGACCCCGTCGAGCGGTCCGCCTCCCCCCGAGGTCGGCGTCATGTGCACGAAAACTAGAACAGATTCTAGAGTTGCCCCGACCCGCACGAATCCCCGGGCTCGCACCACTGCGACCGGAAGCGAAAGAGGCACCCATGGCCAACCCCGTCATCGTCGAAGCCGTCCGCACGCCCATCGGCAAGCGCAACGGCTGGCTGTCCGGCCTCCACGCCTCCGCGGTGCTGGCCCACGCCCAGCTCTCCGTGGTCGAGCGGGCCGGCATCGAGCCCGGCAGCGTCGAGCAAATCGTCGGCGGTTGCGTCACCCAGGCCGGCGAGCAGGCCTCCAACGTCACCCGCACCGCATGGCTGAGCAAGGGCCTTCCCTACGAGGTGGCCGCCACCACCATCGACTGCCAGTGCGGCTCGGCCCAGCAGGCCAACAACTTCGTCAGCAACCTGATCGCCGCCGACGCCATCGACGTCGGCATCGCCTGCGGCGTCGAGGCCATGAGCCGCGTGCAGCTCGGCGCCAACGCCATGAACGGCCCCGGCTCGTCGCGCCCCGAGGACTTCCCCTGGGACATGCCCGACCAGTTCGGCGCCGCCCAGCGCATCGCCGAGAACCGCGGCATCACCCGTGACGACATCGAGTGGCTGGGCTTCGAGAGCCAGCGCAAGGCCGCCCGGGCCGTGGAGGAAGGCCGCTTCGAGCGCGAGATCGCGCCCATCGAGGTGCCCGTGCTCGGCGAGGACGGCCCCACCGGTGAGACCCAGGTCATCAGCAAGGACCAGGGCCCCCGCGAGACGACCCGGGAGGGCCTGGCCAAGCTGAACCCGGTCGTGCCCGGCCACATCCACACCGCCGGGACCAGCTCCCAGATCTCCGACGGCGCTGCCGCCGTCCTCTGGATGTCCGAGGAGCGGGCCAAGGCCGAGGGCCTGAAGCCCCGGGCCCGCATCGTGGCCCAGGTGCTCGTCGGCTCCGACCCCTACTACCACCTCGACGGTCCCCGCGACGCCACCACCAAGGTGCTGGCCAAGGCGGGCATGACCATGGGCGACATCGACCTCTGCGAGGTCAACGAGGCCTTCGCCTCGGTCGTCATGTCGTGGGGGCAGCTCCACGAGCCGGACTGGGAGTACGTCAACACGAACGGCGGCGCCATCGCCATCGGCCACCCGGTCGGCAGCACCGGCAGCCGCCTCATCACCACCGCCCTGCACGAGCTCGAGCGCTCGGACAAGAACACCGCGCTCATCTCGATGTGCTGCGGCGGCGCCCTGGCCACCGGCACCATCATCGAGCGGATCTAGTCCGGGTCCCGGGGGACAGGGGAGAGGGGACGGCCGTGGGTCGACTCGACGGCCGCGTCGCGGTCATCACCGGCGCGGCGTCGGGCATCGGCGCCGCCACCGCCCAGCGCTTCGCCGCCGAGGGCGCGTCCATCGCCGGCCTCGACCTCGCCGGGCCCAGCCCCGAGGTCGTCGCCGGCCTCGAGGCCTCCGCTCCCGAGGTGGCCTACTGGCCCCTCGACGTGCGCGACGAGGCCCAGATCGAGGCCCGCATCGCCGACGTGGTCGAGCGCTTCGGGCGCATCGACGTCCTCCTCAACGCCGCCGGGGTGGC
>CAYYDZ010000065.1:6941-9832 GCA_964470715.1 uncultured Microthrixaceae bacterium | reverse complement strand
TGCCCGGGCCTCATCGAGACGCCCATGACCGCCCCGTTGCAGGATCCGGCCCTCGCGACCATCAAGGACTGGTTCGTCGACCAGCACCTGCTGGGCCGGGCCGGCCGTCCGGATGAGGTGGCCGCCGCCGCGCTCTTCCTCGCCTCCGACGACGCCTCGTTCGTCACCGGCCACGCCTTGGTCGTGGACGGGGGCTTCGTGGCCGGCCGGCGCTTCCCGGTGGACGACCTCGGCGCCCTGCCCGACATCGAGTTCCCGCAGTAGCCCTCGGCGCGATGCACCCGAAGCGGCGAATGGCTCCCGACCTGCCTCAGTAGGGGAAGGATCGGGAGCCATGGGTGCCGGCCCTGCCGGAGGTGGGCTGGGGACCGCTCTGGCCTCCGCCAGCGCACGCGCGCCGCGCGTCAGCTGGCGCTGGCTTGGCGGCCTGCGGCGGTCACCGCTACCTGGACCGCGCGGCGCGTGATCGCTCGCGGGGCGAACCCCGCTTCGGCTCGCTGCTCCTCGTTCTCGCCGCCCCAGAGCCCGGCTTCGTGGTTCAGGCGAGCCTCCTCACGGCAAGGCGCCTGCACCGGGCAGACTGCACAGTACTTCCGGGCCAGGTCCTCGCGGCGGGCCCGGGCCTCGGGCCGCTCGCCGGCGGGCGCGAAGAACAGATGGGTCTTGCCCTTGCACTTGGCGTGCACCGACCACCAGCGGTCCTGCCACTGGAGCGACCCGGCGAGGCTCGGCTCCGCAGCGACGTCGATGCCGGTGGTGTCGACGGCGGGGTTGTCGATGACGGGGGCGGTCATGGCTCGACCTCGACCCGGATCGGGGCGGGCTGCGCCGGCCGGTCCACGGCCCGGGTCGCCACGAGGGTGGCGGCGATGAGGCTGTAGGTGGCGCCGAGGGCGTTGCCCGCGACGAGCCCCAGCCAGGCGGCGATTACGACCAGGCCGGTCGAGATCACGAGGTGGGGGAGTGAGATGCGGTGCGACACGTTTCCTCCTGGTCCTGCGCTTCGGGGTCCGGCGCCTCGGGGCGGAGGGCGGGTGCCCTCCGCCCCTCGGCGTCGTCGCTGCGGGTGCTACCGGTGCTGCGCATGGGGACGACGTGGTCGTTCGGTCGGCCCCCAGGTGTCCGGCGTCAGTTGGCCGGCGGGATGAGGACGCTGTCGATCACGTGGATGACACCGTTCGAGGTGACGATGTCCGCGGTGGTCACGGTGGCGTCGTTGACCTTCACCGTGTCGCCGTCGACGGTGATGGTGAGGGTGTCGCCGTTCAGGGCGGTCACCTCCATGCCGTCCGAGAGGTCAGCGGCCATCACGTCACCGTCCACCACGTGGTAGGTGAGGACGTCGGTCAGGGCCTCGGGGTCGGCGAGCAGGTCGTCGAGCGTCCCGGCGGGCAGCGCCTCGAAGGCGGCGTCGGTCGGGGCGAACACCGTGTACGGGCCGTCACCGGAAAGGGTGCCGGCCAGGTCTGCGGCCTCGACGGCGGTGACGAGGGTGGTGAAGTCGCCGGCGGCCACGGCCGTCTCGACGATGTTCTGGTCCGACGCGCTGGCCGAGTCGTCGGGAGCGGCCGTCGTCGTGGTCTCGGCGGGCGCCTCGGTGGTGCTGGCGCTGTCGTCGTCGCTGTCGCTGCTGCAGGCGCCGACCAAGAGGGCGGCGGCGAAGAAGGCGGCGGTGAGCTTGAGGATCTTGCTGGTGCGCATGGGAGAGGCTCTTTCGGGGAGGGGGTGGTTAGTGATAAATAGGTTTTAGCACTAAGTCCGCCCAAAGACAACCCATCGGTGAAAAGAACTTCGTGCGATCGGGCGCGCCGGTGCCCCTCACCTGATCGCGCAGACCTTCGAGATGGCCCGTCAAGCCACCGCCTGCAAGCGGGCAGCCGTCGGTCAGTCGACGGTGAGGTGCTCGAAGAGCTCAAGCGCCTCGGCGTGGGACGACGCCCACCCGTCCGCGCCGAGGGAACGGGCGTGGGCCTCGTCGCTGACGCCGCGGCCGCCCAGCACCACCGGGACGCCCGAGGCCTCGCGCACCGCGGCCACGGTGGCGGCCACGACGGCGTCGAGGCCCGGGGCGATGACGCTGATGCCCACGGCCCGCAGGCGCTCGGCACCTCGCACGGCGTCTTGCCAGGCTTCGATGGGGACGTTCGCCCCGAGGTCGATGACCGCGAAACCCCGGCCCCGCAGGGGGTCGGCAAGCAGGCTCACCGTGAGGCCGTGTTGGTCGCCCGGTGCGGCGCCGAGCACGATCGTCCCTCGCTTGCGACCCCGGCGTGCGAACGAGGGGCCCAGGCGACCGACGAGGCGTTGGACCGTGACGGTGGCCGTGTGCTCGTCGGCGATGGTGGCGTCGCCGCGGGCCCACCGGTTGCCGACTTCGGCCAAAGCTGCGACCAAGAGGTCGGTGTAGACGGACTCGGGGGTGGCACCGGCGGTGAGCGCGTCCTCGATCAGCTGCCACGCGCCTGGTTCGTCGCCGTCGATCAGTCGGCCCGCCAGCCGGCTGGGCTCGGCCGCCCAACGAGGGGCGCGGGCGCGATCGGGGTCGGCGGTGCCGCGGGCCGGAGACGCTCGCCGCCCGACCTCGAGGTTGGCCAGATCAGCGGGGTCGACCCGCCACTCCGCTCCCTCCTTGACCGCGGGCAGGCGACCGGTGCGGACGTACCGGTAGGCGGTCATGTAGTGGACGCCGAGCTCATCAGCGGCTTCTTGCAGGCTGATGAGGGCAGCGACCATGGGGACGAAGTTAGGGCTAAATGCATCCACATGCCGGACTCTGCTCGAAGTTGTCCCGTAACCTCGCGCCCGTGGCGGATCGGGGGACGCACCTGTGGCATCGAGCGCGCGCCCACTCGCCGACTCGAGGGCGGGCGACCGAGGTGGTCGCCGCCCTC
>CAYYDZ010000065.1:0-6841 GCA_964470715.1 uncultured Microthrixaceae bacterium | reverse complement strand
CGCCCACCAGCCTCGCCATCGCCGACCCCGGTGGTGCGCGACTGCGCGTCACCCAGGACCTGACGTCGTGCTGCTACCCCTCGGGTCACCTCTCCTGGTTCCTCGTCGTGGCTCCGGACGGCGGCGACCTCGTACGTCGGCAGGTCCGCCCACCTGCCGATCCCTTCCCCCTGATGGATCAGATCCTCCCCGCAGGGCAGTACCACCTGGTCTCCGCGCAGCAGGAGTGCGCACGGACGTGCGCGTCCACGCGTGACGCGGTCGACCGTTGCGATGCCGATGTCGACCTCGCTGCTGGCTCGACCACGTACCTCACCGTCGGGGTGGACCCGGGCAGTGGCTGTGCGATCGTGCTCGCTCGAGGCCCGATGGCATCGCCGATCGCCGACGACGTGGTGCTGCCGCACGCCACGATCGACTGCGGCTACGACGCCTCACTCGCCGCTGTGGCCGGAACCGGGCACAACGTCGTCCTCAGCGAGGCTCGCCGCTGTCTCGCCGGGGCCGCGGCCCGCGGTGACTCGGCTTGGCTGATGGCGGACGAGCCCCGCGATCGAGCCGGGATCGAGGTGGTGGTCTACCGATTGGCGGCCGACGGCACTGTCGCGGTCTACCGGGTCGCCGAGCCGACCGCCGAGGTCTGGGCATGGGTGCGTTCGGTGTGCGCTGCCGTGGTCCCCGACGACGTCAGGGCCTTCCTCGTGCAGGGCTGCTCAGCCCCCGAGGCGGTGCCGTGGGTTGCAGCTGCATGACGCCTGTGCCGCCTGTGCCCGTCCGACCGACCGGGGTGACGCGACCATCTCCGCTCCGGTCGACGCGCAGGCCTGGGGAACGGGTCCGTCCTGAGGAGAGGCGGCTGCCTCGATGGCGGGCACCGCCTCGTTCCGCTGCCGGACGCCTCCCTCACCGACATGGGTGAGGATGCGCACGTCAGGCGGTGACGAGCTCCGGCACGGGTTCGTCCGTCGTGGCATCGGCTGGTCCCGAGATCAGCGGCGCGCCGACGCCCTGGGGGCGGATCAACAGGGTGATGAAGAGCGCGACGAGCAGCCAGATGTAGCGGTTCCAGATCGTGTCGACGAACAGCGTCACCATCACGTTGGCGGCGAAGGCGCTCGCGATGGCCAAGAGCGCCACCTCGTGCACACGCAAGGGCCCGGCCCGCCCGGCGTAGCGCACACCCCCTTCGATGATGCCGAAGCACAGCAGGGCCCAGCCCACGAGGCCGATGAGGCCGAGGCCGACCCAGATCTCCAAGTGGCCGTCGTGGAGCTTGGAGGGGGCGTCGTCACGCAGCCCAGAACCCGTTGCCAGGCTGTGCCAGCCACGTTCCTCGAGGCCACGGGTGGCGTTCTGGTACCGCAGGATGGTCGATTCCGCCGTGCGCTCGCTGTCGGCCGAGCCCGGCCGCAGCAGGAGGCGGTCGAGCGACGGTGCCCGCACCGTCGTGACCATGCTGAGCACGACGAGTACCCCGACGATGCCGGCGCCGATGAGCACCCGCCGGCCGAACCCCCGCCGCACCAGGCGCCACACAGCGGGGACGCAGCCGACCAGCAGGGCCAGCAACGCGCTGCGCGATCCAGAGAACAGCACCCCGAGGAAGAGCCCACCGGTGGCCGCGGCGAGCACCAGGCGCAGGCGCGAGCTCGTGGCTTCGACGAGCAGGGTGACCGCCAAGGCACCCCCGACGGCGGACACCCCGCCGAACAAGTTCGGGTTGATGGCGATGGACTGGGCCGCTGCGGTGGTGCCACGGAGGTAGTCGATGAGCGGATAGGGGAGCAGCGTGAGGCCGACGGCGCGATCACCGAAGGTCGAGCGGTCCAACAACGGGGCGCCGGTGAGGTCGCCCAGCGCGCTCACCGCTCCGGACACGGCGCCGGCGATCACGAAGGCGACGAGGAACCGCCGGACCTCTCTGCCTGAAGGGGCGACGCGCACGACCGCCACCACGGCGAGCAGGGCCACCGCGAGCAGACGAACGAGCAACTTGGCGCTCACCAAGGCTTCGTCGGCGAAGACGAGCCCTACGAAGCCACCCAGAGCCATCAGGACGATCCCGTTTCGGATGAGGGGCGGCAGCGGCTCGGCGGGTGGCCGACGATGGCGGGAGACGATGGCGACCACCGCGGCGAGGGCGAGCGAGAGGTCGGCGGCAGCGGCGCCGGAGGTGAGGCGCACGTTCTGCAGCGGCAACAGGGCGAAGGTCACGACCAACAACAGGACCGCGACGGCGCGCAGATCGCCGTGGCGGGCGTCCCCCGCGGTGACGTCGACCCAGGTGCGTGACGAGGCAACGGCCCGGCGCGGGAAGGTCCGGACCTCGTGCTCCAGGGGCCGGACCTCGCGTCGGGCACGGAGGTAGAGGTGGCGCACCTGACGATGGGTGCTCCGGCCCCACCGTCGCACCTCGAGCGACGTCTTCCGTCCCGTGCGTTGCACGCGGCGCCAGGCCCGGCCGGTGCCGCTCATGTTGCCGCCGTCCGGGCAGAGCGGCGGCGTGCCACGAGGAGTGCACCGGTGACGGCGAGGGCCACGACGAGTCCGAGGAGGGCGACGCCGAAGGCCGTGCGGACGGGCCCGTTGGCGCCCTCGTACACGTACGGGCCGATGGCGATGCCATTGATGTCCTCGGGCGACCAGCGGACCTTCAGGTGGTACGGGCCGGGCTCCGGCACGCTGAAGGTGAACTCGGCGTGGCCGCCGATGCCCGAGGGATCCGTGTAGGTGACGAAGCTCGGGAAGCGGTTCAGCACCGTGCGCCGGCCCCCAGGTTCGTCGGGCAGCAAGATGATCTCTGTGGGGTCGATGTAGCTGTTGGGCGTCACGGGACCCTCGACGTACAGCAGGTAGTCGCCCGCGCGGTCGAACTCGAAGTCGGCCTGGCCGGGGGCCGCGGCCCGCTCGAAGCTCCGGATGCGGTCCTCGACCTGGTTCGATTCCCGGCCCACCACCACCACGGAGACAGCCAGGCTGGCGATGAGGATCGAGGCGGGGATCGCGAACCACACGAGCGATGGCCGACGTCTTGCCGGTGCCTCGGAACCCACGCTGGGGATCCTAACGAGCAACCGGTGTGGGGAAGGGTCGACCCCCTGCGGGGACCCGTGACGGGGCCGGCAGGGGCGTGGCGACTAGCGTGACCCGCCGTGGTGGGTGCCCGTCCACGCCGCGCCTGGCGGCTGCTTGCGCTGGCAGCGCTCGTTCTGTCGGCCGTCGCCCCCGCGTGCGCCGGTGGCGACGACGCCTCCGACCCCCAGTCGCGGCCCTTCGTGGGCGGGCCCATCGTCGCGCCCGACCTGTCACAGGCCCTGGGACCGGCAACACCCGCGGACGCCCTCGGCGATGACGAACTGCAAGGGGCGTTCGCCACTTCGTGCGAGGAGGGCGATCTCCGAGCTTGCGACGACCTGTATCAGCGCGGCGCCCCGACCACGTCGTATGCCGACTACGCCTTCACGTGCGGCGGCCGGCTCACGCCGCCGCCGGCCGAAGGGGTCGCCCCCAACTGCCGCCTGCGCGGGGACCGTCACGTGCCGGTCGCGGGTGGTGCCGCGCCCACGGGCGGCTCGCCCTCGCTCGCCCGCTTGGCCGAGACGTGCGGGGCCGTGGGGGGCACCGAGGCCTGTGACACGCTCTACCGGCTGGCCGGTCCCGGCAACGACTACGCCGACTACGCGATCACCTGTGGCTACCGGAACCCGGACACCCGTCCCAACGCCTGCGCCGGCTACGACGGGATCCCCGGGGGCCGACCGCCCACCGGGGTGGGTGGCGACCCAGAGCTGGACGTGCTGGCTCAGGAGTGCTTCCGCGCTCGACTCAGCTCGTGCGACGAGTTGTACGCGTCGAGCGACCGGGGCACCAGCTACGAGACCTACGCCCAGACCTGCGGAGGTCGACTCGTCGAGCTCGTTGAACGCGTGCCGCCGTCGTGCGACTTGCGCTTCAACGACCCGGTGCCCGCCGAGGTCGTGCCCTCCCCTGGGGCCCTCGGTGATTCCGAGCGCCTCGACGCGCTGGCGGATGGCTGCGCCGGGGGGGCGATGAGGGACTGTGACGAGCTGTTCTACCGGAGCGACCTGAGCACGGACTACGAGAACTGGGGCGCCACCTGTGGCGGGCGCTTCGCGGCGCAACGTCGCAACCTCCAGTTCAGCGCCGCCGGTGAGTGCGACGCCCGTGTGGTCACCGTGACGCCCGGCGCGACGGACTGACCGCGCCCACCGAGGCCGACGCTCCCGGAGGGTCGCTCAGCCGATCTGGGTGGAGTCGATCTCGCCCGTGGCCACGGACTGGGCCCACCGGTAGTCCGCTTTGCCGCTGGGTGAGCGCTGCATGGTGGTGACCACGTTGATCTGGCGGGGGACCTTGAAGCCGGCGATCCTCGTGCGGCAGTGGTCCTGGACGTCCTCCAGTGCCGGCGTCGTTCCCTCGCGGAGCTGTACGACCGCAGCCACGCGCTGGCCCCAGCGGTCGTCGGGTACGCCCACCACCACGGCGTCGAAGACGTCGGGGTGTGATTTGACCGCGCCTTCCACCTCCTCGGGGAAGATCTTCTCGCCACCCGAGTTGATCGACACCGATCCCCGCCCGAGCAGGGTGATGGTGCCGTCGGCCTCGAGGTAGGCGAAGTCGCCGGGCATGGCGTAGCGGGTGCCGTCGGGGCCGGTGACGAAGGTCTCCGCGGTCTTGACCGGGTCGTTGTAGTAGCCGACCGGGATGTTGCCCGAGCGGGCCACCTTGCCCATCACGCCGGTGCCGGGCTCGAGGGGCACGAGGTCCTCGTCGAGCACGAAGGCGCCCTTGATGGAGCTGACGGTCGGCCCCCCGGCCATCTGGGTGTTGCCCTTGGTGATCACGGCCATGCCGTTGTTGCCGCTCTCGGACGACCCGATGGCGTCGGTGATCACGAGGTCGGGGAGCTGGTCGAAGAACTTGTCCTTCACCGCGCTCGAGAAGATGGCGGCGCTGCTGGTCAGCGCGAACAGCGAGGAGGGGTCGTACTGGTCACGGTGCGCCTCGAGCTCCTCGATCAGCGGTCGGCCCATGGCGTCGCCGGTGATCATCATGAGGTTGACCTTCTCCTCGGCGACGGTGCGCCACACCTCGGCGGGGTCGAACTTGGCGCAGAGGATGACCCGATTGCCGGTGAAGCTCTGGCCCATGACACCCCACTGCGTCGCCCCGTGCATGAGCGGGGCGATGGGGAAGAAGGTGAGCTGACTGCCGGTGGCGATGCCCTTCTCGACCATCTCCTCGGGGCGCGCCACCTTCTCGCTGGTGTACGGGTCGATGCCGCCGCCGAGGGCCATGAACACGTCCTCGTGGCGCCACACGACGCCCTTCGGCATGCCCGTGGTGCCGCCGGTGTAGAGGATGTAGTGGTCGTCGGGGGAGCGTGGGCCGAAGTCGCGCTCGGGTGAGCCGCCGGCGAGGGCATCCTCGAAGGGGACCGCCTCGAGGCCGTCGAGGTCGGCGTCGGATCCGTCCTCGATGACGATCGAGTGCTGGAGCAGGGGGAGGTTGTCGATCACGTTGCGGACGCGGGGGGCGAACTCCCGGGCGAACACGAGGGCCTTCAGGTCGGCGTTGCCGAACAGGTAGGCCAGCTCGTCCTCGACGTAGCGGTAGTTGATGTTGATCCAGACGGCGCGCAGCTTGAACACCGCCCAGAGGGTCTCGACCCACTCCACCGAGTTGTACGCGTAGATGCCCACGTGGTCGCCCGCTCCAACGCCCTGCGCGGCCAGGTGGTGGGCGAGGCGGTTCGCCCGCGCCTCCATCTCGGCGTAGGTGCGGCGCTCGCCGTCGGCCACCAGGTACTCGCGGTCACCGAAGGCATCGGCCGCGTTCTCGAACAGATCGGCGAGGTTGAACTCCACTTGCTTCGTGCCTCCTTCGTCGGCACCCCTTCGGGATCCGGCGAACGTCGGTGGGGCTGCGGCGCTTCGCGCCGCAACGTCTCTGCTCGTCGGCACCCCTTCGGGATCCGGCGAACGTCGGTGGTGCTGCGGCGCTCCGCACCGCAACGTACGGTGACCGCTGAAATCTAGAACAGATTCCACTTTTCGGAGGCACCCCTCATGAAGTCCGGAACCGAGAACCTGACGGTCGAGCTCGACGGCTCGACGATGGTCGTCACCATGAACCGGCCCGAGGCGAAGAACGCCCTCAGCCTCCCGATGCTCGTGGGCATGGCCGACGCCTGGGTCGAGGCCGACGAGGACGACGACGTCCGCTGCATCATCCTCACCGGCGCCGGCGGGGACTTCTGCACCGGCATGGACCTCAAGGCCTTCGCCGGCGGCGACCAGAGCGACGAGAAGTACCAGCAGCGCATGGCCGACGACCCGGACCTGCACTGGAAGGCGCTGCTGCGCCACTACCAGCCCAAGAAGCCGCTGATCGCCGCGGTCGAGGGCTACGCCGTGGCCGGCGGGACCGAGATCCTCCAGGCCACCGACATCCGGGTGGCCGGCGAGAGCGCCACCTTCGGCGTGTTCGAGGCCAAGCGGGGGCTGTTCCCTCTCGGCGGCTCGACCGTGCGCCTGCGCCGCCAGATCCCCTTCACCGTGGCCATGGACATGTTGCTGTCGGCCCGGTCGATGTCGGCCGAGGAGGCGCTGCGCTACGGGCTCATCGGCCACGTGGTGCCCGACGGGCAGGCGCTGGCCAAGGCCAAGGAGATCGCCGCGGTGATCGGTGAGTGCGGCCCGCTGGCGGTCGAGGCCATCAAGCGCTCCGTGCGCGAGACCGAGGGCATGTCCGAAGAGGAGGGCCTCGCCCACGAGCTCGAGATCGGGTGGCCCATCTTCGGCACCGAGGACGCCAAGGA
>CAYYDZ010000064.1:8806-14762 GCA_964470715.1 uncultured Microthrixaceae bacterium | reverse complement strand
GGCGGCCAGACGGAGGCCGTCGGCGAAGGCCGCGGTGGCGGCCGTCGACGCGGCGGCGCCGGCGGAGACCGAGTCGGGGACGCCGCCGCCGAAGCGGTCGAGGGCCAGCGTCGAGACGGTGATGCCGGCCACGATGCCGAGGTTGCGCAGGGTGGTGAGCAGGCCGGAGGCGACGCTGGCGTCCTCGGCGGGCGCTGCCGCCAGCGAGGTGCTGGTGGTGAGGGTGAAGGCCAGCCCCTGCCCAAGGCCGCTGATGGCGAGGCCGACGAGGGCGGCGGTCACCTCGGACGATCCCGCCAGCACCGCCACCGCGCCGAACGACAGGGCGATCAGCAGCTGGCCGACGACGAGCGCCCACCGCTCGCCGAGGCGGCGGGTGATGCGGCCGATGCCCAGGCCCACGGCGGCGAAGGGCACCGAGTAGAGGAGGAAGGCGGCGCCGGCCTCGAGCGCGGTCCAGCCGGCGACGTCCTGGAGTGCCAGGGTGAGCAGGAACTGGAGCGCCCCGAACCCGACGTTGGCCAGCAGGGCGACGGTCACCGGCAGCCAGAAGGAGCGATGCCGCCAGAGCACCGGGTCGACGACGGGCGGCGGATCGGGCCGGCGCTCGCGGTGGGCGAAGACGGCGGCGCCGACGACCGCCAGGCCCGCGGCCCCGAGCGTGGCCGGCGCCAGCCAACCCTGCGTGCCCACCGTCTGCACCGCGAAGGTGAGGGCGGCGACGGCCACGGTCACGGCGATGGCGGCCCGTCGGTCGAGCGCCCGTCGCTCTGCCTGCGCTCCCGGCGCTCCCGGTGCGTCGTGGACCGAGCGGTGGACCAGCACCAGGGCGATCAGCAGCGGCGGGAGGTCGGCGAGGAAGAAGTAGCGCCACGAACCGAGGTCGGTCAGCACGCCTCCGACGAGTGGCCCGACCGCCAGGGCGAGCCCGCCGACCGCCGACCACACGCCGACGGCCCGGGTGCGGAAGGGCTCGACCGTCCCGGCGCTGAGCGCGCCGAGCGAGGCGGTCATGAACAGGGCCATGCCCACGCCCTGGACGAGACGGCCGAGGACGAGCACCAGGAAGGTCGGCGCCGCCAGGCAGCCGGCCGTGCCGGCGAGGAAGCACCAGAGCCCTGCCAGCAGCAGACGCCGGCGACCGGCGGTGTCCGCCACCCGGCCGGCGACGATCAGCGGCGCCGCCGACCCGAGCGCGAAGGCGCTGACCACCCACCCCAGCAGCCCCCGGTCGACGTCGAGGTCGGTCCCGATGGCGGGCAATGCCACGACGACGCCGGCGAAGTCGATGCTGAGCACCGCCACCGGCACACAGATGGCAACGACGAGCGCCCAGTCCCGCCGCTCCCCGCTCGCCGCGCCGGCGTCACCTCCCACGCCCGCAGCATCGCAGGCGCCGGACCTGCCGACCGCCTACCGGGCGATGCCCTAGCCTCGCCGGCCATGAGCGAAGCGAGGGCCCGAGCGGCCCGGCGCCGCAGGCGCCAGGAGCGGGAGACATGAGCGACACGGGGGCAGCGGGCGGGACGGCGGCACAGGGGCGGGGGACCTACCCCGGGTTCGAGGGCGTCGTGGGGCGCACCTTTGCCGGGTCGGAGGGGTGGTGGCCCGAGCGGGCCGAGCCGCCGGCCGACGCCCCCAACATCATCGTGATGCTGGTCGACGACCTCGGCTACGCCGACCTCGGCTGCTACGGCTCCGAGATCGACACCCCCAACCTCGACCGCCTCGCCGCCGGCGGCCTGCGCTACACGAACTTCCACGTCGCCCCGATGTGCTCGCCCACCCGGGCGGCGCTGCTCACCGGCCAGGAGTCGCACCTCGCCGGCGTCGGCTCGGTCGCCCACTCCGACGCCGGCTTCCCCGGCTACGCGATGGAGCTCGGGTCCAACGTCGTCACGATCCCCGAGCTGCTCCGCGAGCAGGGGTACGCCACGATGATGCTGGGCAAGTGGCACCTGGCGAAGGACTCGGACTGCTCGGCGGCCGGGCCCACGCACTCCTGGCCGTGCCAGCGGGGCTTCGACCGCTTCTACGGGATCCTCGACGCCTTCACCAACCTGCACCACCCGCACCGGCTGACGCAGGACAACTCGCCGGTCGAGACCGATCAGTACCCCGAGGACTACTACCTCACCGACGACCTCACCGACCGGGCCATCTCGATGATGCGGGAGGTGAAGTCGTCGAACCCGGCGAAGCCCTTCTTCTGCTACTTCGCCCACCCCGCCGTCCACGCGCCGCTGCACGCCCGCCCCGAGGACATCGCCAAGTACCAGGGCCGCTACGACGCCGGCTGGGACGTCATCCGCCAGCAGCGCTACGAGCGCCAGGTGGCCATGGGCCTGCTGCCCGAGGGGACCCAGCTGGCGCCCCGCAACACCGAGGCCAACCACGACGTGCGCCCGTGGGACGAGCTCACCGACGCCGAGCACGAGCTCTACGCCCGCCACATGGAGGTCTTCGCGGGCATGGTCGACCGCATCGACCAGAACGTCGGGCGCCTCCTCGCCGCCCTCGACGAGATGGGCCAGCTCGACAACACGCTGTTCGTGTTCCTGTCCGACAACGGCGCCTCACGTGAGGGCGAGGTGACCGGCACCACCTCGTACTACGTGCACCTGCTGCAGGGCGACGACGTCGAGGCCGACCGGGCCCGGCTCGACCTCATCGGCGGACCCCAGACCACCCCGCACTACCCGCGGGGCTGGGCCATGGCGGGCTGCACCCCGTGGCGGCTCTACAAGATCAACACCCACGCCGGCGGCCACTCGGTGCCCTTCGTGGTGTCGTGGCCGGCGGGCCAGCGGGCCGGGCGCATGGGGGACGGCTTCCGCGACCAGTACACCCACGTCACCGACCTGCTGCCGACCCTCGCCGACCTGCTCGGCATCGACGTCCCGACCGAGCGCAACGGCCACGCCATCGACCCGATCGCCGGCACCAGCTTCCTGCCCACCCTCGCCGACGCCGCCGCTCCCACCGCCCACCGCGAGCAGGTGTTCGAGAACAACGGGCACCGCGGCTTCTACCGGGACGGCTGGGAGATCGTCACCTGCCACCAGGCCATGTCGTCGTTCGACGACTCGGAGTGGGAGCTGTACCACGTCGCCGAGGACCGCACCGAGCTGCGCAACCTGGCCGCCGACGAGCCCGAGAAGCTGGGCGAGCTGATCGACGCGTGGGAGGCGGCGGCGTGGGAGAACCGCATCTACCCGCTCGACGAGGGCACGTCGATCAAGTACCTGGTGCGCCCGCCGCGCAGCGCGGTGTTCACCGAGGCGCCCGTCACCATCCCCGCCGGGACGCCCACCCTCGAGCGGTGGCGCTCGGTGCAGCTCATCTGGTTCAAGGCCTTCACCGTCGCCGTCGACCTCGGCGCCGACGGCTACCGGGACGGCGACCAGGGCTACCTCGTGGCCCACGGCGACCAGGGCGCCGGCTACGGGCTGTACGTCCTCGACGGCCACCTGCACTTCGTGCACAACGACGGGCGCGGCCACCTGCGCCGCCTCGACGGTGGCCCGCTCCCTGTCGGGGCGTCGTCGGTCGTGGCCGACTTCACGGCACCGGGCGGCAACGTGTGGACCGTCTCGCTGTCGGTCGACGGCGACGCCCGGGGCTCGATCGAGGGCGTGCCCATGCTGTTCGGCATGGCCCCCTTCGAGGGCATCAGCGTCGGCCGCGATCCCCGATCGCCCGTCGACTGGGACCTGCACGAGCGCTTCGGCTCGTTCGCCTGGACGGGGGCGCTGGCGTCGGCGACCTACACCCCAGGCCCCGACGCCCCCGACGCCCCCAGCACCCTGGTCGACATGCTCCGCGACATCGGCCGAGCGTTCGAGTAGCACCGCACGACCCACCGTCGACCTCCTTCTGCTGAAGCACCGGGGTTCGTCGGGCCTGCGGATCCGGCGGGTCCTGCCCCCGGTCCGGTATCCAGGACCGCCCCGAAAACCATGGGGCGGCTCCTGGACCCTCCGGACCGGCGCCACCCGCCGGCCCTCCGTCCCGAAGCGGCCTAGCCGCTGACCATCCCCGGTCGAGGGTGGCTCTGACTCCCAGGAGGGTGCAACCCGGTCAGCCTGGCGGTGTTCCATCTCGCGCCCAGAGTCGAGTCCTCGCTGAGGCACGCCCCACCAAGCCCCGCAGGCGCGACCAACAGGGCCACCGCTCGACAGGCGCTCTGCAGCGGCTCGAAGGTGTGGTCGTCCACCAGATCAACGACGTGCTCCCGCACCACTGGACCACGATCTCTCGTCTCCCGGTCACGACCCGCGCCCGGACCATCGTCGACTTGGCTGCGGTCTTCGGAACGGCTCGGCTACGCGAGGTGCTCGACGACCAGGTGACCCACCGCAGAGTGACGTACGTCGAGGTCGGCCATGTCCTTCGCGATGTCGCCCGGAAGGGGAAGCCGGGCGTCCGCAAGCTCACGGCGCTGCTCGACGTGCGTGGCCCCGACTACGTCCCGCCTGCGTCAGCGGCCGAGGCCATGCTGCTCGAAGGGCTCCTTCGCGCCGGCGAGCCCGAACCGGTTCGCCAGTACCCCTTCCCCGGCCGGCAGTTCACAAACGGCTGCGTCGACTTCTCCTACGTCGACGTGCGCATGATCATCGAGGTCGACAGCCGCTCGTGGCACGGTCGAATCAGCAACATCAAGCGAGACCACAACCGCGACGCCGAGGCCGGCTCGCACGGTTGGAACACCCACCGCGTGCTCGCCGAGGACATCGCCAACGACATCGACGGCGCGGTCCGTACGATTCGCGAGATCCGACGGACCCGGCTCGCCCAGCTCCGGGGCGGCGATCGTCCGAACTCGACGCAATAGCCCCCTCAAAACACGAGTTATTGCGTCGAGAACGTGGGACCCTCAGGGGGCCCAGCGGGAGAGGGTGGGGGTGGCGCCCTCGGGGAGGGTGAAGTAGGCGTCGCCGGCCGGGGTGAGGGCGACGGCCTCGCCCTGGGCCTCGACGGGGACGGGGCCGCGGCAGGGGTCGCCGGCGAGGGCGTCGACGACCGACGTCCCCTCGGGGCGGGCGAACAGCCGCACGCTGGCGTAGGTGCGCACGACGATGGCGTCACCGGCCGGGGTCATGTCCGCGCCGGTCGCCGAGGCGACGATCCCGGGCCCGGCCCGGAAGGTGCCGACCCGCTCGAGGGTGGGCATCGCGGCGGCGTCGGCGTTCCACCCTTCGATCGAGCCCCGGTAGACGCCCACCGGCCCGCCGGTGATGGACTTCTCGATCACGTAGAAGCTGGCGTCGGTGGCGTCGACGAAGAGCGCCTCGGCGTCCCGGGGCCCGTCGGGGTAGACGAACGGGTAGGCCTCGACGTCGTCCAGCCGGACCCGGCCGGCGTCGGCGCCCGCCGCGACCTCGGGCTCGCTCACCCGGTAGAGGGTGACGTCCGAGCGCACGGCGTCGTTGTCGCCGATGTCGGCCAGGTAGAGCGCGTCCCGGTCGTCGACCGCGTTGCCGTCCTCGTCGACGTCGGGCCCGAGGGCCATGTCCTCCCAGTCGACGGCCTCGGCGCCCACGAGCTTGAAGGTGCCCAAGCGCCCGCCGTCCTCACCGAAGGCGAACACCCGGGCGCTGTCGCCCGAGTCGTTGTGGGCCCAGAGCACGCCCTCGTTGGCGCGGCTCACCGCGAGGCCCGACGCCTCGACGAGTTGCGGCACGTCGAGCCGCACCGTCAGCGGCGACTCGAGGAGCCCGTCGCAGGCCGCCTGAACGATCGACGAGCCACCGGCTGCGGCCACGGTCGTCGGGGTGGAACCGCCGCCACCGCCGGCCGTCGTGCCGGTGTCGCCGGCGGCGGACGTGGTCGTCGCGCCGGCGTCGTCGTCACCCCCGTCGCTGCCGCAGGCCCCGCCGGCCAGGACGAGCACGGCGACGAGGACGGCGGCGGGAACCAGTCGGTGACGGCGCACGGTCTCGGACCCTACGCCAGC
>CAYYDZ010000064.1:0-8706 GCA_964470715.1 uncultured Microthrixaceae bacterium | reverse complement strand
GGACGGCGGCGGGAACCAGTCGGTGACGGCGCACGGTCTCGGACCCTACGCCAGCACCATGGACCAGTCCTGCCGGCGCCAGGCCCGGGGCCGGACCACCGCCGGACCAGACCACCGCCGCCGCTTGCGGCCGTCGCCATCTGGGCGCCGGCCCGACATCGGGAGCCGGCGCCGCCGCCGGACGAAACCGCCGCCGCCGGACGAAACCGCCGCCGCCGAATGAGACCGCCGCCGCTCGCTTCGCCGGCATCACCCCGTCCGGTCTGCACCAGCGTGTCTGCGCGACACGCTCGTGCCGGCAGAACGGGAGGTGTCAGGCGTCCGCTTCGGCCTCGCCGAGGTAGCTGGCGGCGAGCAGGTGGTGGTCGGCAGCGAGCTCGGCGGCCGCGCCCTGTGCCATCACCTCGCCGTGGCTCAGCACATACCCGCGGTCGGCCACGTGCAGCGCCACCGCGACGTGCTGTTCGACCAGCAGCACGCCGGTGCCGAGCTCGTCGGCGATGCGGCGGACCACGGGGACGAGGCGCTCGACGATCACGGGCGCGAGGCCGAGGCTCATCTCGTCGACCAGCAGCAGCTTGGGCCGGCGAACGAGGGCCCGGGCGAGGGCCAGCATCTGCTGCTCGCCGCCGGACAGCAGACCAGCCTTGCGGTCGAGCAGCGGGCCGAGGGCCGGGAAGTACTCGAGCACCTGGTCGAGGGCGGCGCCCCGCCGGTCCCGAGTGCCGCCCACGGCGAGGTTCTCCCGCACGGTCAGCTGCGAGAACAGGGCGCGGTCCTCGGGCACGTGCGCCACCCCTCGCCGGGCGAGACGGTGGGGCCGGGTGCGGGGCGTGACGGGCTCTCCCAGCACCTCGACCTCGCCGCCGAGCGCCGGCAGCAGTGCAGACACGGTGAGCAGCGTCGTGGTCTTGCCGGCGCCGTTGGCCCCGAGCAGGGCGACGACCTCGCCGGCCGCCACCTCGAGCGACAGGTCGCGCACGACGGGCACGCCCTCGTAACCGGCGACGAGTCCTCGCAGCGAGAGCACCGGGGCGCCCGTCACCGAGCACCTCGGGATCGGCACAGGCCGGAACCCGTCGGACGGCGCGTGCCTCGGGACCTTCCCCGGACGGGTCGGGCGGGTCGTGTCGCTGCCCACCCGGCGGCCCTGGGGCCGTGCGACGATCCGACTCCCCCAGCGGGCAACCGGCACACCTCCTCCACCTGACCCGTGGACTCGGTCACTGGCCGACGCCCTCGCCGAGGTAGGCCGCCACCACGGCGGGGTCGGCGCGCACCGCCGCCGGCGGACCGGAGGCGATGATCCAGCCGGCGTCGAGGACGTGCACCTCTTCGCAGGTGCCGAGGACCAGGCCCATGTCGTGGTCGACCAGCAGCACCGCGATTCCGGCTGCCGCCATGGCCACGACGTGCTCGCCGAAGGAGAGGCTCTCCTCGGTGTCCAGGCCGGCAGCGGGCTCGTCGAGCAGGACGAGCCGCGGTCGAGACGCAAGGGCTCGGGCCACGCCGACGAGCTTGCGCTGGCCCAGTGAGAGCTCGTTGGGGTGGGCGTCGGCGCTGTCGCTCAGGCCCACGACCGCCAGCGCCTGGTCGACGGCGTCGGCACCATGGTGACGCTTGGGTCGGACGATGTCGGCCAGCACCGAACGCACCCCGCCCGGAGCCACCGCCACGAGGCAGTTCTCGGCCACCGTCAGGTCGTCGAAGAGCTCGAGGCTCTGCCACGTGCGGGCCAGGCCCGATCGGGCGCGCCGATGGGGGGCCAGTCCCTCGATGCGGCGCCCGTCGAACGCGATGGTCCCGCGGTGGGCCACGAACCCACACACCGCGTCGATGAAGGTCGTCTTGCCCGCACCGTTGGGGCCGATCAGGCCCACGATGGCGCCGGGGCCCACCTGGAACGACACCTGGTCGAGGGCGTGCACGCCGCCGAAGGTGACCCCGAGGTCGACCACATCGAGCAGCGCATCGTTCCCCTCCCCCACGGCGCAGGGTCTAGCACCCCGGCGGAGCGGGAACCCGCGACGGGCGCGAAGCAGCTCAGGCGGCGGTGTCGCCGCCCTCGGCTCGACGGGCGGCGACCTGCTCGCGACTGGGGATGGACCGGGCCGGCGCCTTGGGCGCCAGCAACCGGTAGATGGTGAAGAACACGATGGCCATGGCCCCCACCAACGCCGCCCAGCGCAGCGCCGGCGTGGACGAATCGGTGCCGGCGGTGAGCAGATGGACGGTGGCGCTGACGGCCACGACGTAGCTGGTCAGGTGGATCGAGTGCCAGACGTTCTTGGGAATGCGCTTCATGAGGAGCGACGTGACCTCGACCAGCACGAGGAACCAGAAGGCGATGATCCCCCAGGTGACAGCGCCGGGCTTGTAAGCGCTCGACGCCATGGGCACGAAGAGCTCGGCCCAGCTGAAGTGGAGGTAGTTGTCCCCCACGAGGGCGACGAGGTGCACGCCCACGAAGGCGACGGTGAGGGCACCCAGCCAGCGGTGCAGGTCGAGCAGCCATGGCGCCCGCGGCTTGGGGCCGAGGGCCCGTGTGGACAGGGCCAGGCCCCAGAGCACGGAGGCGATGGCCAGGAACCAGGCAACGATGCCCGAGGACCTGGCCATGTACCACCAGAAGTGGTTCTGCATGTTCGTCCTCCCGCCTCGAACCTAGCTGCCGCTGCTGCTCGTCACCGGCGCCGGGGCCAGCGACGTTGCGGGCACCGGTGCCGGTGTCGAGGTGGCGGCGCGGCTGTCGGTGGGGGTCGACGCCGGCGCCGAAGCAGGTGCGGCCGGCGCGGCGGCCACGCCGGCGTGCGGCAGGGCCATGCCCGCCACCATGCCGAAGGCGGCGGTGCCGGCGAGGCCGGCGGCGATGATGCGGGCGCGGGCCGCGGGGTGCGGCCGGCGCTTGCGGCCGCCGGCGGCGGTGGTGCGGGGGCCGGGGGCCGGCCGGGTGGTCGAGCGGGGGGTGGGCTCAGTCATCTTCGCCCCCCTCGTGCTCGACCTCGTGGGTCGGGACGACGGTGACGGTGCGGGTGGGAGCGGGCGTGGGGGCTGCGGCCGGGGCCGAGGCGGGGGCGACGGCTGCGGTCGGGACAGCCGGGGCGGCGCTTGCACCGATCAGGCCGAAGTTGAGGGCCAGAGCCGCCGTGGCGGCGGCGATCACGCCGGTGAGGCTCACCGAGAGGGCGAGGGCCTTGGAGCGATCCATGGGGAGTCCTTTCCAGGGTTCCGAGTGGGGGTCGTGGTGACCTGTCCCTCACCGTAGAGAGCACCCCTCCAGGCACGGGCCACGCCCATGCCAAGGATTGGCAAAGTCTCAGACGCCGCCGACGGGCGCCCTGGTTCCCCGGGGGATCAGCCGACGATGAGGCTGCCGAGCGCCCAGACGGCGGCCAGGCCGCCGAGCACGGCCATCACCACGCTGCGCCCCACCGGCGCCCGCTCGAGCTCGCCCTCCTTGGGCGACTCCGGCGGCCGGACGAGGGCCAGGACGTTGCCGACGCACAGCGCGCCGCCGATGGCCAGCACGAGCCACGCCAGCAGGTCTTCACCCAGGAACACCGGCGACCTCCGGGGACGCGACGGGGGGACGATCAGGGCCGAACAGCACCACCACGCCGGCGACGACGATGAGGACGCCGCCGGCCACGGTACCCACCGTGAGCCCCTCACCCAGGAGCCACCAGCCGAAGAGCACCCCGGCGGCGGGCTCGAGGTAGGACAGGACGCCGGCCTCGGTGGCCGGCACCCGCGCGAGGCAGCTGTAGTAGATGGCCAGGAAGATGCCGGTCTCGACGACGCCGAGCACGAGCAGGAGGCGCCAGTCGGCGGCATCGGGCGCGGTGGCGCCGCTGGTGAGGGTGAAGGGGACGAGCACGACGGCGGCCACCGACATCTCCACCAGCGCCACCCGCACGCCACCGTGGACCTCGGCCACCGGCTTCATCATCAGCACCAGGCCGGCGTAGGACACGGCGGCGAGGAAGGCCAGCACCAGGCCGGCGGTGGTGGTGCCGCTGCCGCCCGGCGCGCCCACCACGAGGATCGACCCGGCGAGGCCCAGGGCGAGGCCGATCTTCGTGCGCCGTGACACCCGCTCGCCGAGCAGCACCGGCGCGGCGACGGCGAGGAAGACGGGAGCGAGGAAGGTGATGAGCAGCACCGTCCCCACGGGCGCCCGCTTGAACGCGGCGAAGAAGCACACCCAATGGGCGGCGACGAGCGCCCCGCCGAGGGCGGCGCGCAGCAGCGAGCGCCGGTGGAACGCCACCCCTGGCAGCCAGCGCCGGCCGAGCAGCAGCACCAGCGCGAGCGTCGGCACGGCGATGGCGGTGCGGGCCTGGACGATGGCCACCGCGGGGAGGTCGACCTCCTTCACGATGATGCCGACCGTCCCCCACGCCGCGGAGATGGCGGCGATGCCGAGCCCTGCGGACCGGACGCCGGCCGGGTCGGGCCCGGCGCCGGTGGTCGAGGTCAACCTGGCCCCGGACGTACACCGACCCCGCCGGTGGCGGGGTCGAGGCAACGGGACCGAGGCGAAGGCCGCTGAGTGCCAGCACCCTGGGAAAGCGCTGGTGGCGATGCAACTGGAGAGAGTGCGACCTCCGCCCCGTGTCCGTTGGTACCGGCGGGGGCGAAGTCCACCGGCAGTAGCAGTGATCGGCGGAGGCCCGGGATCACTGAAGGAAAACCTCACGGAGAGTGGTGGAATTCGCCATCCACCGTCGGCGAAGTCGCGCTCGACGATCGGCCCCACGAACGAAGGCGCCGCGGTGGCCGGGCGCCTCCACCAGGACGGCTGCCACCACCCAAGCCCCGAGCGGTACGCGCACGGCCACATCATCTCCTGTCGGGGCGCGAAGCTGGTGCCATGGCGTTCCACCACGTGGCCCTGGCCACCACCGACCTTCCCGCCACCCACCGCTTCTACACCGAGGCCATGGGCTTCACCCTGGTCAAGGCCGTCGTGGCGCCGACCCCCGAAGGCGGAGGCGGCTGGGCCAAGCACGTCTTCTACGACACCGGCGGCACCCACCAGCCGGGGGCGGCCACCGACGGCGGCGAGCTGCTCGCCTTCTGGGAGCTCAACGGCCCCTCGGCGCCCGCCTTCGACCCGGCCATGTCGACCAGCCACGGCCTGCCGGTGTGGACCAACCACCTGGCCTTCTTCGCCCGCGACCGCGACGACCTCGAGGCCCGCAAGCAGCACTGGCTGGCCTGCGGCCACGACGTCGCCGAGATCGACCACGGCTTCTGCGTGTCCGTCTACACCACCGACCCGAACGGCACCATGGTCGAGTGGTGTGTGGACACCCGACCCCTCGACGACGCCGACCGCGCCCACGCCGAGGCCCTTCTGGCCGACCCGTCGCCGACCCTGGAGGACCCGCCCGAGCCGGTGTTCTTCCTCGCCGCCGAGCACGCCGCCACGGTCTGATAGACAAACGCTCGGCCCTCGACGTCAGAACCGCGAAAGGCGGAACCGATGCTCCTCGCCTCGCTCCAGGAGACCGACGACCTCTACCGGTTGCTGGTCCTGCTCCACGTGCTCGCGGTGATCGTCGGCTTCGGCTCGACGTTCGTCTACCCGCTGCTCGGCAACGAGGCCAAGAAGCACCCCGGCCTCGAGGCCAAGGGCATCAGCAACGCCAACCAGGTCGCCGGCCAGCGCCTCACCGAGCCCGCGATCTACGCCGCCGGCGCCTTCGGCGTGCTCCTCGTCATCGTCGGGCCCTTCGAGTGGGAGGACCCGTGGGTGGGCCTCAGCCTCGTGCTCTACGTGGCGGCGCTGCTGTTCTCGATCTTCGTCCACCAGCCCAACCTCAAGCGCATGGACGCCCTGGTGAACGAGCTCGCGGCCATGGGCCCGCCCCCGGGCGCCGCTGCCGGCGGGCCTCCCGCCGGCGGGCCTCCTGCCGGAGGGCCCCCGCCGCAGGTCATCGAGATGGAACAGCGCGGCAAGGCCGCCGCCCGCAACGGCGGCATCCTCCACCTCGCGTTCGCGGTCATCCTCATCCTCATGATCTGGGGCGCCCGCGGCGGCTTCGTCTGAACCCGGCCGCGGTCCCGCTCAGACGGGGCCGATGAGGATGACGGCGTCGTCGTCGGCGAGGTCGACGGTGGCGGTCTTGGCGGGGTTGACCACGACGTCGTTGGTGGCCGTCACCCGGTACCCGAGGGCCACTTCGCCGAGCGCCGCCGCCGCCGCCACGATGTCGGCGAAGGGCACCGGCCCGGCGGGCACGTACTGGCGGGCGGGGTGCATCTGCACCGCGGAGCCGTCGGAGTCGAAGAGGTCGATGAACACGTCGTGCAGCTCGGCCCGTTCGGCGAGCTGCGCCATCATGTAGCTGGCGAGGGCGTCGCTGACCACGAAGTCGTCGGCGCCGGTGACGACGGCGAGGTCCACGTCGCGGGCATCGAGCAGCTCAGTGACGATGCGGGGCCGGCGGTGCACCTCCCGCAGCGAGCGGTTGAGCAGCAGCAGGGTCAGGAGCGTCTTGGCGTCGGCCTCGGCGGGCGAGGCGCTCTCGCGGTAGCCGAGGATGATGACGCTGCCGTAGGGGCGGGCGGCGGCGACCTCGTCGTACTCGTCGGTGTGCCCGCCGATGTGGCGCAGGTGCACCTGGAGGTGCTCGAGCGGGGGGACGGGGAGCTCGAGGTGGTCGATGGTGTCCTCGTGCACGAGCACGTCGGCAACGGAACCGGGGGCCACGAACTGGTCGAGGTGGTGCAGCACCAGCGGGGCGAGGTCGTTCCAGCCGACGAGGAGGAGGTGCTCGGCCGCCGGTGGCGTGGGGTCGAGGGGCATCGGGGTCGGTGCCGGTCGGTTGGAGAAGCCGGTGAAGACCACCGTGTCGTCGTCCTCGCTGACGGCGATGACCGAGTCGCCCTCGGCGAAGACGGTGTCCATGGGCGGGTTCACCTGGACCACGCCGTCGGCGGTGTAGCGGCCGAGGACCGTGGAGGTCTCGTAGGCGAGGAGGGCCTCGGCGAACGTGTGCCCCACCAGCTCGGGGGCGGGCTGGAAGTAGATCTCGTCGCCGTCGAAGTCGAGCAGCTCCTGGAAGACGAAGCTGAGGCCGCTCTGGCGACAGGCCTGGGCGGTGACCCGGGCCACGACGTCGGCGGCGCGCACGGGAAGGATGCGACCCTCGCCGGCGGCGAACAGGGCGGCGACCGTGCCGGGGTCGGACATCTCGACGACCACGGGGGCCTGCTCGAGCTCGGGGTCACGGCTCATGACCGCGAGGACGGCCTTGACCGCCTCGGCGTCACCGGCGGCGCCGGCCTCGGCCAGCACGATGATGGAGCGGGCGGCGCCGATGTTGACCATGGCCAGGTCGTTGAGGCTGGACGGGTCGCCGGTACGACAGACGATGCGCGTGCCGCCGGGATCGCCGGCCCGATCGCGCAGCTCGTCCTCCATCACGGTCTTGTCCTCGGGGGCCAGCACGACGATGCAGGCGCCGGGCTGGTTCTCGTTGGCCACGACCAGCTCGGAGACGATGGTGAAGATGCGCGGCGACCACCCGAGGATCAGGGTGTGGCCGCTCTCGACCACGAAGCTGCGGCCCTTGCGGAGGTTCTCGATCTTCTGGTCGAGGGCCACGGCGATGATGCCGATCAGGGCGCTGGCCAGGAAGATGCCGGCGAGGGTGACCAGCAGGGAGAGGAACCGCAGGCTCCAGCCACCGTCACCCGACATCGTGCCGGGGTCGATGACCCGCAGCATCGCCTGCCACATGCCTTCGCCGTAGGCGCCCGAGTCGCCGAAGCGCAGACGGAACAGGGCGAGACCGGTGGCGGCGAGCACGACGATGAGTGCGGTGGCGGCCACGAGGGCCAGCACGATCATCGAGGTACCCCGCGAGAACAGCAGGTCGACCTGGTAGCGCAACTTGTCGCTGAAGGAGATCTCGCGGTCGAGCATCTCGGGGCGGTTCGTCGTGCCGGTCTTGGACGCCTCGTGACGCGGCCCGCGCCTCGCTCGACCCAGCTTCTGTGCCACGCCTGCCTCCCCTGCCTGACCGGTCGCCGCTGGTGGCGGAACCCGCTCCGTCACGCGACGAAGACTGCAGCGTAGTGGTCGGCCAGAATGGAGCCATGACCATGCTGAACGAGGCACCGACCGCCATCCACCGGGGCGACGACGAACTGCCGTGGGTCGACCTCGGCGACGGCGTCGAGCTCAAGGTGCTCCAGGTGAACATCAACCACGGCCTGTGGGTGATCCGCAACCGGTTCGCCCCGGGCGCCGCGGTCCAGATCCACAAGCACACGGGGCAGGTGTTCGCCTTCACCCATTCCGGATCATGGAAGTACAAGGAGTCGGACTTCGTGAACACCGCCGGCTCGTACCTCTACGAGCCCGCCGGCTCCGTCCACACCCTGATCGTGCCGGACACCAACACCGAGCCGACCGACGTGCACTTCGCCATCTACGGCGCCAACCTCAACCTCGACGCCGAGGGCAACGTCGAGATGGTGATCGACGCCGGCCTGATCCTGCAGGTCTACCGGGGCATGTGCGAGGCCATCGGCCGCCCCGACCCTCCGGTCATCGTCGACGTCTGAGCGCTGGATCGACGCCGGCGGATCATGTCCCAGAACGCTGGGCTGCGGTTGAGACTCAGGCGAGGGTGCGCAGGGCGTCGGCCCGGCCGGCGCAGTCGTAGAGGGAGCCGGCGTAGGACTCGGGCA
>CAYYDZ010000063.1:7129-14849 GCA_964470715.1 uncultured Microthrixaceae bacterium | reverse complement strand
GCGGCGTGGTGGCCGACCACGGAGATCACGAGCCCGACCACGGCGCCCAGGATGACGACGGCGGTGGCGTACATGAACCACCGCTCGTACTTCTCGATGTGCATTCGGTCAGCTCCTGGCGATCAGGGTGGCGTAGGCGTAGAGCCAGGTGGCCGCCATCAGCAGGACGAACAGGGCGCCGAGCAGAAGCGCACCCTTGGGGTGGCCCTCGGGCTCGTCGTGTTCATCGGCTGCGACGGACGCGGCGTCCGGCGCGGTGTCCTCGGTCATGTCGCTCCCTCGCTCGTGGGCGGTGCGCTCGTCGGTGGGCGGTCGGTCGACCGTCAACCGGCGGTGATGGTGCCGGCCATGCCGGCATCGAAGTGGCCGGGGATCGTGCAGATCACCTGGTACTCACCGGGCTCGAGGGTGAGCGTGGTGCTGTTCGACTCGCCCGCCGCGGTGTTGTCCACCGCACCGAGGACCATGTCCTCGTTGAACTCCGACTCGGCCGCGATGGTCTCACCGGCCTTGAGCACGGTGAAGTTGTGCTCGACGGCGCCGCCGTTGTCGAGGGTCACCGACACCTCGCTGCCGGCGACGAGTGGGATGTCGGAAGGATCGAAGGCGAACTCCGAAGCGGTCACCGTGGCCTCGGTCGCCGCCGCGCCGCCGCCCGCCGGGGCGGCGGTTCCGCCACCGTCGCCGTTGGCCACCACCAGCGCGATCACGCCCAGGGCAACGCCGAGCAGTGCGAGCACCGTGACGACCGCCAACCAGGCGGTTTCGCCGGCGCCGAAGCGCATCTCGGACGTCTCGTCGTCAGCCCCTGCGGAGGTGTTCTTGTCCGTCGTCGTATCGGTCACGGACGCTGTCTAGCACGCCACTTTCGGGCCTCCGTAGGGTCCAAGGTCCCAAAGTCCTTTGGGTGACAATCCGGCTGGCGGCGACGCCCCTCGAGTGACGTCGCCGGACGCGCGACGCGCCGGGGCACCCACCGTTCGGGGGCGCCCCGGCCCGTGCCGAGACGTCAGTGCGACGGGTGGCTCAGTTGAAGAACCACACCCGCCACAGGATGTTCAACACGATGCCCACGGCGCCGAGGACGATGCCGATGGTGGCGAGGTTGTCGCCACCCTGGGTGCCGTTGGAGGCCTTGATCTGGTTCTTGGCGACCACGCCGAGGACGATGCCGATGATCGAGCCGATGCCGCACAGCAGGCCGATGGCACTGGCGATGACCGCTCCGACGGCGAGCTGGTTGTTCGGCGGAGCGCTCGGGGGCGGGCCGGCGGGGGGGGTGTA
This sequence comes from uncultured Microthrixaceae bacterium, assembly GCA_964470715.1. GTDB lineage: Bacteria > Actinomycetota > Acidimicrobiia > Acidimicrobiales > DATDAH01 > JAEUJM01. The sequence continues at coordinate 13,565 of CAYYDZ010000063.1, read as the reverse complement.
GGACATGGGCGTGCTCCTTGATCGGAAACCGCCAGAACGCTAGCCATTCCGTTCCGGTCGTGCGTCGATGCCGTACCGGATGACTCGTCGCTTCAGCGCAGGCGGGTGGCCCGTTCCGGATCGGGCTCGCCGACGAGGTCCGGGTGAACGATGGCGGCCAGCAGCTCGACCCCATCGACCACCCTCGGCCCAGGACGGGAGAAGTAGGCGTCGGCGTCGACCGCCCACACCTCGGAGGCACCCGCCAGAGCCGGTTGGTCGAGCAGGGCGCGGCCCTCGGCCACCGCCCGATCGAGGTGGTAGCCGCACGGCATGAACACGACGATCGCAGGTCGGGCGGCCGCGATCGCGTCCCAGGCGAGGGCGCGCGACCGGCTCGCCGGCGGCGCCAGCAGGCACTCGCCGCCCGCCGTGTCCACCATGGCCGGGACCCAGTGCCCTGCACTGAACGGCGGATCGGACCACTCGAGCGGCAGGACCCGCGGGCGCGGCGCCCGCCGGCCCGCCACCGTGTCGTGCACGTCCTCGATGCGGTCGAGAAGTCCCGCCATGAGGTCGGCCGCCTGGGCCTCGCGGCCGGTGGCGGCACCGACCTCGCCGATGCCGGCGATCACGTCCTCGAGGGTCACTGGGTCGAGCGACACCACCTGCGCCGAGCAGCCCAGGTCGTCGAGGGCGTCGGTGACGGCCCCGGAGGGCACGGCGCAGACCTCGCAGAGGTCCTGGGCGAGGATCAGGTCGGGCTGGATGGCTCGGATGCGCTCTCGGTCGAGGGTGTAGATCGGCTCGCCTTCCGCGAGGCGCTCACGCACCGCCTGGTCGATCTCGCTCGCGGGCGTGGTGGGGTCGACCGAGAGGGCCGTTCCGGAGACGACGGCCTTCTCACGGGCCTCCGGGGGGAAGTCGCACTCGAAGCTGACCCCTTCGAGCGAGTCGCCCAGACCGAGGGCGAACACGATCTCCGTGGCCGAGGGCAACAGCGAGACGATCTTCATGGCGGGCGATGGTAGGCCCGCCCCGCGACGGCAGCCGAGGCCGGGGCTGGTAGACCGCCAGGGTGCTGAGCACCGTCGACCCGGCGTTCGCCGCCCTGGTGGGAATGGCCGTGGTCGCCCTCCTGGTCGCCCCGGTCACCGGCCACGCCCTTTCGCAGGTGGTCACGCTGGTGCACGAGCTCGGCCACGCCGCCGTCGGCCTGCTCGTGGGCGGACGCGTGCGCCGCGTCTCCATCGCCCTCGACGCCTCGGGCGAGACCCTCACCCTCATCGGCGGCCGGTACCCCCGGACCCGGCTGAGCGCGTTCACCCTCGCCGGGTACCCGGCTCCCCCGCTGGTGGGCCTGGCCGCCGCAGCGTCGGTCGCCAGCGAGGACCACCGGTTCTTCCTCCTCTTGGGCGCTCTCCTCGTCGGCGCCTCCCTCGTGCTGTGGGTGCGGAACCCATGGGGCATCGTCGTGTTCGTCGTCACCGCCGTCGGCCTCTGGCTGGCGGCCACCGAGGCGGCCGACGGTCTCACCCGCACCCTGGCCATCGCGCTGGCCTGGTTGTTCTCGACCGGAGGGCTGAGATCGGCGTGGCACCTCACCCGCGGGGTCCGTGGCGGCGCGGGCAGCCTCGATGACGCCGAGCGAGTGGCGCAGCTGAGCAGAGTGGTCCCTCGTGCGGTGGTCGCGGCCGGCTTCGTGGTGGTGGCGGCCGCCTGCCTGTTCGGAGTCGCCGCCCTCCTCCTTCGCCCGTCCTGAACCCTCAGGTCACCGTCGGGGCGGCCGATGGGATGCGCACCCAATCACTCGGTGTGAGAGGAAGGGCGATGACCACACCCCATGAGGACGAGGCCGCACCGCCGCCCGTGCCCGGCGTGATCGGCACGGCGGGCATGATCAACCAGCTCCGGGGGCCCGCATCCCACGTCATCGTCGACGTCGTCGACCCCGGTGTCGGAGGAGCGACGCCGGTCCGTCAAGCCATGACCAGCCTCGGCGTCAAGACCGAGAAGCCCTCGACCCCACCGGCCCTCCTGCTGAGCGGCGGCATCGTGGTGGGCGCCACCGTCGTGAGCGCCGGGATCGTCAACCTCACCCCGGCCGTCGCCGCGTTGGTGTTCGCCGGCGTCGTGGTGTTCTGGCTGCGCTTCACGAACCGTCGAGCCCGCCGCACCGATGAGAGCACCCGTTGGGCCTCACGGTCGGGCCAGGCCTTCGGCGCCTGGGAGCCTGGCGCCCCCGCGGGTAGGCAGCGCCTCCTGATCGACCAGCGCGGTCTCGCCATCGTCGACCTCGGCGCCCAGCGCGACCCGTTGGCCGTGCTGCTCTGGAAGGCGATCGATCGCCTGATCCTCGTCCCCGGCAACGAGCGCGCCACGGATCCCGGGCTCGTCGTGCACCGCACCGATGGTCGGATCGCCGGCTTCACCACGGGCTTCGGCCTGCACGAGGTGATGCCGGCCCTCGATGACGTCGGTCTGCCCACCGACATCGAGCAGGCCATGGCCGGCACCACGACGGCGCGCCGAAGCCAGAGCCCGTTGCCCGCGGCGCCGCCTGCCCCGCCCGCCGACCCGTGGGCCAACATCGCCCCGCTCTCGGTTGGGCCAGCGGCGACGATGGGGGCCCCGTCGCCTCCTCCCCCCCCGCCCGCGCCCGCATCGCCACCCTTGTTCGGCCGCGAGCCCACCCCCGAGCCGGCTCCGCCGTGGTCCCCGCCTGCGTCCGCGCCGCCTGGGTTCGACGCCGCGGCGGCCACGCCGCCGCCTGCACCGCGCCAGGCGTTCGACCCGGTGCCGTCGTCGGTGCCGAGCCCCCCGTACGACAGCCTCCCGGCCGCCTTTCCGGCGCCGGCCGCCACCCTCGAGGACGCACTCGGTCGGACGGCGGCCCACTTGCCGCCGCCGAGGCGGCCATCGAGCTCTCTGCCGCCACCTCCGCCGGTCCAGCCTGCAGGCCTCGCTCCGGCCCAAACGCCGTCAGCCACCGAACCGGCCAGGCAGCCGATCCCGCCGGCTCCGGCGGCCCCCCAGGGACCCCCGGGATGGTCAGCGTCGGGCATCGAGCACGGGGAAGCCCTCGAGGCCCACGGCACGTCGACGGAAACGTCTCCGCCCGACGAGTCCCCGCTGGACCCGCTCTGGCGCTGAGGTGGCCCCGCGGCACGCGGCCGGGCTTTCGAGTCGCTACGAGAGGTCGGGCAGGCCCAGCGCCAGGTTGGGGGCCTCGAGACCCCCGTCGATCTCGATCATCTTGCCGGTGACGAAACTCCCCGCCGGCGACGCCAGCCACAACGCACCGAGGGCGATGTCGAGCGGGTCACCGAGGCGGCGCAGTGGGGTCTTCTCCACCATCTCGCGCTCGAGAGACTCGTTCTCGAGGACCACCTGGAGGGCGGACGTCGCCACCGAGCCCACCGCGATGGCGTTGACCCGCACCTTGGGGGCGAGGTCGCAGGCCAGGAGGCGGGTCATGTGGGCGAGGGCCCCCTTGGCCGTGCCGTAGGCGACCATGCCGCGGTCGGCGCGTCGGCCCATCATCGACGAGATGTTCACCACGCTGCCGCAGTCGCTCTGGAGCAGGTACGGGGTGGCGGCCTTGGTCAGGGTGAACGCCGTGGTCACGTTGAAGTGCAGGGCGGCCTCGAAGAAGCGCTCGGACGTGTCGAGGAAGGGCCGGGGCATGGTGCCGCCGACGTTGTTGACCACCGTGTCGACGCGCCCGAACTCGGCCACGGCGCGCTCGACGAGCACGCCGAGGTTCTCGGTGTCGTTGAGGTCCGCCGGGACGAGGACCGCGCGGCGACCCATCGCCTCGATCTCGCCGGCGACCTCCTGGAGCTGCGCCTCGGTGCGAGCCGAGAGCACGACGTCGCCGCCGGCCTCCGCGTAGGTCTTGGCGATGGCGGCGCCGATGCCGCGGCCGGCACCGGTGACGATGGCGACGCGGTCGGTCACCAGGAATTGTTCGAGGGCGCCCATGGCTCAGTCCTCCGGGGTCGGGTGGTCGGGTGTCGATCGGTCGGGGTTCGCTGCGGACGTGTCCGGCGACTCGCCCCAGCGCTCGAAGCGCCAGGGGCCGGGCACCATCCAGAGGCGGTGGCGCGGGCCGGGGAGGTCCGGGTCGCCGCTCTCGTAGCCGGCGTCGCCGTGCCACATGGCCACCGCGCCGCCCTCGTCGGCGCGGGCGATGTGGGTCTCGAAGTGCTCGACCTCGGCGTCGGTGGCGTCCGCGATGGCGTCGGCCACGGTGGCGGAGGCGGCGAGGCGGTCGAGGGTGCACCAGGTCGGGGGGCTGAGCTCGATCTCGCCCTCGTCGCGCTTGCGCAGGGCGTCGGCGGGCCGGACCCACTGGTGCTCGTGGATCTCGCCCATGTCGACGGTGACGTCGCCGGTCGGGGCCGGCGCGAGGAAGAACCAGGTGGCGAAGCGCTTGATGGCCACCGGCGGCGGCGTCCAGTGGGCGAACGGGACCAGCGAGTCCACCTCGACGAGCAGGTCGGCTTCCTCGGCGGCCTCGCGCACGGCCGCGCGCCGGGCGGCCTGGAGGGTGCGCTGGTCCTGGTCGGGCACCTCGCCCTCCAGGGCCTCGTCGGCCGACGGCTCGAGGTCGTCGTCGTCGACCCGGCCCCCGGGGAAGACCCAGTGGCCGCCGGCGAAGGCGAGCTTGGAGTTGCGCCGCAGCATGAGGGTCTCGAGACCGTCGCCGCCGTCGCGCACGAGGATGACGGTGGCGGCGGGGACCGCGTCGGGCACCTCGCGCTCGACGTCGAGGTCGAAGGTGCCGCCGATGCCGGCGTCCCCACGGGCGGGGGGTGGGTTCGGGCGTTCGTCGGTCACACCAGGAACCGGCTGAGGGTCTCGACCACGCACGCCGGCTTGTCGTTGCCCTCCACCTCGACGGTGACCTGCACCGTGGCCTGCACCCCGCCGTTGACGGGGTCGGCGGCGGTGAGGCGGCCGTGGCCCCGGATGCGGGCACCCACGGGGACCGGGGCGGGGAAGCGCACCTTGCCGGTGCCGTAGTTCACACCCATCGAGGCGCCCCGCACGTCGATGATCTGGGGAAGCATCTCGTTGACCATCGACAAGGTGAGGTAGCCGTGCGAGATGGGCCCGCCGAAGGGGCCGGCGTCGGCCCGCTCGCCGGGCTCGTGGATCCACTGCCAGGTGCGGGTGGCCTCGCTGAACTGGTCGACCCGCTCCTGGGTGACGGAGACCCATTCGCTGGTGCCGAGGTCGCGGCCGACGGCGTCGAGCAGCTCGTCGGGGGCGGCGAACACGGTGGGCACGGCGCCACTGTAGAAGGCCGCCGCCACCGGCCCGTCCGCCCTGGTGTCCGGCGCCTGAACAGGAGGTGAACGCACCGGCCACAATGGCGGCCATGCGCACGCCTGCCGCCGTCCGGTCCCGCCTGCTCGTGCTCGGCCTCACCGGGCTGCTCGCCACCGGGGCCGTCGCCTGCTCGTCGGACGACAGCGGCAGCGAGGACGCCGCCGCCGAGTCGGGCCCGACCACCACGTTGGCCCACGACGACGCCGTGGGCCTCAACCAGATCCAGGTGATCGGGTCGCACAACAGCTACCACGTGTCGAATTTCGACCAGATCGGCGGGGTCTCCCCGCTGGCCGCCACCCTCGACTACACGCACGACCCGCTGCCCGAGCAGCTCGACGAGGGCCTGCGCTCGTTCGAGCTCGACGTGTTCCTCCAGGACGACGGCGAGCTCCACGTCCTGCACTTCCCGGACTTCGACCCCATCACCACCTGCGACCTCTTCACCGACTGCCTCACCCAGATCCACGACTGGTCGCAGGACAACCCCGACCACGTGCCCCTCGGCGTGCTGGTCGAGGTGAAGTCCCCGGCCGAGGAGCTGGGCGCCTCCGGCATGGACCAGATCGACGAGGACGTGCGCTCGGTCTTCGCCGAGGACGAGATCATCACCCCCGACGACGTTCGGGGCGACGCCGCCACCCTGGGCGAAGCCGTGCCGGAGGGCTGGCCCTCGCTCGGCGAGTCCCGGGGCCAGGCGATGTTCGCCATGGACAACGAGGACGCCGTCCGGGACCTCTACGCCGACGGCCACCCGTCGCTCGAGGGCCGGGTGCTGTTCACCTCGTCGGCCGAGGGCCGGCCCGACGCCGCCTTCATCAAGCTCAACGACCCCACCGGCGACCTCGACGAGATCCAGCGCCTCGTCGCCGCCGGCTACATCGTGCGCACCCGGGCCGACAGCGACCTGCTCAACGCCCAGAACGGCGAGACCGAGGACCGCGACAACGCCTTCCTCAGCGGGGCGCAGTGGGTGAGCACCGACTACCCCGCCACCGAGGACCCGGCGCCGAACAGCGGCTACACGGTGGCGTTCCCCGACGGCACCTTCGCCCGGTGCAACCCGGTGGACGCCCCCGACACCTGCGACGACGCCGCCGTCGACCCCACCGCCCCCTGA
>CAYYDZ010000063.1:0-7029 GCA_964470715.1 uncultured Microthrixaceae bacterium | reverse complement strand
CCCGAGCGCCTGGCCTCGCTGCGCCTGCTCACCTACGGCGCCTCGCCGATGCCGGCGGCGACCCTCGACCGCCTCATCGAGCTCTACCCCGACCTGGAGATCAGCCAGGGCTACGGCATGACCGAGTGCTCGTCGGTGCTCACCTTCCTCGGCCCGGAGGAACACCGCGAGGGTGGCGAGCGCCTGCGTTCGGCGGGTCGCCCCGTGCCCGGCGTCGTCCTGTCCATCCAGGACCCCGAAGGCAACGAGCAGCCCCCCGGCACCCCCGGCGAGGTCTGCGCCCGGGCCGGCAACTTCATGCGCGAGTACTGGAACAAGCCCGAGGCCACCGAGGACGTCTTCCGGGGCGGCTGGTACCACACGGGCGACGCCGGCTACCTCGACGACCGCGGCTACCTGTTCCTCGTGGACCGGGTGAAGGACATGATCGTGACCGGCGGCGAGAACGTGTACTCGGCCGAGGTCGAGAACGCGATCTCCACCCACCCGGCCGTGCTCCAGGTGGCGGTCATCGGCATCCCCCACGAGACGTGGGGCGAGCAGGTGCACGCCATCGTGGTGCTCAAGCCCGGCGAGGAGGCCACCGAGGCCGACATCATCGAGCACGCCCGTGAGGCCATCGCCGGCTACAAGCTGCCCAAGTCGGTGGAATTCCGCGCCGAGCCCCTCCCCCTCTCCGGCGCCATGAAGGTCCTGAAGAAGGATCTCCGCGCTCCCTACTGGGAAGGCCAGGACCGCGCCGTCAACTGACCTCTCTTTCTCGACGCAATAGCCCCCGGATTCCGAGGGCTATTGCCTGAGTTCGCCCAGGGCGCGCCTCGCTGGCGGGTAGCGTCGCCGGCCAATGGGGGACGAGCTGAAGCTGGGACTGCAACTGGGGTACTGGACGGCGCAGCCGCCGGACCCGAAGGGGCTCATCGAGCTGGCCCAGGCCGCGGAGGGCCTCGGGTTCGACTCGGTGTGGACGGGCGAGTCGTGGTCGTCGGACGCCTTCTCCCCGCTGGTGTGGATCGCCGCCCACACCGAGCGCCTCAACCTGGCCACGGGCATCGCCCAGATGTCGGCCCGCAGCCCGGTCACCATGGCCATGCACGCCATGACCCTCGACAGCCTCTCCGGCGGCCGCTTCCGCCTCGGCATCGGCGTGTCCGGCCCGCAGGTGGTGGAGGGCTGGTACGGCCGACCGTTCTCGAAGCCCCTGGCCCGCACCCGGGAGTACGTCCAGATCATCCGGGATGTCCTCGCCCGGGAGGCGCCCGTCACCAACGACGGCCCGCACTACCCGCTGCCCTACCAGGGCCCCGACGCCGTCGGCCTCGGCAAGCCGCTGAAGTCGATCACCCACCCGCCCCGGGCCGACATCCCCATCTACCTCGGGGCCGAGGGCCCGAAGAACGTCACCCTCGCGGCCGAGTCCTTCGACGGCTGGGTGCCGCTCTACTACTCGCCCCAGCGGCCCGAGGTGTACGCCGACCAGATCGCCGGCGCCCCCGACGGCTGGGAGGTGGCGGTGAACGTCCACGTCAGCATCGACGACGACGTGGCCACCGCCCTCTGGCCGGTGAAGGCCATGCTCGGCTTCTACATCGGGGGCATGGGCGCAAAGACCAAGAACTTCCACACCGAGCTGATGTCGCGCATGGGCTACGAGGAGGAGGCCCACCGCATCCAAGACCTCTTCTTCGAGGGCAAACGCGACGAGGCCATCCTCGCCGTGCCCGACGCCTTCGCCGACGAGATCTCGCTGGTGGGCCCGCCCGAGCGCATCCGCGAGCGCATCGAGGGCTGGCGCTCCAGCCCCGTGACGACGTTGCTCATCGGCAACCACGACCCCGCCGTCCTCGCCCTCCTCGCCGACCTGACCCGCTGAGGCCCGCCGCCCACTGATCCCCCAGGGGGATCTGGGGGATCCCCCGGATTCCGCCGGGGCACCGCGGAGCGCACCGTGGGGGCATGGCCTCCACCACTGCCACCGCCACAGACCGCGACACCGCCACAGCCACAGACACAGCCACCGACCTCTGCACCGCCTCGGAGCAGGACGCCGGCGCGCTGACCGTCGACGCGCTCGTCGATGCCACGCCGGCGTCACGGGACCGCTTCGTCGACCTGCTGCGGGCGCTGTCCATCCTGGTCGTGGTGCTCTGGCACTGGGTGTTCTCGGTGACCCACTGGACCAGCGCTGGCGCCCTCACCATGCCCAACCCGGTGGGCGACGTCCGCCTGCTGTGGCTGGCCACCTGGCTGCTCCAGGTCATGCCCCTCTTCTTCCTCGTCGGCGGCTTCTCGAACCTCGCCGCCTGGGACGCCAGCCGTCGCCGCGGCGGCACGGCCCGCGAGTTCCTGCGATCGCGCCTCCAGCGGCTGTTCCGACCCGTCGCCGTGTACCTCGCCGTGTGGGCGGCCGTCGACGCCACCGCCCGCGCCCTGGTCTCCGACTACCCCGGCGTCCTGCACTGGGGCCGGGTCGTGTTCGTGCCGCTGTGGTTCCTCGCGGTCTACGCCGGCGTGGTCCTGCTCGTGCCAGCCACCGCGTGGTTGCACCGCCACGACCGCGTGCGCACCATCGTCGGCCTGGGGGTGGCCATCGCCCTCGCCGACCTCGGCCGCTTCCGCTTCGGCGTGGATGCGCTGGGCTACGCCAACGCCGCCCTGGTCTTCGTGTTCGCCCACCAGCTCGGGTACTTCTGGCGCGACGGCCGCCTCACCGCCTCCGACGCGGACGCCCGCAGCCGCCGCGGGGCCCTCATCGTCGGTGGGCTCAGCGCCCTCGTGGTGCTCACCAACCTGGGCGTCTACCCGCGCTCGATGGTCGCCGTGCGGGGCGAGGCCGTCAGCAACATGTTCCCCACCACGGCCTGCATCGCCGCCCTGGCGGTGCTCCAGCTCGGTGTCGTGCTCACCCTTCGGCCCGTCGCCGAGCGCTGGCTGGCCCGCCGCTCGGTCTGGCGGGTGGTGGTCGCCGCCAACGGGGTCGCCATGACCGTCTTCACCTGGCACATGACCGCCCTGGTGCTGGCCATCGGCGCGTTCACCGCCCTCGGCGGCCACCTCGGCGACCAGGCCACCGCCTCGTGGTGGGTCACCCGACCGCTGTGGGTCCTGGGCCCGGGCGCGATCCTCGCCGGCCTCGTGGCCCTGTTCTCCCGCTTCGAGCGGCCCGCCCACCGGCGCTGAGCCCCGACCGAGCGCAAGGGACGGATCGCCCGCGCCGGGGCGGGTCGACGCCGCGGGACCGACGGTGGCGTCCGCTAGGTTCGACGCCATGTCGGCCACCGGAGGGTCCAAGGCGATCGTCGCCGCCTTCCTCGCCAACATGGGCATCGCGGCCGCCAAGTTCGTCGGCTTCATCGTCACGGGGTCGTCCTCGATGCTGGCCGAGAGCATCCACTCGGTGGCCGACTCGGGCAACCAGGCCCTGCTGGTGCTCGGCCAGAAGCGCGGCCGCCGGGACCGCGACGACGCGCACCCCTTCGGCCACGGTCGCGAGCGCTACTTCTGGGCCTTCGTGGTCGCCCTCGTGCTGTTCACCCTGGGCGCGGTCTTCTCCATCTACGAGGGCATCCACAAGCTCCAGCACCCCGAGCACCTCGAGTCCGCCGAGTGGGCCATCGGCATCCTGCTCGTGGCCATCTGCCTCGAGGGCTACTCCTTCCGCACCGCCATCCACGAGTCGAACCTCGTGCGCGGACCGCAGGGCTGGGCCACCTTCATCCGCCGGTCCCGCAGCCCCGAGCTCCCCGTGCTGCTGCTCGAGGACTTCGGCGCCCTCATCGGCCTCACCCTGGCACTCGCCGGCGTCGGCCTCACCGTCCTCACCGACGACCCCATGTGGGACGCCATCGGCACCATCAGCATCGGCTCGCTGCTGGCGGTGATCGCCGTCGTGCTGGCCACGGAGATGAAGAGCCTCCTGATGGGCGAGACCGCCACGGTCGAGGACCAGGCCAAGATCATCGACGCCATCGAGGACGCCCCGTCGGTGGAGAGCGTGATCTACGTGCGCACCCAGCACATCGGCCCGGACGACATCCTCGTCGGCGCCAAGGTGGACTTCGACCACGAGCTCTCGATGTCGGGCGTGGCCACTGCCATCGACGACGTGGAGGCCCGCATCCGGGTCGCGGTCCCCACCGCCACCACCATCTTCGTCGAGCCGGACATCCTTCGCTCCCAGCCCCAGAACGAGTCGTGACCCCCGCCGACGCTCCCCCCGGCGGCGGCAAGGACGAGGACGACGACGTGCCCGCCGAAGACGTGCCGGCCGACGACGCGCCCCAACCCGACAGCCAGGCCAGCGCCCTCGGCCAGTTCATCCGCGAGCAGCGCAACGCCGCCCACCTCTCCCTGCGGGCGCTCGCCGACAAGGCCGGGGTGTCCAACCCCTACCTCAGCCAGATCGAACGCGGCCTGCACGAGCCGTCGGTGCGAGTGCTCAGCTCGATCGCCAACGCCCTCAACGTCTCGGCGGAGACCCTCCTGCGCCAGGCCGGCGCGCTGGGTCCCGACGAGCCGTCGGCCACGAACCCCACGGTCGCGGCCATCAATCGCGACCCCTTGCTGACGGCCGAGCAGCGCCAGGAGCTGCTGGCGGTCTACCAGGCCTTCACCGCCGCCTCGGGGTCCTGATGCCTCCACCCGATGGTCCGGCGCGGGGCCTCCGGCGGGCCGTCACCCAGTCGGCGGAGCGCCACCCCCGTTGTCCGCCGCCCGGGCACCGATGAGCGGCCTCGGCGCGCCGACACCCGACGCGTCGGCCACGCACGTCGCCCTGTTCGTCACGTGCGTGGTCGACCTGGCCCGGCCGGACGCCGGCGCCGCCGCCGTGCACCTGCTGCGCGCCGCGGGGGCCACCGTCGCCTGCCCGAAGGGCCAGACCTGCTGCGGCCAGCCGGCGTGGAACGCCGGCTTCATCGAGGAGGCCGCCGCGGTGGCGCGGGCCAGCCTCGAAGCGCTCGAGGCCGACCCCACGGACGTGGTGGTCGTGCCCGCCGGCTCGTGCGCCACGATGATGCGCAGGTACTGGCCCCAGCTCTTCGCCCTCGCGGGCCACCCGGGTGAGGCCGACCGGGCCCAGCACATGGCCGACCGGGTGCGCGAGCTCAGCGAGTTCCTCGCGCCCCACGCCGGCGACCCAGTGGACGTCGTTCCGACCGCGGAGGGCCACGGGCCAAGCCTCGCCTACCACCGGTCCTGCCACCTCGAGCGCGAGCTGCACGTCACCGAGGCGCCCGTGCACCTGCTGCAGGCCGCGGGTGTGCCCCCAGCCGACTGGGAAGGCGACGACCGCTGCTGCGGGTTCGGGGGCACCTTCAGCGTGCGCCTACCGGAGGTCTCGGTGGCCATGGCCGACGAGAAGCTCGACCACCTGCCCGAGGGCGTGGACACCGTGGTGGGCTGCGACACCTCCTGTCTGCTGCACCTCGAGGCACGCGCCCGCCAGCGGGGGCTACCGCTGCGCTTCCGCCACCTCGCCGAGGCGCTCGTCGAGCACCTGCCCGGCGAGCGCCCGCGTGGGGCGGACGCCGGCGACGCCGGCCTTGGGGGCTGACCGTGGCTGACTGGCCCCTCGCCACCAGCACCCTGCGCCGGCGCACGGCCACGGCTGTGGCCGATCCCGTGCTGCGGGGCAACGTGGCCAACGCCGTGGACCGCTTCCGGGTGGCCAAGGCGGCCGCCTACGACCGGGTGCACGAGCCCGACGAGCTGCGTCGCGCCCTCCGCGGTGTCCGCGGCGACGTGCTCTCCCGGTGGGACGAGGTGCTGGGTCGCCTCGCCGACAACGTCCTCGCCCAGGGCGGGCACGTCTGCTGGGCCCCCGACGCCGCCACGGCCAACGCCTACGTGGCCGAGGTCGCCCGGCGCACCGGCGCCCGCACGGCCGTGAAGTCCAAGTCCATGGTGACCGAGGAGACAGGCCTCAACGTCGCGCTGGCTGCCGTGGGCTGCGCGGTCACCGAGACCGACCTCGGTGAGTGGATCATCCAGCTGGCCGACGAGCACCCGAGCCACATCATCATCCCGGCGGTGCACCGCAACCGTCACCAGATCGCCGACACCTTCGAGGCCGAGGCGGGGCTGACCGAGCGCACCACTGAGCCCGACGAGCTCACCGCCTTCGCCCGCGGCGAGCTGCGCCGGCGGTTCCTCGAGGCCGACCTCGGCATCACCGGCGTGAACCTGGGCGTGGCCGAGACCGGCAGCGTGGTGCTGGTCACCAACGAGGGCAACGGGCGCATGGTCACCACCGTGCCGCGGGTGCACGTGGCGGTCATGGGCGCGGAACGGGTGGTCGACACCTGGGACCAGGCCGACCTGCTCCTCGGCCTGCTGGCCAAGTCCGCCACGGGCCAGACCCTGACCAGCTACACGAGCATCACCACCGGGCCGCGGCGCGAGGGCGAGGCCGACGGGCCCGACGAGTTCCACCTGGTGATCCTCGACAACGGGCGCTCCGACCTGCTCGGGACCGAGTTCGCCGAGATGCTCAACTGCATCCGCTGCGGCGCCTGCCTCAACGTGTGCCCCGTCTACCGCCAGACGGGCGGTCACGCCTACGGCTGGGTGTACTCCGGGCCGATGGGCGCGGTCCTGACCCCCCTGCTCGCGGCCGGCGCCCAGACCGGCACGCGGTCCCACGGCGACGCCGCCCACCACGCCCACGAGGTGGCCAACGCCTCCACCCTGTGCGGCGCCTGCATGCAGGCCTGCCCGGTCGAGATCCCCCTCCAGGACCTGCTCCTGGGCCTGCGCCGCCGCAACGCGTCCGAGGCCCCCCGGAGCGAACGGGCCGCCTGGTCGGCCTGGGCGTCGGCTTGGTCGAAGCCCGAGCGCTACCGCCGGACCCTCGCCGCCGCGTTGCGGGGCCAGGGCCTCGCCGCCCGGCTCGGCTGGCTCCCCGGCATCCGCCAGTGGACCGACGGCCGCACCCTGCCCGACCTCCCCCGGCGCACGTTCACCGAGCGGTGGGAGGCCGGCGATGTCTGAGCCCACGCCGACGCCACCGGCGAGCCCCGACCCCATCGGTTC
>CAYYDZ010000062.1:13450-14880 GCA_964470715.1 uncultured Microthrixaceae bacterium | reverse complement strand
TGGCGGAGGGGGTGGGATTCGAACCCACGGTGAGTTTCCCCACACACGCTTTCCAAGCGTGCCGATTCGGCCGCTCTCGCACCCCTCCCGGAATGCTGGTGGAACAGTGCTCGCCCCCCGAGTGTGACGGCCAGGCGATCTGCGGCACACGGCGAGATCCGCTGAGAGCTGCTGCCTTCCGGCCCTGACCCGGTTCACGGGTCGCCATTGCACAGGACCCGGCCGCCACACTCGAAGGGCGAGCGGGGACAGGATAGCGCCGGCCTACCACGACGGCGCCAAGCGCCCCCGGCCGCGGGCGCCCCGGCGGCCGTGTCGGTGCCCGGCGGTAGCATCGGCCGATGGCCCACCAAGCGCTCTACCGCCGCTACCGCCCGCAGCGGTTCAGCGAGGTCCGGGGCCAGGAGCCGGTCGTGCGGGCGCTGCGCAACGCCGTCGCCGACGACCGGGTCAGCCACGCCTACCTCTTCAGCGGCCCCCGCGGGACGGGCAAGACCTCCACCGCCCGCATCCTGGCCAAGGCCCTCAACTGCACCAACGTCACCGACGGCGAGCCCTGCGGCGAGTGCGAGTCCTGCCTGGCCATCGAGGCGGGCACGTCGATGGACGTCCACGAGCTCGACGCCGCCTCCAACAACGGCGTCGACGCGGTGCGCGAGCTCATCAACCGGGCCGCCATCGGCACGCCGGGGCGCACCAAGGTGTACATCCTCGACGAGGTGCACATGCTCTCGACGGCGGCGTCCAACGCGTTGTTGAAGACCCTCGAGGAGCCCCCGGGCCACGTGGTGTTCATCCTCGCCACCACCGACCCGCAGAAGGTGCTGCCCACCATCAAGAGCCGCACCCAGCACCTGCCCTTCGGCCTGCTCGACGCCGACGAGCTGGCCGAGCACCTCACCTGGGTGGTGGGTGACGCCGGCCTCGAAGTCACCGACGAGGCCCTCCAGCAGGTGCTGCGCGAAGGCGCGGGCTCGGCCCGCGACACGCTCTCGGCCCTCGACCGGGTGGCCGCCGGCGGTGGGGTGGCCGAGGGCATGGAGTCGGTCGACGCCCTCGTCGACGCCCTGGCAGAGCGCGACACGGGTGCCGCCCTGCTCGCTGTCGCCGCCGACGTGCGCCGGGGGCGCGATCCCCGCCTGGTGGGCGAGGGGCTCCTGGGTCGCCTGCGCGACGTGTTCCTCGCCTCGATGGAGGCGGACCTCAGCCACCTGCCCGACGGCGACCGCGCCGTGGTGGACGGGTACGCCAAGCGCATGAGCGCGCCGGCCATCACCCGGGCCCTCGAGCTGCTGGGCGAGGCACTGGTCGAGATGCGCCAGGCCCCCGACCCCCGCATCCCGCTCGAGGTCGCTCTGGTGCGCCTCACCCGGCTCGACACCGACACCTCGGTCGCGGCGCTGGCCGAGCGCCTCGAGCGCCTCGAGCGC
>CAYYDZ010000062.1:3743-13350 GCA_964470715.1 uncultured Microthrixaceae bacterium | reverse complement strand
CGAGCGCCTCGAGCGCCTCGAGCGCGGCGGCGTGACCGCGGCGCCCGCCCCGGCGGCGCCGGCCCCTGCCGCAGCGCCGCCGCCCGTCTCGACGGCGGCGCCCGCGCCGGCCGCCGAGGCTCTCGCCGCACCGAGCTCCCCCGCACCTGAGCCGGACGCGTCCGACGCCCCCGCTCCGGGGGCCGCCGGCGCCGCCCCGGCCGACGCCGCCCGTGAGATCCTGCGCCGCGCCGAGCGCTCCGCCGGCGTCGGCAGCGGGCCTCGACCGTCCGTCCCGGCGGCGGCCGCGCCCGCACCGGCTGCACCCGCGTCGGCGGCCACTTCGGCCCCCACCGGGCCGTCGGCGTCCCGGCCCGCCCTCGGGGCCCGCAACCGCCCCGCCGCCGAGCCCGCCCCCGCCGACGAGCCGACTCCCGCAGCGGCCGAAGCACCCGCGGCGGCGCCGGCATCCGCCGCGGTGCCGGCGCCCGCCGCCGGCGGTGGTCCCGACCTCGACGCCATCGTGGCGGTCTGGGAAGACGGCCTGCTGCCCAAGCTCGCCCCCGCGGCCAAGGCCCGCTTCCGGGGCGGCCGCTTCGCCGGCGTCGAGGGCGGCACTGCGGTGTTCGCCCTCCCCAACGACATGCACCGCCAGCGCTGCGACGAGTACCGGCCCGACGTCGAGGCCGTGTTGGCCGCCCACTTCGGCCAGCCCGTGCCCCTGCGCCTGATCGTCGACGCCGAGGTGGTCGAGGCCGCCCTCGCCGCCGGGCCGTCAGGTGCCGGTGCCGGTGGCGCAGCGTCGCCGGCCGCCGCCGAGGAGCCGCAGGGCGAGGACGAGATCGATCCCGCCGAGCTGGTCGACGCCACCGGCGAGGACCAGACCGCGGTCGAGAAGCTCGCGGAGGCCTTCGGCGCCGTGGAAGTCATCGAGGAGGAGTCCTCGTGATCGAGAGGCTGCGCCGCGGAGCGGTGCAGCGCAGCAGACGATGGTCGGATCCCGAAGGGGCGCCGACGGAGGAGGCCCAAGCACCATGAGCGACGATCCGCAGGTCCCGGCCGTGCCCGACGAGGTGTCCGGCCCCGACGAGGACGCCGGTGGCCTGGGCATCCCCGGCCTCAGCGGGATGCCCGACCTCGGAGGCCTGTTCGAGCAGGCCGCCCGCATGCAGGAGCAGATGATGGCGGCGCAAGAGGCTCTCGCGGCAGCGGTCATCGAGGGGCAGTCGGGGGGCGGCGCGGTGAAGATCACCGTCACCGGTGCCATGGAGTTCGAGGACGTCCGCATCGACCCGGGCGTCATCGACCCCGACGACCCCGAGATGCTCGCCGATCTCGTCCTCGCCGCGCTGCGCGACGTCACCGCCCAGGTGCAGGACCTCCAGCGGGGCTCCATCGGCGGCCTCGACCTGGGCGACGTCAACCTCGGGGGCCTGGGCGGCCTCGGCGGCGCCTTCGGGGAGACCTGAGTGGCGGGCGTCTACGCCGGCCCGGTCCAGGACCTCATCGACGAGCTCGGTCGCCTGCCCGGCGTCGGCCCCAAGTCGGCCCAGCGCATCGCCTTCCACCTGCTGAAGCTGCCCAAGCAGGACGCCCTGCGCCTCGCCCGCGTCATCGTCGAGGCCAAGGAGCGGGTCGCCTTCTGCGACACCTGCTTCAACATCGCTGAGGGCACGGAGTGCGGCATCTGTGGCGACCCCAACCGCGACGCCACCGTCCTGTGCGTGGTGGAGGAGCCCCGCGACCTCGTCGCCGTCGAGCGCACCGGCGAGTTCAAGGGCCGTTACCACGTCCTCCAGGGGGCCATCAGCCCCATCGAGGGCGTCGGCCCCGACCAGCTGCGGGTGCAGGAGCTGCTGGGGCGTCTCGGCGACGGGGTGGTGACGGAGGTCATCCTCTGCACCAACCCCAACATCGAGGGCGAGGCCACCGCCATGTACCTCAGCCGGCTCCTCACCCCGCTCGGCCTCGACGTCACTCGCATCGCCCGCGGCCTGCCCATGGGCGGCGACCTCGAGTACGCCGACGAACTCACCCTCGGCCAGGCGCTCGAAGGCCGTCGCGCGCTCTAACCCTCCGGGGGCGACGCAGGCTTCTCGGACGCCTTGGCGAGGAAGCCCTTGGCCAGGGCTGCCTCGTGTCCGGGGCCACTCGCCCGAACCGAGAGGACTGAGACGCCGCCCCGGTGAGCGGGGCGCGGGCGGACTTGACCCGCTCACCGGAGACGGCACCTCAGCGATTCGCCATCGAGCCGAAGGGGGGGTGCTCCTAAGGACGTCGTTGTCCTCGGGAGCGTGGCTCGATCTCGAACGTTGCAGTCACATTACGATTATGTCGAACTCGCGTCAAGTGTTACGGGCGAGAAATCCGAGGAATTTCCCCGCGTCAGGGGGCGTCGGGGGTGCCGAGGGGCCGGGACGGCGGGGTGGCCGGGCTGGTGGCCCTCGCCGCCGACTCCGACAGGGAGGGCTTGGTCGTCGTCTTCACCCAGTCATGGATGAGGGTGTCGAGTTGCTGTCCCGACACCTCCTCGGCCAGTTCGGTGAAGTTGCGGGTGGTCACCCGCACGCTGCTCGGCTGGGCGGCCCACTGCTGGAGGATGGCGAAGAAGTCCGTGTCGCCGACCTCGAGGCGCAGCGCGTGAAGTGCCAACGCCCCCCGGTAGTAGACGGGCGCGTCGAAGAGCGCGTTCGGTCCCGGATCACCGATCTTGAGGCTCCAGAAGTCGTCGTCGGCAGGAATGGCGTAGAGGCTGTCGAAGATCTCCTGCGCGGTGTCGGCGCCCTCGTGCTCGCTCCAGAGCCACTCGGCGTAGGTGGCGAAGCCCTCGTTGAGCCAGATGTGCTTCCATGCGGGCACCGCCCGCTTGTCGCCGAACCACTGGTGGGCCAGCTCGTGGACCACCACCAAGTCGCCCGCCGGGGTGCCGTCGAAGAACTCGGCGGCGTAGACCGGGCGTGTCTGGTTCTCGAGTGCGAATCCCAGGCCACGGAAGTCATCCACGATGGCGCCGCTGTCGGCGAAGGGGTAGTCGCCGAAGTTGTCGCTCAGGAACGAGAGGATCTCGGGTTGACGGTCGAGCGAGGCCTGGGCGTGGACGCCTGCAGGGATCGGTGCGTCGTCGACGGTGCCGACGATCCAGTCGTTGGTGTTGGGCTCGCTGCTGGCGGGGGCACCCGGCACCGTCCAGCCGTCCATGACGTCACCGTCTTCCTCGAACGAGGTGGTGCCCTCACCGGTGGACACGTCGATGTCGTCGACCTCGACGCCCGCGGCCTGCACGGAGTCGTCGCTGGCATAGGAGATCGACACCTGTGCGTTCGCGCCGGCGAAGTCGCCCAGGTCCACCGACCACTGCTCCCAGCCATCGCTGAAGCCACTCGCGGCGTTCCAGGTACCGGTGGTGCCGCTCGCCGTGCAACCACCGGCGCCATCATCGGTCTGGTAGTGGGCGAGGAACGGGTGCAGACCGAGCCAGTAGGGGCAGGACCGACCGGTGTCGTCGTCGGTGTGGCCGTTGGCGTCGGGCAGCGTCGTCCAGTCCCGCTGACCGGCGGTCCGAGCCTCGACGAAGACGTGGTCCCAGTCCGACTCGGTGTCACGGTTGATCCAGAACGTCATCGTCGCACCGTCGGCGGGCACGGCAATGGTGCGGCGGAGGCGCTTGAAGGTGGTGTTGGCGGCCTGCGACAGGGCGTACTGCGTGCCCGTGTGCGGTGCGACCACGGCGAGCAGGTCGGGGTCGAGGGCATCGACGTAGTCCACGCCACCCGGGCGGGCCCCGGCGTCGTGGTACTCGGTGAGATCGAACTCGCCGACGTTCACCGTGGCCAGGTACGTGGCCATCGGGGCCGGTGCCGACCACACCCAGCGGGTCTCGCCGGCAGCGGTGTCGTGGCTGACGAGGGCGCCGTTGGCGACCGCCTCGAGGCCCTCCGGCACGGTCATGGCGATGTCGAACGCCGCCGTGTCGCGAGGGTGGTCGTTGGCCGGGAACCAGGTCGAGGCCCCGTGGGGCTGGCCTGCCACGAGCACGCCGTCGTCGGTCGGGATCCAGCCGCCGCCGAGGTCGTCGCCGGTCTGCGCCACCGGCACACCGCTGTAGGCCACCACGACCTGGAAGTGGGTGCGCGCCAGGAGGGGGGTGGCCGGGGTGACCTTGAGCTCGCCGTTCGCCCGGGTGAAGGCGGCGGGTGTGCCATCGATGGTCAGCGCCGAGATCTCCAGTCCGTCGAAGTCCAGGTTGAAGCGCGACAGGTACTGGGTGGAACGGGCATCGAGGGTCGCCACGCCGTCGAGCACGTCTGTGTCGGGGTCGTAGGACAGCTCGAGGCCGTAGTGGGAGACGTCGTACCCGCCGTTGCCGTCCCTCGGGAAGTAGGGGTCACCGATCCCGTTGGCGCCCCAGCAGGGGGGGAACTGACACGTGCCGACGGCGGCCTCATCCGGTGCCGCCGGCGCCTCCTGGGCGCCGGCCACGCCGAGGCTGCCCAGCAGCAGTGCCAGCACCAGGCCCCACAGGGTCGTCACCTTCGTCGTGCTGTGTCCCATCGCTCACCCATTCATCGTCGGGGCCCGCCGGGCCCTCCGTTGGTGGGTGGACGCTACCCCTCCCCGATGCTCGACGCTTGGCGGCCGGTCAGTTCACCATCGGGTTCGACGGGTACAGCGCATAGCGGGCGAGCGGGCCGGGTTGGCGGGCGAGCACCTCGCGCCACAGTCGGCTCGGACGTGAGACGAAGGGATCGGCCGGGAGCGGATCGACCACGAACCACGCGCCCTCGTCGATCTCGGCCTCGAGCTGGCCCTCGCCCCAGCCGGCGTACCCGGCGAAGCAGCGGAGCTCGACGCCGGCAGGCACGAGGTCGGGATCGCCGTCGAGGTCGACGAGGCTGATCCCGGGTACCGCCGTCGGGGTGAGCACCGGGTCGTCGTCGACGCGGACCGCATCGGGAGCCGGACCGTCGGCGCCGGCAAGGCAGATCACGGCGCTGGGCTGCACCGGCCCGCCGAGGAACATGGCCCCCGGCGCCGCGGCGCGTGCCGCCCACTTGGCCAGGACCTCTCCGACGGGCAGCTCGCTCGGCCGGTTGAGCACCAGCCCCAGCGCCCCGTCGGCGCCGTGCTCCACGAGCAGGACGACCGTCCGATCGAAGTTGGGGTCGGTGAGCACCGGCGACGCCACCAGCAGACGGCCCCGGAGCGTCGTGAGGCCCAGGTCGGGCTCGCCCGGCTCGTCCCGCTCCTCGCGTTCCTGCATTTGACCAGTGTGGCCCCGCCGGGCCACCACTGCTTATCGTGCCCCGGTGCTGACGGCGACGGTCCTGGCCCTCGCCGCCGCCGTGCTGCATGCGAGCTGGAACTTCCTGGTCAAGACCAGCGACGACCGGGACCTCGCGGCGTGGGCGCAGTACCTCGCCGGGAGCCTGCTCTTCCTGCCGGTCCTGCTCGTCGTCGGCCCGCCGGGGGCGGACACGGTCCCGTACCTGCTCGGCTCGGGGCTCATCCACGTCGGCTACGTGGCCGCCCTCGTGGCGGCCTACCGGCATGGCGACTTCTCGCTCGCGTACCCCCTGTCGCGCGGCACCGGGGCGGTACTGGCCGCTTTCGGCGGCGTGGTCCTGCTGGACGACCACCTGCCCTGGCCGGCATGGGGGGCGATCGTGGTCGTGGCTGTGGGGCTGGGCCTGCTGGTGGGCCGGGGCACGCCGCTGGTCGAGTTCCGCTTCGCCCTCCTGACCGGCGCGACCATCGGCGTGTACACACTGGTGGACTCCGCCGGCTCGCGTGCCGCCACCGACGGGCTCGCCTACGGCATCTCGGTGACGGTGGTGTCGGCGGTCTTCCTCTCGGTGTGGGGCCTCGCCCGTGGCCGGGGGGCGGCCCTGGTGCGCTCGGCGCTGCCCGGTTGGAGGCGCTACCTCGTGGCCGGCGGCTGCCTGACCGGCGCCTACTCGCTCGTGCTGGTGGCGGTGCGCTTCGCCCCGGTCGGCTACGTCGCCGTCCTGCGGGAGTCCTCCATCGTGCTGGGCGCCTATGCCGGCTGGGTCTTCCTGGGCGAGCGCCTGGGCGGCCGGCGCCTGCGGGCGTCGGTCGTCATCACCGCCGGCCTGGTGGCGCTGATCCTGGTCCGGTGAGCGCGGGCCCCCGGGCGGCGCGCCTCAGGGCCGGACGCCGTGGATGGGGCCGTCGGTGTCGCGCAGGCGGGGCACGGCACGACCGGTCTGGCAGGCGATGATCTCGGCGCAGATGGCCACCGCGGTCTCCTCCGGGGTGCGGGCCCCCAGGTCGAGGCCGATGGGGGCCAGGAGGCGGGCGAGGCCCTCGTCGGTGACGCCGGCCTCGCGCAGGCGCCGGGCGCGCTCCTCGGTCGTGCGCCGCGAGCCCATGGCGCCCAGGTAGCCGACGTCGGTGGCCAGCGCGGCCACGACCGCGGGGACGTCGAACTTGGCGTCGTGGGTCAGCACGCACACGGCGTCGCGCGGCCCCAGCTCGGCGCCGACCTCGGCGAGGTGGCGGTCGGGCCAGTCCACGACCACCTCGTCGGCGTCCGGGAAGCGGGCGCGGGTGGCGAAGGCGGGGCGGGCGTCGCAGACGGTGACCCGGAACCCGAGGACCTTGGCCACGCGCGCCAGGGCCGCGCTGAAGTCGACCGCCCCGAAGATGATCAGCCGCGGTGGAGGGACGAAGGCCTCGTAGAACACGCGGTGGGCATCGCCCTCGAGCTGACCAGCGTCGCCGTAGCGGCGGACGCTGGTGGCCCCCGAGGTCACTGCGGCGGCGGCGTCGCGACGCACGGCCCGCTCGAGCTGCTCGTCGGTCCACCCCGTGGCGGCCACCTGGAGGTCGTCGGCCCCCTCCGGCGCGACCACGAGCACCTTGGCCCCCGCCTGGTCGCCGTCGATGGCGGTGGCCAGCACGGCCGGGCGGCCGGCGGTGATGGCGGCGGCGAGCTCGTCGAACAGGGTGCCGGGCATGGGCTACCAGTCGAAGGGCTCGACGAAGAGGTGGATGGTGCCCCCGCAGGTGAGGCCCACCGAGAAGGCCTCGTCGTCGGAGTAGCCGTAGGTCTCGATGCGCCGCTCACCCGTCTCGAGCACCTCGAGCGCGGTGGCCACCACCGCGCCCTCGACGCAGCCGCCGGACACCGAGCCCGCCACCTCGCCGTCCTCGGACACCGCCATGGCCGCGCCCGCCGGGCGCGGGCTCGAACCGTCGACGTCGATGACGCGCGCGATCGCGACGCGGCGGCCCTGCCCGCGCCAGCGGCGCAGGTCGTCGAGGATGTCGTTCACCGGCCCATCATGGCGGGCCGGGCGAACAGGGCCGAGCGATCGGGGCGGTCGGCCTAGAGGGTTCGGACGATGATGCCGTCGCCCTGGCCGCCGCCGCCGCAGAGGGCGGCCGCGCCGACGCCGCCACCGCGACGCTGGAGCTCGAGCAGGATGGTGAGGGCCAGCCGGGTGCCGGACATGCCGACCGGGTGGCCGATGGCGATGGCGCCGCCGTTGACGTTGGTGACGTCACCGGTGATGCCGAGGTCCTTCATGGACTGCACACCGACCGCGGCGAAGGCCTCGTTCAGCTCGAACAGGTCGATGTCGGACACCGCCATGCCCACCCGCGAGGCAGCGGCCTCGATGGCGCGGGCGGGCTGGCTGATCAGGGACGGGTCGGGGCCGGCCACCTGGCCGTAGCTGACGATCTCGCCGAGCGGGGCGATGCCCAGCTCCTCGGCCTTGGCCTTGGAGGTGACGATCACCGCGGCGCCGCCGTCGGAGATCTGCGAGGCGTTGCCGGCGGTGATGTTGCCGGCCTTGTCGAAGGCGGGACGCAGGCCGGCGAGCGACTCGACGGTGGTGTCGCCCCGGACGCCCTCGTCGACGCTGACCACCACGGGGTCACCCTTGCGCTGGGGCACCTCGACGGGGACGATCTCGTCGTCGAACTTGCCGTCCTTGGCGGCGCGGGCGGCCCGCTCGTGGGAGGCGGCGGCCAGTTCGTCCTGGGGCAGGCGCTCGAGGCCGGCGGACGCGGCGTACTTCTCGGTGCCGGCACCCATGGCCACCTGGTCGAAGGCGCAGAACAGGCCGTCGTACATCATCGAGTCGACGACGCTCTTGTCGCCGAGGCGGTAGCCGGCGCGGGCGCCGGGCAGCAGGTAGGGGGCGTTGGTCATCGACTCCATGCCGCCGGCGACGACGATGTCGGCTTCGCCGGACTGGACCATCAGGTCGGCCAGGTGGATCGCGTTCAGCCCGGAGAGGCACACCTTGTTGATGGTGGTGGCGGGCACCGACAGGGGGATGCCGGCGTTCACGGCGGCCTGGCGGGCGGTGATCTGGCCGGCGCCGGCCTGGAGCACGTGGCCCATGATCACGTAGTCGACCTGCTCGGGCGAGAGCCCGGCCTTCTCGAGGGCGGCCTTGATGGCGAACCCCCCGAGGTCGGTGGCGGCGAACGACGCCAGTGCGCCCGAGAGCTTGCCGACGGGTGTGCGCGCCCCCGTGAGAATGACAGAACCAGCCATGGGTGAATCCTCCCGGTGCCTACGTGTCGAGGCGAGTGTACGGGGCCGGATCTCGCGAAGGAAAGCTGGCGGCGGGCGCTCAGGCGGGGTCGGCGTCGCCTCGGTCGACCGCGCTCTGCACCGCTCGACCGATGGCGTTGCGCACGATGTCGGGCAGCGGATCGGCATCGATCGGTGCAGCCTCGGGTGCCGCGGGCGCCGCCGGCGTGGCCAGGTCCGTGGCGACAGACGACGACCCGCTGGACGCCGAGACGGGGTGGCCGAGCGGGGCGTCGACGCGACCGAGCGCCGGCGGCGGCCCTGGCCAGTCCGACGGCACCGGAGGCTCGGCGTCGGGGTCGGCAGCGTCGCCGGTGAGGTCGAGCACCACGTGGTCGCCGCTCGCGTCGGTGAGGTCGACGGTGGGGGGGGTTGCGGGGACGTCGGGGCCGACCTCGGCGGCGGGCGCCGGCGAAGCAACATCTGCCGGGAACCTGGCCAGGGCGGCGCCGAGGTCCCCGTGAGCGGCCACGAGCCGCGCTCGGAGCGCGGCCTCGGTGCCGGCGACGGCGTCGAGGCGCTGTTCGGCCTCGGCCAACAGGTCCTCACGACGGATCCGGGCTTCGGCGTCGGCTTTGGCCGACTGGGCCTCGAGCTCGGCCTTCCGGGCCAGGGCCGCCACCTCGGCCTCACGGACGATCGCCGTGGCGCGCTGGTCCGCGTCGGCCAGCATGGCGTCGGCGGCGATGCGAGCCTCGTGGAGGCGATGTTCGGCCTGATCGAGGGCCAGGGCCGCGGCGGCGGTCCGTTCCGTGGCGTCCCGATCGGTGTCGACGTGCACCCGGGCGGCGTATTCGTCGGCCTCGGCCCGAAGGCGCCACGCGTGGCTCTCGGCGTCGGCCTTGAGGGCGGCCGCGTCGCGCTCGGCGCCCTCACGGACGAGGGCCGCCTCGACCTCGGCGTTGCGACGCAGGTCGGCGATCTCGCGGTCGGCCCGCTGCCGGATCACGGCCGCCTCGACCTCGGCCTCGTGGCGGAGCTGGGCCACCGAGGAGTGAGCGGTGCGCAACACGTCGGCCACCTCGGTGCCGAGGCGCTGGAAGTCGTCTCCCTCGGCGG
>CAYYDZ010000062.1:0-3643 GCA_964470715.1 uncultured Microthrixaceae bacterium | reverse complement strand
CGGTCGAAGGAGAAGAGCTCGCCGCCACCCTCCGTGGTGGCGCCCGGGGTGCGCACGGGCAGAGGGGAGCCACCGGTCACGTCCGCGGTCGTCCCTGTTCCGGTGGAGACCCCGTCGAGCATCGACTGGACCTCGCGGTAGCTCTTGGCCACCTCGCCCATGAACCGGTCGACTTCGACCTTGTCGTAGCCTCGCCGGGAGACCTTGAAGATGTGTTGTTCGATGTCCTCGGGCGTCAGTGCCATCGCGTACCTCGCTTGCGGTCAAGAACCGACGAGGGTTCCGCTCAAGGAGCGAACCCTGTCTGCCGACCACTGAGCGTAGCGCGCGAATGCTCTCCGTGGTAGGGCTGAGCGGCCCGGACTCGGCCCGTACCCCGGCGGCCCGCTACCTTCGGCGCCTATGGAAAAGATCCTTGAAGCCATCCAGGCGGGTGCCTCGGGCGACGAGATCGCCGCCCTCCCGCTCCCCGAGGCCTACCGGGCCGCCCTCGTGAAGAAGGACGAGATGGCGATGTGGGAGGGGGTGGCGTCCGAGGACAAGGACCCCCGCCGGTCCCTCCACGTCGAAGAGGTCGCCCGACCCGAGCTGGCCCCCGACGAGGCCTACGTGGCGGTGATGGCGTCGTCCATCAACTTCAACACGGTCTGGACCTCGATCTTCGAGCCGCTGCCCACCTTCGGCTTCCTCTCGCGCCTCGGCAAGGAGAGCCGCTGGGGGGCCCGTCACGACCTGCCGTACCACGTCGTCGGCTCGGACGCCTCGGGCGTCGTCGTCCAGGTGGGCTCGGCGGTGCGCAACTGGAAGCCGGGCGACAAGGTCACGGTGCACTGCAACCACGTGGACGACCAGGACCCCTCCGCCCACGACGACTCGATGCTCGCCACCAACCAGCGCATCTGGGGCTTCGAGACCAACTTCGGCGGCCTCGCCGACCTCGCCGTGGTCAAGGCCAACCAGCTCATGCCGAAGCCGAAGCACCTGACCTGGGAGGAGGCGGCCTGCAACGGCCTCACCAACTCCACCAGCTACCGCATGCTCGTCAGCCCCAACGCCGTGCAGATGCGCCAAGGCGACGCCGTGCTGATCTGGGGCGCGGTCGGCGGCCTCGGCGGCTACGCCGTGCAGTACGTCCTCAACGGCGGCGGCACCCCGGTGGGCGTCGTCTCCTCTCCCGAGAAGGCCGAGTTGCTCCACGAGCTGGGCTGCGAGCACACCATCGACCGCAAGGCCGCCGGCTACCAGTTCTGGAAGGACGAGCACACCCAGGACGAGGCCGAGTGGCGCCGCCTGGGCAAGGACATCCGCGGGATGATCGGCCGTGACGTCGACATCGTGTTCGAGCACCCCGGCCGCCAGACCTTCGGGGCCTCGGTGTTCGTCACCGCCCGCGGCGGCACGATCGTCACCTGCGCCGCCACCAGCGGCTACATGATCGAGTACGACAACCGCCACCTCTGGATGAAGCTGAAGCGCATCGTCAGCTCCCACTTCGCCAACTACAAGGAGTCGTGGGAGGCCAACCGCCTCATCTCCGAGGGCAAGATCCAGCCCATCCTCTCGGCGGTGTACCCGCTCGGCGAGGTCGGCGAGGCCGCCTACCAGGTCCACCACAACCTCCACGAGGGCAAGATCGGGGTGCTGTGCCTCGCCCCCGAGGAGGGCCTCGGCATCGACGACCCCGAGTTCCGCGAGAAGGTCGGCGAGGACAAGATCACCCTGTTCCGCCGCCACGGCGCCTGACCGGGCCACGTGACGTTGCGGAGCGAAGCGGAGCAGCGCAGAGGACGAACCGGATCCCGAAGGGGTCCCGACGAAGGAGGGACAAGGCAAACATGACCCCCGTGACCGCACGGATGCCCGGCGACGAGGACGACGACCAGGCCCAGCAGCAGTCCGGCCAGGGCGTCGGCTCGTTGCTCACCGAGATCGACCACGTGGCCATCGCCGTGAACGACCTCGGCGCCGCCATCGACTACTACCGCGAGACCTTCGGTGCCACCGTCGAGCACCGCGAGGTGGTCGAGAGCGACGGCGTGGAGGAGGCCCTCCTCGCCGTGGCCGAGTCCTACATCCAGCTGCTGACCCCCACCCGCGACGACTCGCCCGTGGCCAAGTACCTGGAGAAGAAGGGCGAGGGCCTGCACCACATCGGCTACCGGGTGGCGGACTGCGGCGTGGCCCTCCAGGCCGTGAAGGACCAGGGCGGTCGCGTGATCGACGAGGCCCCGCGTCCCGGCTCGCGTGGCACCACCGTCGCCTTCGTGCACCCCAAGACGGCGTTCGGCACGCTCATCGAGCTGGTCCAGGAGTAGGGAGGGTCCGGTGGCGCGCATCGACCCGCTCACCTCGTCGGACGACCCGATCGGCCAGAAGATCATCGAAGGGGCCAGGGCGACCGGCTCCGCGTCGCCGGCCAACCTGTTCGGCACCCTCGCCCACCACCCGGACCTGGCCCGCCGCGCCCTGCGCCTCGGGCGGGTCTTCCTCTTCGAGGGCACCCTGGACCCCCGCGTCCGCGAGATCGCCATCCTCCGCACCGCGTGGCGCACCGAGGCCGAGTACGAGTGGGGCCAGCACACCCTGCTCGGGCGCGAGGTCGGCCTCGACGACCGCCACATCACCGAGCTGCGCACCCCCGCCCTCGTGGGCGAGTGGACCGACCACGAGCGGGCCGTGGTTGACGCCGTGGACGAGCTCTGCGCCCACGACAAGATCAGCCAGGACACGTGGATCGCCCTTGCGGGGACCTGGGCCGAGCCCGAGCTCGTCGAACTGACCCTGCTGGTGGGCTACTACCGGATGTTGGCGGGCCTCATGAATTCGGCCGAGGTCGACCTCGACGAGGGCGTTCCCGGATGGACCGACTGAGGCCCACCCGCTCCCACAGGCGCCCCAGGGCGCCGGCCAGGCCGTCCTGGTAGACGATGGCCACCACGATCAGCACCACCCCGTTGAGGGCGAACTGGTACTGCGAGGTCGAGTCCCCGCCGGTCAGCTCGGTGACGACGCCGCCTTGGGTGAGGGCGCCGGCGAGCAGGGCGCCGGCGATGCTGGCCACCCCGCCGATGTAGGTGACGGCGAGATAGCCCAGGGACTGGAAGACGGTGAAGGTGCTGACCGACAGGTTCTGGCGCTGGTAGGCGAGCAGCGAGCCGGCGAGGCCGACCAGGAACGACGAGACCGCGAAGGCGACGAGCTTGGCGCGGGCCACGTCGATGCCGGCGGCGGACGCGGCCCGCTCGTTGGCCCGCACGGCCAGCCAGCGCAGGCCGGTGGGGCTGCGGCGCAAGGCGGCCACGAAGACCCCGCAGGCCGCGACCACCACGAGGCACAGGAGGCCGAACGCCGGTCGAGGGTAGGCGTCGCCCCGGGCCGCGATGCCGAGGTCGATGCCGAACAGGGTCGGTTCGGGGACCCTGGTGCCACCCAGCCCGCCGGTGAACCAGGCCCACTTGAAGGCGAGCTCCTCGATGGCCACCGCGGCGGCGAGGGTCACGATGGCGAGGTTCAGGCCCCGGACCCGCACCGCGGGGAGGCCGGCGAGGACCCCCACCCCGGCGGCGATGGCGGCACCGAGCAGGGGCGCGATCGGGAAGGGCACCCCGAAGTCGTTCGTGAGCTTGACCATCGAGAACGCGGC
>CAYYDZ010000061.1:10748-15774 GCA_964470715.1 uncultured Microthrixaceae bacterium | reverse complement strand
CAGTTCGGAGCGGGGTGGCGCCACCGGCGTAGCGTGCGGGCGTGGGGAGACGAGGGGAGCGGCGGGCCCGCAGCGAATCGGCGGCGTTCCGGGGGCGGACGGCCATCGTCACCGGCGGTGCCTCGGGCATCGGACGGGCCTTGGGCGAGCGCCTGGCCGAGCTGGGCGCCAAGGTGGTCCTGGCCGACGTCGACGGCGACGCGGTCGAGCGGACCGCGGCGGAGCTCGGCGATGGAGTGGTCGGCCGGCGCCTCGACGTCACCGACGGCCCCGCGTTCGCCGCACTGGTCGACGAGGTGGTCGACCGGGACGGCACCCTCGACCTGCTCTTCAACAACGCCGGCGTGTCCCTCGGCGGGCCGACCCACGAGATGACCGCGGCGCACTGGGACCGCGTTCTCGACGTGAACCTCGGCGGCGTGGTCAACGGGGTCCTCGCCGCTTACCCGCGGATGATCGAGCAGGGCCACGGCCACATCGTCAACACCGCCTCGGCCGCCGGCCTGTCCCCACCGCCCTTCCTCACCGCCTACACCACGACCAAGTTCGGCGTCGTCGGCCTGTCCCGGGGTCTGCGTCCCGAAGCGGCACTGCACGGCGTGAAGGTGAGCGTCTTCTGCCCTGGCCCGGTGGACACCCCGCTGCTCGACGTCTCCGGTCCCCCGGGCCTGCCGCCGACCTCGGCGCAGGAGATCTCCGGTCGGGACTTCCTGGCCATCGTGGGCCAGAAGCCCGTCGCCCCGGCCGGCGTGGCCCGTCGGGCGCTCGAGCTCGTGGCCGCCAACAGGGCCGTCATCGTCGTGCCCGCGTCGGCGAAGACCCTGTGGTACGTCGACCGCTGGTGCCCGCCCCTGGGCTCTGCCGTCCTCGGCTACATGACCCGCCGCGTCGACCGCCGCATCTGACCGCCGGGCGGGCCGGTTCCTCGCTTCTGGCTCCCGATTCGACCGTCTGGGCGGTCGAATCGGGAGCCAGAACGAACGAGGTCGCGATGACGGAGCGGGCGACCGACAGACCGACGGACCGACGGTCAGACGCCGAGGGAGCGGCCGATGATCTCCTTCATGATCTCGGTGGTTCCCCCGTAGATGGTGGTGATGCGGGCGTCGGCGTAGGCCCGGGCGATGGGGTACTCGAGCATGTACCCGTAGCCGCCGTGGAGCTGCACGCACTTGTCGACCACTCGCTTCTGCAGCTCGGTGCACCACCACTTGGCCATGGCCGCCTCCTCGGCGGTGAGGGTGCCGGTGTTCAGACCCTCGATGCAGCGGTCGACGTAGGCCTGGCCCACCTCGATCTCCGTGGCCACCTCGGCGAGCACGAAGCGGCTGTTCTGGAACGAGCCGACGGGCTGGCCGAAGGCCTGGCGGGTCTTGGCGTACTCGAGGGTCCAGCCGAGCGCCGCCCGGGCCGCGGACACGCCGGCGGCGGCGATGGAGAGCCGCTCCTGCGGGAGGTTGTGCACCAGGTGCACGAAGCCCTGACCCTCCTCGCCGAGCAGGTTGGCGACGGGCACGTGGACGTCGGTGAAGAACAGCTCGGCGGTGTCCTGGGCGTGCAGGCCCACCTTCTCGAGGTTGCGGCCCCGCTCGAAGCCGTCCATGCCCCGCTCGAGCACGAGCAGGCTCATGCCCCGGTGCTTCTGGCTTGGGTCGGTCTTCACCGCGGTGATGACGAGGTCGGCGTTGATGCCGTTGGTGATGAAGGTCTTCGACCCGTTGACGACGTAGTGGTCGCCGTCCCGGATGGCGCTGGTGGACATCGACGCCAGGTCGCTGCCGATGCCGGGCTCGGTCATGGCAATGGCGGTGATGAGCTCGCCCGAGGCGATGCCCGGCAGCCACCGGGCCTTCTGCTCGTCGGTGCAGTAGGCGAGGAAGTAGGGCAGGCAGATGTCGTTGTGCAGCGTGATCCCGAGCCCGCTCGACCCCACGCCGGCGGCCTGCACCTCCTCGCCGATGACGAGGTTGTAGCGGAAGTCGTCCACCCCGCCGCCGCCGTACTCCTCGGGAATCGACATCCCCAGGAAGCCGTGCTCGCCGGCCTTGGCGAACACCTCGCGGGGGACGATGCCGGCGGACTCCCAGTCGAGGTAGTGGGGGACGATCTCCGCCTCCACCCAGCGCCGGAACGACGCCCGGAACTGCTCGTGCTCGTCCTCGAAGATCGTGCGCTCCATCCCGGCGACGCTAGCGGCGCAGGCGCGCGCCCTCGCCAGCGGGACGCGGGCGTCAGACTCGGGTGCTCAGGCGGGGTCGCGGTCGAAGATGACGTGGTTGCCGACGACGCCGGCGGCGCGGACGACCTGGTCGATGTGGACCCGCTCCCGCCACTCGGGGATGTGGCCCCGCACCCGCAGGACGCCGGGGGAAACGGACAGGCCGATGACGGCGAGGCCCCGGTCGAAGGTCGGCAGGTCGATGGTGTGTCGCTCCGGCACCCAGCGGAGGCGCCGGAAGCTGAAAGGGCCGATCCAGATCCGCAGCACGTCCACGTGGATCCGGTCGCCTTCGAGGACGGGGGCGACCTGCGCCCGCACGCCCCAGCGCCGCCAGTCGTGGGGATGGGCGGTCGCCGTGCCCTCGCCGTCGAGGACGATGTCGAAAGCGGCGCCGGACGAGCGCAGCCACTCGTCGAAGGTGGCCTGGCCGATCTCGCCCTCGAGCTCGACGGGCCGGGCGTACACCGTGGCCACCACGCCGGGGTCGAGGGTGACGTTGCGCACGCCGATGCGCAGGGTGTCGATCTGGCCGGCCTCCCAGCGGATGGTCGAGGCCCTGATGTCGATCTCGTCGACCACCTCGAGCTCGTTGCCCGGGATCCAGGGGACGACCGGTGGGTCGTGGTCGTAGGTGACGTCGTCGAGCACGAGGGTGACGTCCGAGTCGCCGGTGCGGATCTCGAGCTCGCGGCCGGCGACGCTGCGGGCCACGGACTGCACCATGTCGAGGAACATGCGAGAGGGGGAGCGGCGCACCTCGTCGGCGGCGTCGCGCCACTCGGCCGGCGTGAGGGGGATGGACGCCGCCGCCTCGAAGAACTGCGCCGGCGTGCGCGGCCACTTGTCGGGCCGGAAGAACGACGCCGGGCTCATTGGTCCACCACGTCGACAGGTGGAGGCGACGGCCTCGGGATTCCGGAGGAGCTCGCCTCCACCTCCGCGTGGACCGCGGTTTCGGCCCGGGCGGCGCGGCGTTCGAGCCACTTCAGCGCCTCGCGCTTGGACAGGCCGGACAGCTCGGCGTCGTGGTCGGACACGAAGCGGCGGACGGCGGCGGCGTCGGTCTTCGAGTACTCCCGCAGCGCCCAGCCGATGGCCTTGCGCAGGAAGAACTCGGTGTCGGCGGCACGCGTCAGGCAGGCGGCGAAGAGCCAGTCGGCGTCGGTGTCGGCCTTCCACTTCAGCTGGTGGAGGATCGCTGAGCGGGCCAGCCACAGATCGTCGGACACGAGCCATCGGTCCATCTCCGACCGCAGCGCCGGCGTGGCTGCGACCAGGGGGCCGACCACCCGGGCGGCGAGCAGGTCGACCGTGTCCCACCACGACTTCGCGGTGACCAGTCCCTGGGCCACGGGCAGGAAGGCCGGGGAGCAGCGCCGCACCCAGCGCACGGCGTAGTCGGCGGCGGCGTACTGGTACTCCCGGGCCTCGAGGGCCCAGGCGCCGGCGGCGACCGCGGCGACGTCCTCTTCGTCGGGCACAGGCAGCCCGGCGAGGGCCTCGCGGGCCAGCGCTCGACGGGGTGCCGAGGTGATGCCGAGGAAGGCGAAGTGACCCTTCATGTAGGCCGCCATGAAGGTGGCGCGCTCGGCGTCGGCGGCCGGCTCGAAGGCCGCCTGCCACCGCGCCACGACCTCGTCGCCCAGTGCTGTCGGCGGCGCCAGGGTGGCGAGTTGCGCATGACCCCGGTGAGCGTCATCGTCGGCGTGCCTCACCGCGCGGCTCGCGGTCCGACTCATGCCTGCTCGCCCGCCGTCGGGGCCTGGCCTGGCGCTTCCGAAGCGCCTCCGTCGGTCGGACTCACGCCCTCGTCCTACTATCCCGAGCCATGACGCGCACCGACGACTCCGAGGTCCCCGACTACCCCAGCCGCCTGCGGCTCGACGGCAAGGGCTACATCGTCCTCGGCGCCGGCCAGGGCATCGGGCGCCAGGCCAGCCACGCCCTCGCCTCCGTGGGGGCCAACGTGGTGACCGTCGACCTCGACCCCGACCTCGCCGCCGACATCGCCGGCGAGGTGGGCGGCACTCCCTGGGCGGGCGACTGCACCAGCCGGGAGGACGTCGAGCGCCTCTTCGCCGAGGCCAAGGACACCTTCGGCGGCCAGGTCGACGGCTTCGTCGACATCATCGGCATGGCCCAGTACATGGGCCTGCTCGACATCGACGACGACCTCTGGGAGTGGCACCAGAACATCGTGCTGCGCCACGCCTACCTGGCGATGCAGGTCGGCGGGAAGTGCATGGCCGAGACCGGCGGCGGCGTTATGACCTTCGTCGCCTCCGTGTCGGGCATCAGCTCGGCGCCGCTGCACGCCGCCTACGGCGTGGCCAAGGCCGGCCTCATGTCGCTGGTGCGCTCCGGCGCGGTCGAGCTCGGCCCCAAGAACCTGCGCATCAACGCCGTCGCCCCCGGCATGGTCTGGACGCCCCGGGTGTCCGCCTACGTCGGCGAGGAGGGCCGCAACAAGAACATCGAGAACACCCCGCTGCGGCGCGTCGCCCTCCCCGAGGACATCGCCTCGGCCCTGCTGTTCCTCTCGTCGCCCCTCTCGTCCTACGTCAACGGCCAGACCCTCGTGGTCGACGGCGGCGTGGGCGTGAAGTTCCCGTACCCGATGGACTTCTGAGCCGAGGTCACCGATGACTCCGACCACCGCGATCACCACCAACTCCCCGTTCTGGGTACAGGAATGCGCACTCACCGGTCTGTTTCTGGTCCCAGAACGAACGGGGGTGGCCTGATGACCACGACCCCCGAGACCCTCGCCGCCGCCCACGACCTCACCGGGCGGGTGGCCATCGT
>CAYYDZ010000061.1:0-10648 GCA_964470715.1 uncultured Microthrixaceae bacterium | reverse complement strand
CGACCCCCGAGACCCTCGCCGCCGCCCACGACCTCACCGGGCGGGTGGCCATCGTGACGGGCGCCGGCAGCGGCATCGGCCGGGCCAGCGCGCTCCGCCTCGCCGAGGCCGGCGCCAGCGTCGTGTGCGCCGACCTCAACGGCGACGGCGCCGAGGACACCCGCGGCCGCATCCGCCATCGCGGCGAGATCGCCGACGCCGTCACCGTCGACGTCACCGACCGCGAAGCGGTCGAGGCGCTCGTGGCCGACACCGTCGAGCGCCACGGTCGCCTCGACGTCATGGCCAACATCGCCGGGATCATCATCACCAACCCGGTCGACGCCATCAGCGAGGACGAGTTCGACAAGATCATGGCGGTCAACCTGAAGGGCCCGTTCTTCGGGTGCCAGGCCGCCGCCCGCCAGATGGTCGAGCAGGGGAGCGGGTCGATCATCAACATGGTCTCCGCCGCCATCGACGCCCCCGCGCCCAACCTCGCCGGCTACGGCATGAGCAAGGCGGCGCTGGCCCAGCTCACCCGCGTGCTGGCCCGTGAGGTGGGCCCCGCCGGCGTGCGGGTGAACGCCATCGCCCCCGGCTTCATCATCAGCGAGATGACCACCCGCAACTTCACCGACGCCGAGGGCAACGTCGACGCCGACCTCAAGGCCGAGGTGGAGAAGCGCATGAGCAAGGGCGTGGCCCTGCGGCGGGTGGGCCAGCCCGACGACATCGCCTGGGCGGTGTGCTACCTCGCCTCGGACGCGTCCTCGTTCATGACGGGCCAGATCGTGCGCCCCAACGGCGGCGCCGCCATGCCCTTCTGAGGGGCGCCTGAAGGGTCGGGCCGTCGATCTGGACGCCTGTCCAGTTCGGTAGAACCTGTTACCGTTTTCCGATGGAGTTCGGCCTCTTCACCCAGACCCACGTCCCGAAGTACTACCGGGACGAGGACCCCCACGCGGAGCACAACCGCTTCCTCTACGAGATCGAGCTGGTCAAGACCGCCGACCGCAACCGCTTCAAGTACGTCTGGGCGAGCGAGCACCACTTCCTCGACGAGTACTCGCACCTCTCGGCGAACGAGTCGTGGCTGGGCTACATGGCCGCGGTCACCGACTACATCCACGTCGGCTCGGGCATCTTCAACGTCACCCCGCCGGTGAACCACCCGGCCCGCATCGCCGAGCGGGTCGCCATGCTCGACCACCTCAGCGACGGCCGCTTCGAGTTCGGCACCGGCCGCGGCTCGTCCACCACCGAGCAGGCCGGCTTCGGCATCACCGACCCCGAGCTCACCCGCGAGATGTGGGACGAGGTGATGCCCGAGTTCAAGAAGATGTGGGCGCAGGAGAAGTACTCGTTCGACGGCAAGTTCTTCTCGATGCCCGAGCGCAACGTGCTGCCGAAGCCGTGGAAGGCGCCCCACCCGCCCATGTGGGTGGCGTGCGGCAGCCCCGAGACCTTCGCCAAGGCGGGCCGGCTCGGCCTCGGCGCCCTCGGCTTCACCTTCCGTGAGCCCCAGGCCCTCACCCCGATGGTCGAGGCCTACAAGGAGGCCATCCAGGACGCCGACCCGGTGGGTGGGTACGTCAACGACAACGTCACCCTGGTCAGCACCATGCTCTGCATGGAGGACGGCCAGGAGGCCCGGGACTGGTTCCGCAAGGCCGGCGGCGGGTACTTCCAGAGCAACGTCTACCGGTACCTCGACACCTTCCCCCGCCCGCCCGGCGTGCCGCCGTGGCCCGAGGTGATGCCCGAGATCAGCCCTGAACTGCTCGACATCGGCATCGAGGCCGGGATGCTGCCGGCAGGCACGCCCGAGGAGTGCGCCCGCGGCGTCCAGTCCTTCGCCGACACCGGCGCCGACCAGCTGGTCTTCGGCGTGAACATGCTCCCCCTCGAGATCGTGCAGGGCTCGATCGAGCTGTTCGCCAAAGAGGTCCTGCCGCAGTTCGACAAGGACCCGGTGCACCGCACCACCCGCATGCGCGATGCCGCGGCGGCAGCCGCCGCCACCGTCTGACCGCACGACTTGGAGGAAATGGCTGCCATATACGGCAGCTATTTCCTCCAATGAGGGTCGGGGCGATCAGTCGAGGCGGCGGCGGATGGGGTGGTCCTCGGGGACCTCGACGATGCACAAGCGGTGGCCGTCGGGATCGGTGGCCAACATCTCGATGAGTCCCCAGGGTCGCCGGCGAGGTGGCTCGGTGATGGTCACGCCGGCGGCGGCGAGTCGCTCGTGCTCGGCGATGACATCGGCGACCTGGAGCCAGAACGTCACCCTGCCCTGGCCGGCCTTGCCGCGCGGTCGGCTGAGCTCGAGGTGGCCGCCGCCGAGGAAGAACACCACGCCCGTGCGCCGGCCATCGACGCCGTACTCGCGGTAGATGGTCAGCCCGAGGGTGTCCTCGTAGAACGCCACCGACCGCTCGAAGTCGACGGGGGAGATCAGGACCCGACTCGACAGCACTTCCATGCGACTAGACCCCGCTCTCTCAAGCGTTGAGGTGGGGCGCCACCTCTGAGTGGAAGGCGTCCATCTGGTCGAGCAGCTCGTCGAGGGAGCGGCTGCGGAAGCGGATCTGGGCGTGGTTCACGCCGAGCTCGGCGAAGCCCCGGATCTGCTCGGCGACGGCCTCGCCCGAGCCGGTGGTGGTCCACGAGCCGACGTCCCAGGTGGGCTCGCCCACGTAGTAGATGCCGGTGATGGCGCCGATGTCGATGGGGTCGTCGGCGCGGCCGGCGGCGGCCCGGGCCTCGCGGAGGTAGGCGATCGAGTCGGGCATGTCCTTCTTGGGGGTGCCCTGGGGCAGCCAGCCGTCGCCGCGGGCGCCGGCCCGACGCAGCGCCGGCTTGGACGAGCCACCCACCCAGATGGGCAGGTGCTCCTGGCGGGGGCGGGGGCCGACGCCGGCGTCGTCGTAGGTGCCGTCGAACACCGAGCGCAGCGTGTCCACGGCCTCGTCGGTGGCGGCCCCGCGGCCGGCGAAGTCGACCCCCAGGCGCTCGAACTCGGGCTCGACGTGGCCGGCCCCGACGCCGAGGATCGCCCGTCCGCCCGACAGCTCGTCGAGGGTGGCGAAGGCCTTGGCCGTGACGAGCGGGTGGCGGTAGGCGACGACGTAGACGTGCGAGAGCAGTCGGACGTGCTCGGTGATGCCGGCGAGCCAGCCGAGGGTCGCGACGGTGTCGTACCAGACGTCGCCCATCTTCTGGTCGAGCGGCGCCGGGATGGTCACGTGGTCGCACACGGCGATGTAGAAGAACCCGGTCGCATCGGCCTTGCGGGCCACCGCGGCCAGCGCACCGGCACCCGCCTCGAGCTCCCACGGCTCGACGTAGATCCGGCTCTGGGACTGGATGGGCAGTTGCATGCCGTAGACGAGCTGCTGCGGGGGGATCACGGAGGCCACGTGCTGACGCTAGTCACGCAGCTGCGGTCCCTTGGCGAGGGCCTGCGTCGGACTCGGCCCGGTGAGCGTCAGCGAGGGACGAGCGAGCCACCAGCGAGCTCGCGAGCTGGCGACGGCAGGTGATGCGATGAGCTTGCGAAGAGCGGTCAAGCACGTGTGCCACGATTCCCCGATGCTCCTCCAAGATCGCGTCGCCATCATCTCCGGGGTCGGACCGGGGATGGGCCGGGACATCTCCCTCGCCTTCGCCCGCGAGGGCGCCGACGTCGTCCTCGCCGCCCGTTCGGCGGGCAAGCTCGAGGCCGTCGCCACCGAGGTCGAGGCCCTGGGCCGCAAGGCCCTGTGCGTGCCCACCGACATCACCGACGAGGGCCAGTGCCACGCCTTGGCCCAGGCGGCGGTGGACAAGTTCGGTCATGTCGACGCGCTGGTGAACAACGCCTTCATCCAGCCGCCCTTCGAGACCATCGAGGACAACGACATGAAGACCTGGCGCACCGGCTTCGAGGTCAACGTGTTCGGCTCGGTGCAGATGACCAAGGCGCTCATCCCGCATCTGAAGGCCAACGGCGGCGGGTCGGTGATCTTCATCAACTCGATGTCGGCCCGCAGGATCCAGAAGGAGTTCGGCGTCTACGCGGCGAGCAAGTCGGCGCTGCTGGCCGCCGCCAAGACGCTGGCCCTCGAGTTGGGCGAGTACCAGATCCGGGTCAACTCGGTGGTGCCCGGCTACATCTGGGGCGACTCGGTCGAGTGGTACTTCCGCTTCCTGGCCGAGCAGGAGGGCATCACCCCCGAGGAGAAGTACGACCAGGTCGCCGACGAGACCGCACTCCACCACCTGCCTACGTCGGCCGAGATCGCCGACTCGGTCGTCTTCTTCGCCTCCGACCTCTCCCGGGTCGTCACCGGCCAGGCCCTCGACGTCAACGCTGGCCACTGGTTCGCCTGACGTCGGGCCTCGCCCGGTGCTGAACTGTGCAGAAATCTGTACGGTCTGGTCATGGCCTTGATGTCGAGCTCGGCGGAGACCCTTTCGGTCACCCAGGCGGCGGAACGTGGGGTGAGCGCGATCGTGCGTGCCGCGCACGAGGGTCGAGACGTCGTGGTCGAGCGCCACGGTCGGCCGATGGCGGCCGTCGTGGGCATGCAACGGCTCGAGGCGCTGGCCGAGTTGGAGGCCGATCTGCGCAGCGCGGCGCTCGTCCTGTCTCGCCTCGCGACCGACGACGGCCGGCGCACGTCGCTCGACGAGGTGATCGCCTCGCTCGGGTTCGATCGGGCCGAGCTCGAGGCCGAGCTCGACGCTGACCTGGCCGCCGGCGTCGACTGACCAAGACGTGGACGGCGACGCAGATCGGACGCGCGCTCACGTCCGGCTGATCGACCCCGCCGTCGACGACCTCGTTCGCCTCGTTCGCGCCGACCCGCAGGTGGTGCGCCAGGTCGTGAAGAAGATGCTCCTCCTCGAACGGGACCCGAACGCGGGGGACCCGCTCCTCGGGGCGCTGGTGGGCTTTCGGAAGCTGACCGTCGGCGATCCGCACTGGCGCATCGTGTGGCGCACGACCACCGACGACCTCGGCCGCGTCGTCGTCGAGATCGCCGAGGTCTGGGCGGTCGGGGCCCGAGCGGACGCAGCCGTCTACGCGGAGATGGAGGGTCGGGTGGCCGACCTGCCGGACAACCCCAGGACCCAGGCGCTCGCCGACGTCATCGGCCTGCTGGGCCGAACCGTGGGTGCCGTGGGCTCGGTCGCCCGTGAGCCGGCAGTCGAGCCGGTGCCGCAGTGGCTCGTCGAGCGCCTCGTTCGCACCGCCGGGCGCGACGAGGACGAGGTCCGCGCGATGGATCCCGAAGCGGCGATGGAGGCGTGGGAGGCGTTCATCACTCGGCCCCCGGCCTGACGGGCCTCGTTGCCAACGTGTCGGCGCCGCCGACTCGGTGACGCCGCTCGGCTGCGGGCGGGGTGGGGCGTCGGGGCTAACCTGACGCCCTGTCAGATTCCGGTGGAGTGGGGGACATGAGCAGCGACGAGGGGTGGCAGACGTGGGCGACGATCCCGGGGCTCGTGGCCAGTGGGGTCGCCCGCTTCGGTGACGCGGAGGCGCTCGTCGACGGTGACCTGCGCCTCACCTACGGCCAGTTGGCCGAGCGGGTCGAGCACTCGACCCGGGCCGCCATCGCTGCCGGCGTCGAGCCCGGCGACCGTGTCGCCATCTGGGCCCCGAACGTCTGGGAGTGGATCGTGGCCGCCCTTGGCCTACTGAGCGCCGGCGGCGTGCTGGTGCCCATCAACACCCGCTTCAAGGGCGGCGAGGCCGCCTACGTGCTCGAGAAGTCGGGCGCCAAGGTGCTCTTCACCGTCAACGGCTTCCTCGACACCGACTACGTGGCCCTGCTGCGCAGCGCCGGCGCGGCCCTGCCCGACCTCGACAAGATCGTGGTGCTGCGGGGCGACGCTCCCGAGGGCACCGAGACCTGGGAGCACTACCTCGAGGCCGGCGGTGCCATCGACCCGGCAGAGGCTGCGGCCCGCACCGCCGCGGTCCACCCCGACGACCTCTCCGACATCATCTTCACCTCGGGCACGACCGGCCGCCCCAAGGGCGTGATGGTCACCCACGCGCAGACCCTGCGGGTGTTCGAGACGTGGTCGTCGTTCGTGGGCCTCACCGAGGGCGACCGCTACCTGGTGGTCATGCCCTTCTTCCACACCTTCGGCTACAAGGCCGGGTGGATGGCCGCGCTCATGCGGGGCGCCACCGTCGTCCCCCAGGCCGTGTTCGACGTGGACAAGGTGCTGGCCAACGTCGAGGCCGAGCGCATCTCGATGCTGCCCGGGGCGCCGACGCTCTACATGGCCATCCTCGAGCACCCCGACCGTGAGAAGTACGACCTGTCCAGCCTGCGCCTGGCCGTCACCGGCGCCGCCGCGGTGCCGGTCGAGATGATCAAGCGCATGCGCACCGAGCTCACCTTCACCACCATCCTCACCGCCTACGGGCTCACCGAGTGCACGGGCACGGCCACCATCTGCCGGCCGGACGACGACCCCGAGACCATCGCCAACACCTCGGGCCGGGCCATCCCCGACGTCGAGGTGCTGGTGGTCGACGACGACGGCGACGAGGTGCCCCGGGGCGAGCCCGGCGAGATCGTGGTGCGGGGCTACAACGTCATGCTCGGCTACTTCGAGGACCCCGAGCAGACCGCCGAGGCCATCGACGCCGACGGCTGGCTCCACACCGGCGACATCGGGGTGATGGACGAGCGCGGCTACCTCGACATCACCGACCGCAAGAAGGACATGATCATCCGCGGCGGCGAGAACATCTATCCCGCCGAGGTGGAGAACCTGCTCCTCGGACACGGCGGCATCGCCCAGGCCGCGGTGGTGGGCGTGCCCGACGAGCGCTTCGGCGAGGTGGTGCTGGCCTACGTCATCCCCCGCGCCGGCGCCGACCTCGACCCCGTCGGGGTCATCGAGTGGGCACGGGACAACATGGCCAACTACAAGGTGCCCAAGTTCGTCGAGGTGGTGGACGAACTGCCGTTGAACGCCAGCGGCAAGGTCCTGAAATTCGAGCTCCGGGAGCGTGCGTCCGCAGCGCACGCCCCCGCCGACAACCAGTAGGAGATCCCGTGCGAGGAATTGTGTATGACGGGACGGCGCCGGCCGTCCGCACCGACGTCGAGGTGCGCCCGCCCGGGCCCACCGACGTCGCCATCCGCATCGTCAACGCCGGGGTCTGCCACAGCGACCTGAGCGTGCTCGACGGGAGCATCCCGTTCCCCACGCCGCTGGTGATGGGCCACGAGGGCGCCGGCGTGGTCGACGCCGTGGGCAGCGAGGTCACCAAGCTCAAGGTGGGCGACCACGTGGTGCTCTCCACCCTCAAGTACTGCGGCCAGTGCTCGGCCTGCAACACCGGGTTCCCCACCCGCTGCCGGCGCAGCTTCGGCGTGATGAGCCAGCCGTTCACCGTCGGCGGTGAGCCGGCGTACAACTTCGCCGCCACCTCCGTCTTCACCGACGTGACCGTGGTCGACCAGGTGCAGGCCGTGAAGGTCAGCAAGGACATCCCGCTCCAGTCGGCCTGCCTGATCGGCTGCGGCGTCATCACCGGCGCCGGCGCCGTGCTCAACACCGCCGACGTCACCCACGGCCAGACGGTTGCGGTGTTCGGCGTGGGCGGCATCGGCCTGAACGTGATCCAGGCGGCCAAGCTCTGCGACGCCTCTCGGATCATCGCCGTGGACACCATGGCGTCCAAGAAAGACCTCGCCCTCGACTTCGGCGCCACCGACTTCGTCGACGCCAGCGACGGCGGTGCCGTCGAGCAGATCCAGCAGCTCGTCAAGGGCGGCGTGGACTGGTCGTTCGAGTGCGTCGGCCACCCGGCCGTGGTCGGGGATGCGGTCAAGGCCCTCGACTGGGGCGGCAACTGCGTGATCATCGGCGTGCCCGCCCCCACGGCGAAGATGGAGGTGCCCATCACGCACCTCACCCACATCGACCGGGGCGTCCGCGGCTGTCGCTACGGCGGCGCCCGTCCGCACCACGACATCCCGCTGCTCGTGCAGCTGTACCTGGACGGCAAGCTCAAGCTCGACGAGCTGGTGTCCAAGACCTATCCGATGGAGTCCTTCGCCGAGGTGGTCGAGGACATGCACGCGGGCCGGCTGGCCCGAGGAGTTCTGACCTACTCATGAGGACGAGGAACGCCGCCTACGTGGCCGAACGGAAGACAGGCGGGGCCCGAGCGGCCCGGCGAAGCCAGGAGCGGAAGTAGTGGCCGACGCATCGAAGTGGACCAGCACCAGCGAGAAGGGCCCCGACCACGAGGCCCTGGACGTCCTGCCGCGCTCGCGGGGCAAGGTGGCCATCGTCACCGGCGCCGGCTCGGGCATCGGCCAGGCGACCGCCAAGCGCATCGCCGCGGAGGCGGGCTCGGTGGTCTGCGTCGACCTCTTCGCCGAGACCGCGGAGAAGACCGCCGCCGAGATCACCGAGGCCGGCGGCACGGCCATCGGCCTGGGCTGTGACGTGTCGTCGGCATCCGCGGTCGAGTTCACCGTCGCGGCGACGATCGCCGAGTACGGCCGGGTCGACGCCCTCTGCAACATCGCCGGCATCGGCACCTTCGCCAACAGCCACGAGATGGACCTGGCCCAGTTCGACAAGATCGTGGCGGTCAACCTCAACGGCTCGGCGTACATGATCCGCTTCGTGCTGCCCCACATGCTGGAGCAGGGCGGCGGTGTGATCGTCAACACCTCGTCGAGCGCCGGCCTGTTCGGCCAGCCCTACAGCGCGGCGTACTGCGCCTCGAAGGGCGGCGTGATCCAGCTGACCAAGGCCATCGCCGAGGAGTACAAGGACCGCAACGTCCGCTGCAACGCCATCTGCCCCGGCGGTGTCGACACGCCCATCATCCACTCGTTCGTGGAGCTGCCCGAGGGCGGCGACTACAAGAAGATCCGCAAGATGATGACGCCCATGGGCGCCTCGAAGCCCGAGGAGATGGCGGGGCTGTTCGCCTACATGGTGTCGGACGAGGCCCGGTACATGACCGGCTCGATCGTCCCCCTCGACGGCGGCATCACGTGTTGAGCGCGGGAGGGTGGGTGGTGTCGTGACCGCGCCCACCCTCTCGCTCACCATCGCC
Source organism: uncultured Microthrixaceae bacterium (assembly GCA_964470715.1). Lineage (GTDB taxonomy): Bacteria > Actinomycetota > Acidimicrobiia > Acidimicrobiales > DATDAH01 > JAEUJM01. Next base: position 1,572 of record CAYYDZ010000061.1, on the reverse strand, counting down.
GGACTGCACCGGATCTTCGGCGCCGACCACCGGGTCATCGTCGAGGTGGCGCAGCGCGCCGAGGCGGCCGGGTTCGACCAGGTGGTGCTGCCCGACCACGTGGTGATGAGCGCCAACGTCGAGCCCTACCCCTACGGCGACTTCCCCTTCCCGCCCGGCGACCCCTGGGTCGAGCCCCTCACCACCCTCGCCGCCATCGCAGGCGCCACCAGCTCGGTGCGCCTCGGCACGGGCGTGCTCATCACCCCGCTGCGTCCGGCGGTGCTGTTGGCCAAGACCGTGGCCACGCTCGACAACCTCTCGGGGGGCCGGGTCGACCTCGGCGTCGGCCTCGGCTGGCAGCGCGAGGAGTACGCCGCCGCCGGCGTGCCCTGGGAGCGGCGCTGGAGCCGCCACGACGACACCATCCGGGCCTGCCGGGCGCTCTGGGCGGGTCGGGGTGACCCGGTGTCGTTCGACTCGCCGACGGTCTGGTTCGACGAGATCTGGTGCGAGCCGGCGCCGGCGCAGGACCGCCTGCCGATCTGGTTCGGGGCGAAGGCCACGCCCGCCCTGGCGGCCCGCCTCGCCGAGCAGGGCGACGGCTGGCTGCCCCTCGGTCGCATGCGCCCCGACGACGTGGTGGCCGAGTCGGCCGTCCTGCGCGACGCCTTCGTCGCGGCGGGCCGTGACCCCGGCGAGCTGGGCATCCGGGTGGGCCTGCCCCTCAAGCGCGACCCTGACGGCGGCATCGACGCCGGCGCCACGGCCGCACAGGTGGCCGCCCTCGTCGAGGCCGGGGTGACTTCGTTCTCGGCCAACCTGCCGACGGGGGGCACCACCGTGGCCGAGATCGGCGAGGGCCTCGACGCCCTCGCCAGCGCCTTCCCCCGCTGATCCAGGGAACGGGGGGCAGGATCTGACGGGCCGTCAGATCGTTCGTACACTCGCCGCTCGTGGACCTGCGTTACTCCGCCGAAGAAGAGGCCTTCCGGGCCGAGCTGGTCGAGTGGCTGGACGAGGTCCTGCCCACCGTCGGCCCGCCGCCCGCCGACCAGAACGACTGGGACGCCCGCCGCGCCTACGACACCGCCTGGCAGCGCATGCTCTTCGATCAGGGCTACGCCGGCATCAACTGGCCGAAGGAGGTCGGCGGCCGGGGGGCCTCGCCGGCCGAGCACCTGATCTTCCTGGAGGAGACCGAGCGCCGCAACGCCCCCTACGTGGGCGTCATGTTCGTTGCCCTCCTGCACGCCGGCCCCACCCTCATCACCGAGGCCACCCCCGAGCAGAAGGCTGCTCACCTGCCGGCCATCCTGCGCGGCGACGAGGTCTGGTGCCAGGGCTTCTCCGAGCCGCAGGCCGGGTCCGACCTCGCCTCGCTGCGGACCCGGGCCGTACGCGACGGCGACGAGTACGTCATCAACGGCTCGAAGATCTGGACCTCGAACGCCCAGGTGGCGGACTACTGCGAGATGCTCGTCCGCACCGGCCCTGACGCCCCCAAGCACAAGGGCATCAGCTGGCTCATCCTGCCGATGGACACCCCGGGCATCGACATCCGGCCACTGAAGACGATCGCCGGCTCCGACG
>CAYYDZ010000060.1:0-15917 GCA_964470715.1 uncultured Microthrixaceae bacterium | reverse complement strand
CGAACCGAGTGGACCGCCACGGGCGAGTCGCCGGCGTTGGCCACCGACCACGCCCAGCGCCGGCCGGCGACCGTCTCGTCGACGGCCACCTCGAGGCCGGCGTCGGCGGGGAGGACCTCGGTGCCTTGGAGGGTCAGCGTCATGGCGCCCGTTCTAGCCCTCCTCCGCCGCCGCCACCGAGCGACCTACAGCCAGGGGCGGGGGTCGACGAGCAGGGCGGCGATCTCGTCGGCCGGCGCCGGCCGGCTGAAGAGGTAGCCCTGCACGACGTCGCAGTCGAGCTCGCGCAAGATGGCGAGCTGCGACTCGGTCTCCACGCCCTCGGCCACGACGGTGAAGCCCAGCGACTGCCCGAGGACGATGGCGGCCGAGATGATGGCCCGGTCGGGCGAGCCCGGGCGATCGAGTCCGGCCACGAAGGACTGGTCGATCTTGAGGTGGTTGGCCATGGGGAAGCGTCGGACGTAGTCGAGGGTGGCGTAGCCGGTGCCGAAGTCGTCGATGGCGAAGCCCACCCTCATGTCGCAGAGCTCGCGGAGGGTCTCGACCAGGCCGAGGCCGGCGGCGAGGGCCGACTCGGTGACCTCGAAGCACAGCCGCTCGGCCGACAGCCCCGACGACTCGAGCACCCGTGCCACCCGCTCGAGGAACCGCTCGTCGCCGAGCTGGCGGACCGACAGGTTGACCATCATGGTGAGGTCGGGGGCGATCGCCGCCCATTCGACGGCCTGGTTGGCGGCCTTCTCGAGCACCGCTTCCCCCAAGGGAACGATCAGTCCGATGTCCTCGGCGGCGGGGATGAACTCCGCCGGCGACACGAGCCCGTGCCCGGGACGGTCCCAGCGCACCAGCGCCTCGACCGCGGTGATGACGCCGGTGCCCACGTCGATCAGGGGCTGGTAGTGGACGACGAGCTGGTCCTCGGCGACGGCCTGGTGCAGCTCGCGCTCGAGGTCGAAGCGGCGGACCACCTGGCGGTGCAGGTCCTCCTCGAAGACCTCGTAGCGAGACCGACCCCGTTCCTTCGCCCGGTACATGGCGGCGTCCGCGTTGCGCACCAGCGACTCGGACGCGTGGGCGAGATCGGCGGCCGTCGGCGGCTCGAGCTGGACGGCGCCGTCACCGCCGGCCAGGGCGATGCCCACGCTGGCGCGCACGAACACCGTGGTGTCATCGAGCTCGAAGGGTGGCTCGAGCTCGATGGCCAGGCGGGTCGCGACCGCAATCGCGGCGGCCTCGCCGTCCAGGTCCTCGCACACGAGCAGGAACTCGTCGCCACCGAAGCGGCCGACCGTGTCGCCCGCTCGCAGGGGGCGGTGGAAGCGCGCGGCCACCTGCTGGAGGAGGCGGTCGCCGGCGGCGTGGCCGAGGCTGTCGTTGATGACCTTGAAGTCGTCGAGATCGATGAACAGCACACCCACCGTCGTGCCCAGCCGGCGCGAGCGGGCGATGGCCTGTTCGATGCGGTCGAGCAGCAGCGAGCGGTTGGGCAGGCCGGTGAGCTTGTCGTGCAGGGCTTCGTGCTCGAGCGTGGCCTCGAAATCGGCCCGCTCGACGGCGATCGACGCCAGGTGGGTGGCCCGCTCGAGCAGGAGCAGCTCGTCAGGGTCGGGCGCCCGAGCGGCAGGGACGTAGACGGCGATGGCGCCGAGGAGGCCGCCGGTGCCCGGCGCGTCGAGGCGCAGGGCCCAGCAGGCGCGCAGGCCGTGCGCGAGGAGCACGTCACGGGCGGAGGCCCAGCGGAAGTCGGTGGCGACGTCGTCGTAGATGACCGCCGCGGGCCCAGGCGCCCGCAGCGACCGGCCCAGGGTGGACGTGCCGGGGACGGCGTCGAGGGCGGCCACCACGGCGGCCGGCAGCGTGGGGGCGACCGTCACGCGCACCTGCCCCGACTCGTCGAGCTGCCCCACCGAGCACTGCGCCCCGGGGATGCGGCCCTCGACGAGGGCGACGACCGAGGCGAGGGTGTCCTCGACCGCCATCCCCCGAGCCACCCGCTCGAGGACCTCGCTCTGCTCGGAGAGCAGGTCGGCCACGGCCCGGTGGCGGGACACGTCCCGGCAGTTCAGGACGACGCCCCGCACCGCGGGCAGGTCGAGCAGGTTGGTGGCCAACACGCTCAGGTGCCGCCAGGTGCCGTCGGCGTGACGGCCTCGGAACTCGGTCGGCGTGCGCTTGGCGACGCCCCGCACCTCGTCGCCGAAGTCCTCGAGGACGCGGTTGAGGTCCTCGGCGTGCACGAGGTCGAAGCAGGACCGACCCACGAGATCGTCGGGCCGATACCCGAGCACGTGCTCGACGGCCTGCCCGACGTAGGTCATGGCGCCCTCGCCGTCGGTGACGATGACGACGTCGTCGGTGTGCTCGATGATGGCGCGCGCCCATGCCTCGGTCCGACGCAGGATGTGCTCGGTCTCGGTGACGTCCGAGACGTCGCGCAGGAGCCAGAGTTGGCTGGTGGGCTCGCTCCAAAGGGCGACGGAGCGGACCTCGACCACGAAGGCCGAGCCGTCGCGCCGGTGGAGCACCACCTGCTCGCTCCCAGGACGGTCGGCGGCCACCGCGGTGAGGAGGCGGGCCACCACGTCGGGGTCGGTGCGCTCGCCGATGAGACAGCCGGGCGAGCGGCCCAGGATGTCGTCCGCGGGCCAACCGGTCAGGCGCTCGAAGGCCTCGTTGACCCAGACCACGGCGTGACCCTCGGCGTCGTCCTCGACCGTGACGAGCAGGGCATCGCTGACCTGGGCGGCAGCGACGTGGAAGGCCTCGGCCCGCACCGCCGCCAGCGCGGCTTTGGTGCGGCCGTCCGACGCCGGCACCACGGGCTCACCCATCATCGCTCCGGCGGCGGTGCCCCTCGATCGCCGGCGACCTCTCCGACGCAAGGCTCGACATCAGGTGGAGGGTGAGCATGGGGAGGAGCATGGCCATGGGGGTGGGGGTGCGATGACGGGCCGGAGCCGGCCCGTTGGTCCAACCATCGGCGGAACCCGGCGGCGTTGGAGTGGATGCCGTTCAGGGTCTCCAGCTTCTCACGCAGGGCCGGGTCCACGCCCGCCAGGTCGGCGCTGAAGGCCTCGTCGAGCGCGGCGGCGATGTCGCGGTCGTCCCGCCAGGCCGCCTCCGCCACGTCGGCCCAGCGCCGCAGGGTGTCGTGGGCCTCGGCGAGGATCTCGCCCGGGTCGGGCACCAGGCCGAAGTGGGCCAGGGCGATGCCCGCCGGCCGGCGCTCGGCGAAGCGGTCGAGGGAGTGGAGCGCCTGGTCGAGGTCGAAGTCCGGTGGGGGCGTGGCCGGCCGCAGGATGCCGGCGTCGGGGAGGCGCACGCCCACGGCGTCGCCGGCGAAGAGCAGGCCGCTCTCCGAGTCGTGCAGGGCCAGATGGTGCTTGGCGTGCCCCGGCGAGTCGATGGTGGTCAAGGTGCGGGTGGGGCCCACGCGGATCTCCTCGCCGTCGGCCAGCACGTGGACGCGCTCGGCGGCGGTGGGCTCGAGTCGGCCGTAGAGCGAGTCCAGGAGGTCGCCGTAGACCGTCGCCGCGGACGCCACCAGCCGGCCCGGGTCGACCAGGTGGCGGGCGCCGCGCTCGTGCACGTACACCGTGGCCTTGGGAAAGGCCTTCGCCACGTCCCCCACACCGCCGGCGTGATCGAGGTGGATGTGGGTGACGGCGATTCCGGCGAGCTCGTCGGGAGCCACCCCCAAGGCGTCGAGGGCGGCCAGCAGCTCGGCCACCGAGCTCTGGCTGCCGGTCTCGACCAGCACCGGCGCCGGCCCCTCGATCAGGTAGCCGGCGGTCACCCGCTCCCACCCGCCGAGCAGCGTGTCGATCTGGCGGACCCCGGGCCCGATCAGCGTGTCCCCCACCCCGCCAGTCTCGCGCTCAGGCCAAGCGGAGGCCGGGAGGCAGGGCCAGGCGGTGGGCGGCGAGTCGCTCCGGATCAGCCAGCACGTCCACCGTGGCGCCGTCGTCGACCACGCGGCCGGCGTCCAGCACCACCGAGCGGGGACACAGCTCGAGGGCGTAGGGCAGGTCGTGGGTGACCACCACCAGGGTCAGCTCGGGCAGCCCGCGCAGCACCGCTGCCAGCTCACCCCGGGCGGCGGGGTCGAGGTTGGCGGAGGGCTCATCGAGCACCAGGGTGGTCGGGCGCATGGCGAGCACGGTGGCCACCGCCACCCGCCGGCGCTCCCCCAGGCTCAGGTGGTGGGGCGCCCGGTCGGCGGCGCCGGCCATGCCCACCGCGTCCAGCGCCTCGAGCATCCGCGCCTCCACCTCGTCGGCGCCGAGGCCCAGGTTGGCGGGCCCGAAGCCCACGTCCTGGCGGACGGTGGGGCAGAAGAGCTGGTCGTCGGGGTCCTGGAAGACGATGCCCACCCGGCGGCGGACCTCGCGGACGTCGGACTTGGCCGTGGTGTCGAGGCCGTCGACGAGGACCCGCCCCGCCTGGGGGGCCAGGACGCCGTTGAGGTGCAGCACGAGGGTGGTCTTGCCGGCACCGTTGGGGCCGAGCACGGCCACCCGCTCGCCCGTCGCCACCTCGAGGTCGACGCCGTCCAGCGCCACCCGGCCGTCCGGGTAGGCGTAGCGCACGCCCTGAAGGGCCAGGCCCATGTCAGCCCATCCTCACGGCGAGGACGGCGCCGGTCACCGCGACCGCGGCGAACGCGGCCGCCCCGACCCACTCGGACGGGCGCGCTCGTCGTTGCCCGATGGACGGCCACGTGCCGTCGAACCCCCGGGACACCATGGCGAGCTGCACGCGCTCGCCCCGCTCGAAGGAGCGGACGAACAGCGACCCGGCGGTGGCCGCGACCGCCTTCGCCTGCCAGAGCCAGCGAGGGTCGTCGCCGCGGGAGATGCGGGCAACACGCAGTCTCGCCAGATCGCCGACGAGCACGTCCCCATAGCGCACCATGAACCCCGCGATGGCCACGAGCGCGACCGGCAGGCGCAGGCGACGGGCGCCGGCGAGGAGGTCGGCCGTCGGCGTGGTCGCCGACAGCACGACCGCCACCGTGACCCCGAGGGTGCCCTTGACGAGGATCCCCCACGCCGACCACAGGCCGTCCACCGACAGGGTCAGGGGCCCCACCTCGACCTGCGGGCCGCGTGCCACGAACGGCAGCGCGACGGCGAACGCCACGAACGGCGCTTCGATGACCAGTCGGCGCAGCACCTCGCCGGCGCGAAGCCGGGCGAGGGCCGCGACGACGGCGACCGCCACGGCGTCGACGGCGAAGGCGGCGACCGATGTGCGCGGGGTCGCCACAACACCGAGGACGAAGGCGAGCGCCCCCATCAGCTTCACGTGTGCCGGCAGTCCCGCGATCCCGCCTCGGCCGGCCTCCGTGGGCGCGAGGGGCCGAGCCGGTAGCGACACGGTCGTCGGAATCAGAGGCCTCAGTGCGCCGACGGACCGGGGGCGGCAGGAACCTGGGCGGTGCGCCGGCGACTGGTCGCGGCCGTCAGGCCCGCGGCCAGTCCGAACACCACCACGACGCCGACGGCCCGCCAGAACCACGTCGAGTAGTCGGCCGCTGGGCTGTCACCGGCCACGTGATCGGTGGCGGTCGCCTCGAAGCCCTCGTCGGCCGCCACCCGCTCGAGCCCGTCGGGCGAGCTGCTCGCCCAGGGCGCGCCGAACACGGCGATGCCGAGGCTGAGGGTGAGTCCGACCGCGACCAGCAGGGCCACGGCCCGACGGGTCACGCGCCGGCCCCGGCGGTGGCGACCCGGCGGGACGAACGGAGGTCACGTGCGCCGTACACGAGGTCGGGGCGAGCGGCGAGCACCGCGGCCACCACGGCACCGGTGATGACGCCCTCGCCGACCCCGATGAGCGCATGGGTGCCGACCATGGCGAGGGCCACCGCCCGGAGGGACACGTCGGCCGTCCCGCCGATCGCGTACTCGACGGTGAAGGCCACCGAGGCCAGCACCACCGAGATCCCGCCGGCGACCCCCGAGGCGACGACGACGCCGGCATGGGTGCGGGGGAGCACACCCCGCAGGCCGCGGAAGACGACCCACCCACCGAGACAGCCGACCAGGGCCATGTTCACCACGTTGAGGCCGAGCGCGCTGAGACCGCCGTCGGCGAACAGCAGGCACTGGACGACGAGCACGGTGGTGAGGCACAGCACCGCCACCCAGGGCCCGACCAGCACCGCGGCGAGCACCCCACCGAGCAGGTGTCCGCTCGTCCCCGCCGCGACCGGGAAGTTCATCATCTGGACCGCGAACACGAAGGCGGCGGTCATCCCCGCGAGCGCGGTCTCCTGCTCGGCCACGAGGTCACGCGTGCGGCGCACCGCGACCGCGACCCCGCCGACGGCCACGGCGCCCGCCGCCACCGACGTCGGCAGGTCGATGAAGCCGTCGGGGATGTGCACCCCACCGTCCTAACGCACCAGACCCGCTGCTGCAAGGGGTTCGCAACAAGGCCGCGGCACGACGGTCCGTTGGAGGAAATGCCTCCGGCCCAGCGGAGGTGTTTCCTCCAACGACGGACTCAGAGCGCGTCAGCCGCGCAGTCCCGGCAACGGCCGGCCAGGACCAGGTGGTCGGAGAGCACGAAGCCTGTCTCCGCCTGGACGGCGCCGGCCAGCGCCCCAACCGCTCCGTGGCCGACCTCCTCCACCCGTCCGCACACCGAGCAGCGCAGGTGGTGGTGCGCACCGGCGACGAGGTGCCACGACGCCGCCTCGCGCCCGGTCTCGGCCCGGTCAGCGGCGCCGACGGCCTCCAGTGCCTCGAGCAGCCGGTAGACGGTCGACTGGTTGATCTCGGGCGCCGCCTCCTGCACCCGAGCGGTCAGCTCGTCGGCGGTGACCGGTCCACCGGCCGCTACGAAGGTGGCGACGATGGTGCGCCGGGCGGCGGTGCGGCGGCCACCCTCCCCCGCCAGCAGCGCCAGCAGGCGGTCCACCTCGGCCTCGGTGCCGTGTCCGTCTCCCTGCAGGCGGGCCATGGGCCGATCATCGCACGGCGCCCTCGCTAGCGTCGGCGCCGTGGATCAGCTCTTCGACACCGAGGCGCTCAGCACGCTGACGGTGAGCGAGCTGAGCCAGCGCATCGCCGCGGTGCTGCGCAAGGGGTTCACCGCGCCCGTCTGGGTCGAGGGCGAGATCCACAGCCTCAGCCGGCCCGCCAGTGGCCACGTCTACTTCGACCTCGTCGAGCCCTCTTCCACGGGCCGGCGCCAGGCTGCGTCCATCCCGGTCGTGCTCTGGGAGTCCGACAAGCACGGGATCAACGCGACCCTCAAGGAGTCCGGCGCCGGCCTGCGCATGACCGACGGCCTGGCCGTGCGCATCCGCGGGACGGTCAGCTTCTACAACGCCCAGAGCCGCGTGCAGCTCCAGATGTCGGCCATCGACCCGGCCTACACATTGGGCCGGATGGCGGCCGAGCGCGACCGCCTGCTCCAGGCGCTGGCCGCCGAGGGGCTGCTCGACGCCAACGGCCGGCGGTCCCTGCCGCCGGTGCCGCTGCGGGTGGCCCTGGTCACGAGCGACGGCAGCGCCGCCTGCCACGACTTCCTCCACGAGCTCGAGACGAGCGGGCTCGGCTGGCAGGTCACGGTGGTGCACGCCCGGGTGCAGGGCCACCTGGCCGGCGCCACGGTCGCCCATGCCCTTCGGGCGGCCGCCGGCCTCGACGTGGACGTCGTCGCCCTCGTGCGGGGCGGCGGCGCCCGGTCCGACCTGGCCGCCTTCGACAGCGAGCTCATCGCCCGGGCCATCGCCCACCTGCCCGCCCCCGTCCTCACGGGCATCGGCCACGAGACCGACGACAGCGTGGCGGACGCCGTGGCCCACACCCGCTACAAGACGCCGACGGCGTGCGCCGCCGGCCTCGTCGACCACGTGCGCAGCTGGTGCGCCCGCCGCGACGACGTCTGGGCCCGCGTGGTGCAGCGGAGCGAGGCGCAGCTGGACCACCACCAGCGCGCCCTCGACGGCGCCGCCGGCGCCGTGGTGCGGGCCAGCCGCACCGGCCTGCGCCGCGCCGAGGCCACCCTCGACCGCGCCACCCACCGCCTGGCCACCGACGCGCCCCGGCCCCTCCGCAACGCCGCCCGCCAGCTCGACGGGCTGGACGCACGCGTCCAGGCCCTCGACCCCGCCCGCACCCTGGCTCGAGGCTGGTCGCTCACCCGCACCGCCGACGGTCGGCTGGTGCGCTCCCCCGACGACGTCAGCGCCGGCGACCACCTGCACACCCGGGTGGCCGACGGCGAGATCCGGAGCACCGTCGATGCCTGACCCGAAGACCCCCGCCGACCAGGACGACCCCGTCGCCGCCCTCGGCTACGGCGAGGCCCTCGCCGAGCTCGAGGCCATCCTCGGCGAGCTGGAGGACGACACCCTCGACGTCGACCTGCTGGCCGAGCGCGTGGCCCGGGCCGCGGCGCTCATCGCCCACTGCCGCGACCGCATCGACGGCGCCCGGATGGAGGTCGAGCGCATCGTCGCCGGCTTCGACGACCCCGAACCGACCTGACCGACGCTCGCCGGCGGCTCGGTGCACGACCACCGCCGCCCCCGTCAAAGTGTCAATCTGACAAATCTGTCATATGATAAGAAGATGGAGAACCGTCCGCTCGCCGAGGTGAAGGCCGACCTCTTCAAGGCCCTGGGCCACCCCGCCCGTGTGCGCATCCTCGAGGTGCTGATCGACGGCGAGCGCACGGTGAGCGACCTCCAGCCGCTGGTGGGCATCGAGTCCTCCCACCTCAGCCAGCAGCTCGGCGTCCTGCGCCGGGCCGGCCTGGTGACCGCCCGCCGCGAGGGATCGTCGGTGCACTACGCGCTGCGAGACCCCCTCGTGGCCGACCTGCTGGCGGTGGCCAAGCAACTGCTGCTGCGCACGCTCACCGAGACCCGCGACCTCATCGCGGACCTCGCCGCCGAAGTCCCCGGATGAGCGCCACGGACCGGTTCACCGGCCTGCTCCCGCAGCGCGCCGACTACGCCGGCCTGCGCCGGCACTGGCGCAACGATCTGGTGGCCGGCCTCACCGTGGCGGTGGTGGCGCTGCCCCTCGCCCTCGCCTTCGGCATCACCACCGGCCTCGGCGCCGCCGCGGGCATCACCACCGCGATCGTCGCCGGCATCGTCGCCGCGGTGTTCGGCGGCTCGAACCTCCAGGTGTCCGGGCCGACGGGCGCCATGACCGTGGTGCTGGTCCCGCTCGTCGCCCGCTACGGCGCCGACGGCGTGGTCATCGCCGGCGCCCTCGCCGGGCTGATCGTGATGGCCGGCGCGGTCCTACGCCTCGGCCGCTACCTCGCCTACATCCCGTGGCCCGTGGTCGAGGGCTTCACCCTCGGCATCGCCGTGATCATCGCCCTCCAGCAGGTGCCGAACGCCCTCGGCGTGCCCAAGCCCGAGGGGGAGAACACGGCGGTGGTCGCCGGTCGGGCCGTCGTCGACGCGGTGGGCGACGCCAACCTCGCCGCCATCGGCCTCGTGGTGCTCGTCGCCGCGGTCATGGTGCTCGCGCCCCGCGTGCACCGCTCCCTTCCCGCCTCGTTGCTCGCCGTGCTCGCCGCCACGGTGCTGGCCACCGTCGCCCACCTCGACGTCACCACCATCGGCACGCTCCCCCAGGCCCTCCCGTCCCTGCACCTGCCCCACGTGGCCCCCGGCGACCTGGACCGGTACCTGAGCGCCGCCTTCGCCATCGCCGCGCTCGCCGCCATCGAGAGCCTGCTCTCGGCCAAGGTGGCCGACGGCATGGCCGACGTCCCCCGCCACGACCCCGACCGAGAGCTCTTCGGCCAGGGTCTCGCCAACATGGTCTCGCCGCTCTTCGGCGGCATGCCCGCCACCGGGGCCATCGCCCGCACCGCGGTGAACGTCCGGGCCGGCGCCCGCACGCGGGTCGCCGCCATCGTCCACTCGTTCACCCTCGTGGGCGTCGTCCTCTTCGCCGCCTCGCTCGTGGCCCGCATCCCCCTCGCCGCCCTCGCCGGCGTGCTCATCGTCACGGCCGTGCGCATGGTGGACCTCCACAACATCCGCGCCGTGCTGCGCTCCACTCGGTCCGACGCCGTCGTGCTCGTCGTCACCGCGCTGGCGACGGTGGTCTTCGACCTGATCGTGGCGGTCGAGATCGGCGTCGCCGCGGCCGCGGTGCTCGCGCTCCGTCACGTCGCCCGCAGCGCCGAAGCCGTCCAGGTCACCGTCGAGCCCGAGGTGGACGCCGACGCCGAGAGCACCCTGCTGGCCGAGCACATCGTCGCCTACCGCCTCGACGGTGCCCTGTTCTTCGGCGCCGCGCAGCGCTTCCTCACCGAGCTCGCTGCGGTCGCCGACGTGGAGGTCGTGATCCTGCGCCTCCCCGGCCTCCAGGTGCTCGACGCCACCGGCGCGCAGGCCCTCGGCGAGATCGTCGACGACCTCGAGCACCGGGGCATCACCGTGCTGTTGAAGGGACCACGCCCCGAGCACCTGAAGGTGCTGGCCGCGGTGGGCGCCCTCGACCGGCTGGCCCACGAGCGTCACGTGTTCGACGACCTCGGCGCCGCCGTGGCCCACGCCCGCGAGCACGTGGCCCGCGGGTCAGCCGCCGTCGACGACGGTGCGCTGGTCGACACCCTCGACCACCTCGAAGTGCTCGAGGCGGACGTCGAGGGTGTCGACGATGTTCACCACGTGTAGGAGGCCCCGGGGCCGGGTGGTGGCGTCGATGCCCTCCCCCTCGCCCTCGTCGGCCACGTTGCTCATCGCGCCGATCGGGGCCACGGTGCCGGTCTCGAGGTCGACCCGGTAGAGGCCGCGGTCGGCGTCGTCGGTGGAGAGCCAGAGGGCACCGTCGGCGACGTCGGCACCCTGCACCTTGTTGACCCGCACGCTCATCTGGAGCGGGTCCAGTGGCTCGAAGGTGCAGCTCTCGCCCACCCGGTAGACCAGGATCTGGTCGCCGCTGAAGCCCTTCATCGAATAGGCGAGGTCGCCCTCGACGGCGATGAAGGAGTTGTGGTGCTGCGCCACCGGCTGCGAGTCCTGGTAGGTCAGTGTCTCTGGGTCGAAACAGGCCATGACCTGCTCGTCACGCTGGTAGTCCGGCTGCTCGAGGGGCACGTAGAGCACCCCGTCGGTGACGTCCACGTCACCCACGTGGTTGTAGCCGTCGGGCAGGAACTCGTCGGGCACCGCGGTGGTGTCGGCCACCTGCTGCTCGAGGGCCCCGTCGGTGCGGGCCAGCACGGTGGTGCCCGAGAAGACCCAGCCGCCGTCGGGCAGGCTGGCGACCCCCTGGCGGTAGCCCGGGTTGATGGTCTGGTCGCCGGTGCTGGTGGCTGCCACCAGCGGAGCGGTCGTGGGCGTCGTCGCGGCGGCGCCGTCGCCACCCGACCCCTCGCCGCCGTCGCTGCTGCACCCCGCCGCGCCCAACACCAACACCGCCACGGCCACCGCCACCCCCGCGGCCAGGCCTCGGCTCAACCCGTCTCGTCGACCTCCCATGCGCACGAACCCCCGCCCCTGGAGACCCCTTCTCACGGCCGAGACGCTACTCAGCGCCAGGCGTCGACGAGGGGGATGAGCTCGGGCAAGGACGCGATCTCCGCGTCGGGGACGACGTCGTAGGCGGGCACGTCCGGGTTCGGGCGCAGGACGGTGCGCATCCCCACCTGCTGGGCGCCGCGGATGTCGTCGAGGGGTCGGTCCCCCACGAAGACCGCTCGGGCGGGGTCGTCGACCCCGACCGCGTGCAACGCGGCCCGGAAGACCGAGGGGTGGGGCTTCAGGTGGCTGAGCTCGCTGGAGTACAGGCGGGCGTCGATCAGCTCGACCAGGCCGTCCCGGGCGAGGAACTCCTCGTGGAAGGCGCGCGGCCAGTGGGTGTTCGACAGCAGGCCGATGGCGAGGTCCCGCTCCCGCAGGGCCGTCAGGACGGGCACGGCGTCGGCGTCGTGGGCGATGTGCGGCGTCCAGGAGTCGAGGTGGTGCACCGCAGCCTCCTCCAGGACGGCCTCGGCGACGTCCAGCCCCAGGTCGCGGGACGCCTCGGCGAGCAGGTCGGCGAGGGTGCCGCTCTCCTGGGTGGTCGTCGTGCGGGCCCAGAAGCGCTCCTCGACGGCGAGAAGGGCAGCGGTGAGCTCCTCCTCCCGGGCCGGGTCGAGGTGGCGGGCGGCGGCGCGCCAGACGTCGAGCAACTCGAGGGCCACGAAGTCCGACAGGGTGCCGCCCCAGTCGAAGATCACCGCGTCGAGCCCCCGGTCGGCCATGGGTGGGACCGTAGGGCACGCGTCCGGGCAAAGGGGGCCCGTTACGGAGGAGGGCCGCAGCCGGCCCGTAGGCTGCACCCGTGGCGTCCGCACCGGCGAGCGTGAAGGCGGTGGCGGATGCGGTCGAGGCGCGACTCGCCGACCTGCTCGACGCCGAGACCGCCCGCTGGTACGCCCTGACCCCCGACCTCGCGTGGCCACTCGATGCACTACGTCGCCTCGTCCTCGCCGGGGGCAAGCGCCTGCGACCGTCGTTCTGCCACTGGGCCTTCGTCGGGGCCGGCGGCGATCCCGACGACCCGCGCGTCGTCGACGCCGGCGCCGCGTTCGAACTGCTCCACGCGTTCGCCCTCATGCACGACGACGTGATGGACGACTCGGACACCCGTCGGGGCCTCGAGACCATCCACGCCGAGTTCGCCGCCCACCACGCCGACGCCGGCTGGGGCGGCGAGAGCCGCCGCTTCGGCGAGGGCGTGGCCATCCTCGTCGGCGACCTCGCCCACGTGTTCGCCGACCGGGTGCTGCCCACCGACGCCCCCGAGCTCGCCTCGGTGTGGGACGAGCTGCGCATCGAGCTGAACGTCGGCCAGTACCTCGACGTCCTCGGCACCGCCCGAGCCGACCGGGACGAGGCCGGCGCCCGCCGCATCGCCCGCTACAAGTCGGGCAAGTACACCATCGAGCGCCCGCTGCACGTCGGTGCCGCCCTCGCCGGTCGCCTGGCCGACCTCGCCGCCCCCCTGTCGGCGTACGGCGACCCCCTCGGCGAGGCGTTCCAGCTGCGCGACGACGTCCTCGGCGTCTTCGGCGACACCGCCCTCACCGGCAAGCCGGTGGGCGGCGACCTCCGCGAAGGCAAGCCCACGCCGCTGCTGGCCGTGGCCGTCGAGCGGGCCGACACCGCCCAACGGGTCGCCCTCGATCGGGTCGGGCGGGCGGAGCTGAGCGACGACGAGGTGGCCATCCTCCAGGCCGTGCTCGTCGACACCGGCGCCCGAGACGAGATCGACGCCAGCATCGAGCGCCTCACCGCCGCCGCGGTGGCCGCCGCCGAACGGGCGCCCGTCACCGATGAGGCCCGCCGGGCCCTGATCGACCTCGCCCACTACGTGGCCGAACGCGAACGCTGAGCCCGGCACCGGGTGAGCACGTCCAACACCGAGACCGGGGATTACCCTGACCTGCACGTCAAGACCGGAGGTCGAGCGCGGTGGCCGCTGAATCGGAGCCAAAGAGCGCCACCGCCGGCGCCAACGTGCGCTTCGAGACCCTCGTCGCGCACAGCCCGGTCGCCATCGTCCTCACGGACGCCGAATTGGTCATCAAATGGGTCAGCCCAGCGGTTGCCCCGATGCTCGGCTGGGCCCCCGAGGACGTCCTGGGGACGGACGCGTCCGAGCTGATCCACCCCGACGACCTCGGGCGGGTGGCGCACAACCTCGGCCAGGTCCTGGACTACGCCGAACCGGACGAGATCGACACCCTCATCGTGCGCATCCGCGACAAGGACGGGGGTTGGCGTGTCATCGACATCACCGGGGTCAACCTCCTGCACGACCCACAGGTGGGCGCCCTGCTCGTGAACCTGCGGGACGTCACCCTCCAGATCGAGGCGCAGGACGCGCTGGCGCGCAGCGAGGAGCGCTTCCGGGCCCTGGCCCAGCACAGCTCGGACTCGGTGTTCCTCACCACCGCCGACGGGCTGATCACCTACGCCAGCCCCGCCGTCGAGCACGTCTTCGGCTACCCCGCCGAGGCCCTCCTGGGGCGCAGGCCGCACGAGTACGCCGACGACACCACCGTCAGCACCACCGTGCGGGCGTGGACCAGGCTCCTCCGAGCAGACCGGTCCAGCGTCGACCTCCTCGGCCGCATCCGCCACCAGGACGGCAGCTGGCGCTGGGTGGAGATCATGCTCACCAACCTGCTGTCCGACCCGGCGGTGGGCGGGATCGTGGTCAACCTGTGGGACGTCACCCCTCGCATCGAGGAGGAGCACCGCAACGGGCGGCTGCTCGACATCATCTCGGCCACGACCGATCTGGTGGCCATCACCGACCGATCCGGTGCGTTGGTCTACGCCAACGACGCCTGCCGGCGCTTCTTCGGCATCGATGAGGAGCACCTGGCGTCGTTCAAGTTCGCCCCCTTGGTGCCGCCGTGGGCCCGCCAGCAGTACCTCCAGGAGGCGGTACCCGCGCTCAAGGAGAAGGGCATCTGGAACGGCGAGGCCGCCTTCCTCCGCGACGGCAAGGAGGTGCCGGTGTCCCTGGTCTTCCTCGCCCACCGGGACGCGCAGGGCCACCTGGAGTACATCTCGAGCGTCGGGCGCGACATCAGCGAGCGCAAGGAGTTCGAGGCCACCCTCGAGCATCAGGCGACCCACGATCCCCTCACCGGGCTTCCCAACCGAGCCCTCCTCATGGACCGCCTCGAGGTGTCCCTCGCGCGCGCCCAGCGCTTCGGGACCGCGGTGGCGGTGCTGTTCCTCGACCTCGACCACTTCAAGGTGGTCAACGACAGCCTCGGCCACACGAGAGGCGACGAGCTCCTCATCGCCGCTGCCGACCGCCTGAAAGAGGCCCTGCGCCACGGCGGCGACACCGTGGCGCGCTTCGGCGGCGACGAATTCGTGATCCTCTCCGAGGACCTGACCGGGGTGGCCGACGCCGAGCGCATCGCCCAGCGGGTGGGCCAACTGCTGGCCGAGCCGTTCCACCTCGGTGACGACGAGGTCTTCGTGACCGCGAGCACCGGCATCGCTTTCACCCTCGCACCGGCCGACGCCTCCGACCTCCTCCGTGACGCCGACGCCGCGATGTACCAGGCCAAGGAGCACGGCCGAAACCGTTACGAGGTGTTCGACCGCCGGATGCGTGCCGAGGCCGTGGATCGCCTCAGCATCGAGAATTCGCTGCGCAGAGCCGTCGAGCGCCGCGAGCTGCGCATCCACTATCAGCCCAAGATCGATCTGCGCACCGGCGCCATCATCGGGGCGGAGGCCCTCCTACGCTGGGAGCATCCCGACCGGGGCCTCCTGCTCCCCGGCGAGTTCATCCGGGTGGCCGAGGAGTCGGGCTTGATCGTGCCCATCGGGCGTTGGGTCATCGACCAGGCCATCCGCCAGACCCAGCGCTGGCAGGCCGAAATGCCCAGGCTCGCGCCGCTCTACATCTGCGTGAACCTGTCCCGACGTCAGCTCGGCGACCCCCACCTGGTCGAGGACGTGGCCGCCATGCTCGACGACACGGGCATCGACCCCGGCCTGGTGGACCTCGAGATCACCGAGAGCGTGCTCATGGACGACGTCGACCTCGCCCACCGGGCCTTGACCGACCTCCACGAGCTCGGGGTGAAGCTCGTGGTCGACGACTTCGGCACCGGCTACTCGTCGCTCAGCTACCTCCAGCGCTTCCCGGTCGACCTGTTGAAGATCGACCGTTCGTTCGTGGCCGGCCTGGGGGTCAACAAGGGCGACACGGCCATCGTCACCGCGGTCCTGAGCCTGGCGCACGCCCTCGGCATGGCGGCCATCGCCGAGGGGGTCGAGACCGCCGAACAGCTCGCCGAGCTGCGGCGCCTCGGCTGCGACATGGCCCAGGGCTTCTATCTCGCCCGCCCCCAGCCCGCCCACGCCGTCGCCACCCTCCTCGCCGAGGATCGCCGGTACTAGT
>CAYYDZ010000059.1:14706-16136 GCA_964470715.1 uncultured Microthrixaceae bacterium | reverse complement strand
CCTCCGCCTCCGCCGGCGCAGGCGCGGTGTCGTCACTGGGTCGTCGTCCTGTCGAGTGGCAGCTAGGCCTCCGTGTCGCCGCCGACGTCCTCGTGGGCGGCATCGACGGGCGTCGATGCGTCCTCACCGGCCGGTGGGGCGTCGGCGGCGCCCTCGACCGGTGGCGCCGCATCCGCCTCATCCTGGGCCTTCGGCTCGTCAGTGGTCGCCGGGGGAGCGGGGTCCGCCTCGGCAGCGCCGACCGCAGCCAGGTCGACGCCCGACGCGCTCGCGTCGGGGTCCACGGCGTCGGGCGGTGCAGCCTCGTCGTCCTCGACAGCCGCTGCATCCGCGGAGGGACGGGCATCGCCCGCCCCGTCGACGTCGGGAGGCGACACGGCGGGCGGGGGAGAGGTGGCGGCCTCGGCCGGCTTCTCGCCACGGTTCCCCTTCTGGTCGTCGCCCCGCTCGTCGCCCTTCTCCGGCTTCTCGTCGGCCTTGGCCGTGTCGCCCTTCGGCGGCGGGGGCACGCGCTTGGCCTCGCCCTTGGCGGGGCGGGACGGACGGGGGCGTGGGCGCTTGCCCGACTTTCCGGGTTCGACGCCGAAGATGGCGGCGATCTGGGGGAGCTGCGCGGCGAGCCGTGCCACTTCGGCGAGGAGCTTGTCGCCCGGCACCGCCGGCAGGCTCTCCGGCACGACGTTGAGGCGCACGGGGGAGAACGCGAGGGCGTCGAGCACGGTGGCCCAACGGTCCTGGGTGACCTCAGCGGTGAGCGAGGCGGCCGTGGCGGCGGCCAGGCGCGAGGCCATGTCCGGAGGGAGGGGGGCGCCGGCCTTGGGGGGATGTGAGCTGAGACGCAGGGCTCGCACGCTGCGGCCCTCGGCCAGGTTGGCGGCGATCTCGGCCAACCACGCGGCGTGTTCCTGCTCGACGCGGCGGTTGAGCGCCGCACGCAGCTGTTCGGCGATGGTGCGGCTCTCCTCATCGCGCGCGCCGGTGTCGGCCGCCACGATCACCGAGCGCAGATCCCGCAGATCCAGTTCGTCGATGTCCGCCAGCGCGGCTTCGGCCTTGTCCCGCCAGTCGGCAGAGCGGAGGCGAGGCAGCATCTGCTCGGCGAGGGCCACGAGCGGCTCGGCCTTCACCGGCGGCTTGCCCTCGGCTTCGGCCGCCTCGTTCTGCTTCTGGACGGCCTGGCGAACGGCGGGGAGGCCGCCCTTCAGCACCTGCTCGGCCACTGGGCGCTGCTCCGGCGGCAGATCGGCGAGGACGGCGTTGCGATGCGTCCGTCCCGCCTTCAGGCGCTTGGGCTTCGGCTTGGCCTCGACCTCCGGGCGGGGAGGACGAGGTGGGCGCTTGGCGCCGTCGCCCTCGGGGCGCGGGGTGCGTTCACGGCGGGGGCGATCCGGCCGGTCGTCACGAGCGCGCGGGCTGCGGTCACCCCGGTC
>CAYYDZ010000059.1:0-14606 GCA_964470715.1 uncultured Microthrixaceae bacterium | reverse complement strand
GGCGGGGGCGATCCGGCCGGTCGTCACGAGCGCGCGGGCTGCGGTCACCCCGGTCACCCCGGTCGCCGCGGTCACCCCGGTCGCCGCGACCACGTCGCCCGCTCCCGTCGCGGGCCGGGCGATCGCCCTTGTCCCGCTTGGCCAACGTGGTGGTGACGGGCTCGAGCTTCTTGGGGGTGCCGATGATCTCGAGGCGCTCGGGCTCCGGACGGACCCCTTTGGGGGGCAACACGGACACGACGCTGATGCCGTCGATGTCGAAGTCGGCGTCGGCGCGCACCACATCACCCACCTTGGCGCCGGCGAAGAGCAGCCCGCCGTCGAGCTCGCCCTTCGGCTGCTTGGCGCCGGCGGCGCGCCAGGTCCAGACGCCGTCCGGGCGCTCGCTGGTGAGTTCGATGTCGATGCGACGAGACATGGGGCCACCACGCTATCGGCCCAGCGCCTCATCGTCGGAAACCGGGTGCTCGCGGTCGACGGTGACCGCACCCGAGAGGTCTCCTGCGAACGCCCAGAATCTCCGTTATGTTAAGTCAGCCACCTCTGCGGGAGCCGACGCGGGAGTCGGAGCTCCGTGAGTAGTGCGCCGCTCCCTGAAATGAGTAAGCGGTACTCACGACACGCGTCGCCGGCTACGCGAGACTGTTGCCACGGTCACCCGATCCGCGGCGGCCGTACAATGACGGAAGGATCCCCCTCCATGCGCAAGTTCCTGGGCCTCATGCTGGTCGGCCTGCTCTTCGCCGGCACCGCTGCCGCCTGCAGCTCCGACGACGACAGCGGCGACTCCGGTGACACCACCGAGACCACTGCCGCGAGCGACAGTGGCGGCACCGGCGGTGACGCCAGCTCGAACCCCGACGTCGAGGAGTTCTGCCAGCAGGCCGAGGAGCTCGGCCAGCAGCTGCAGGATGCCATCGACGACCCGACCAGCGCGGACGCCGCTGCGATCACCCAGCAGGCCTCGGAGCTCTCCGCTTCGGCCGCCGAGCTGACCTCGGCCAACCCCGACGACGTGGACCGCATCAACGAGTGCGCCGCCCAGCTGTCGGTGACCCCGTAGCACCAGCGAACACCTGTTCGTGAACGGGGCGGCGCTTCGGCGCCGCCCCGTCTCGCGTCCCCGACTCCCCGCCCCTCGCCGACCCCTCGGAGGTCGATCTCGATGTTGTGCCAGTCCTGCGGACGACCGCTCCCCCCTGGTGCCCAGTTCTGCGGCGAGTGCGGCGCGCAGGTCGGCGCCCCCTCGTCGTCGTTCGGCCGACCCGAGTCCCCCACCGTGCCCGAGGGCCACCCCGTGCAGGACGCCGTGCTGCCGCCGAGCCCTCCCCTGGCGGACCCGGCCGGCGGCCTCCCCCCTCCCCCGGTGGTGGGAGGCCCCCCGCCCGAATTCGTGGCGGGGGCACCCCGCAGCGGCAACGGTCGCCGCACGGCGCTGGTGCTCGCCGCGGTCGCCACGGTGATCGTCGCGGCGCTGGTCGGTCTCGGTTTCGCCCTTGCCCGCTCAGGCGGGGAGAGCGACGAAGACGCCGCAGCGCCGACGACGGTGGCCACCGTCCCGGAGGCGCCACCCGTCACCGCGGCCCCCACGACCGTCACGCCTCCCACGACCGTCGCGCCCCCCACGACCGGCGGCGAGCCCTCGACCCCGGGTGGGGAGCCCAGCGACTCCTCGGTGACGGTGGAGGACTTCTGTGCCAGCGCCGAGGAGCTCGGGGCGCTGCTCCAAGACGCCGTGGACGACCCGTTCGGCGCCGATCCCACTGCGATCACCGACCTCAGTGCTCGGCTCTCCGAGCAGGCGGCAGAACTCACCGCGACGGCGACCCCCGAGGAGCTCGAGCGCATCAGCGAGTGCACCGAGGCACTGAGCGTCACGCCCTGAGCCCCACGGGGGCGGGGTGGCCGACCATCCGCCAGAGGCGGTCAGGAGGCGCGTCGGCGGCGGCTGCGAACCACGAGGGCGCCGACGGCAGCGATGGTGACGAGGAACAGCGCCGCTGAGGCGAGGCTGCCTCGACTCGAGCCGCCCTCGTCAGGCGAGGTGGGCTGCGCGGCCTGGAAGGCGATCTCGTCGGCCCCGTCGGTGTCGGCCGCGAGGTTCGACGTCGTCGTGGCCCCGCCGCCTTCGGCCACCGCAGTCGTGCCGGTCTGGTCGCCGGCCACCGAGGTGGCGGTCACAGGGTCGCCTGCGGTGGGGGTGCCGGGGGCGGGCGTCCTCACCGGCGAGCCCGGAGCGGTGACTTCCGGCGACGACCCGTCGCCCGCACCTCCACCAGGGCCCGAGCCCCCGCTGTCCCCACCTGCCGGGGGCGCCGTGGTCACGGGAGCGGGCGGGAAGACCGATGCGAACGAGTGGTACGGCGGCGCGGCGCCCGTTCCCCACTTCCAGCCCTCGACGTCACCGTCGTGGACCCTCGTGGCGCCCGCGCCGACCCGGGAGTACGTGAAGCCGCCGCTTCCCGCCGGGGCCCGATGGTAGGCCCAGTAGTAGCCGCGGGCGTCACAGGTGAGACAGCTGCCGTCCGAGGGGCATCCGACGCCGGCGACGGCGCACACCGCACCGCCCTCGCCCTGGAACCCTTGGATCACGGGCGAGAGGCCGGCGAGCTCCAGCGCCTCGAGTCCCGAGACGGAGTCGACCTCGAACTCGATGCCGCGGACGATCACGCCCGTTCCGGAGTCAGCGACGACCACCGCGCGATTGGGCCCGTCGGCAACGGCCTGCGGGGCCGCCGGCCCGATGAGCGCCGCGAGCAGACAGGTGACGATCAACGCCGAGACGAGCAGGGCGCTGCGAAGTCGCACGGGTCAGAACTCGACCGTCGAGGGCAGGGCGACCTCGCCCCAGGCCGGGGCGGTGCTCGCCAGGCGATGCAGCATCACCGCGGCCTGGGCTCGGGTGACCTTGTTCCGGGGGAGGATGTTTCCGTTGGGCTGGCGTGCGATCAGCCCCTGGTCGACCGCCCAGTCAACGGCATCTGCGTAGAACGCATCGTTGGGCACGTCGTTGACCACCAGGTCCGGCGCCACAGGTTCACCGGCGACCTTCCAGAGCAGGTAGACGATCCGGCCACGGTTGACCTGCCGCTTCGGCTGGTAGCGACCGCCATCGGTGACCAGGCCGGCGTCCACCATCCAGTCGAGGGCGTCGTCGTACGGCGCGTCGGCAGGCACGTCGGTGAAGGTGTGGGCGGGCAGGCCCACCGGGGCGTCCATCATGTTCCACAGCAACAGGGCGACCTGGCCGTTGGTGATGCTGCTCTTGGGACCATAGGCACCGCTGGTGTTGCGCGTGATCCCGTTGGCGGCCATCCACGCCACGCCCTGCGTGTACCAGGCGCAGGGCCCGACGTCGGCGAAGCCCTCGGTCCGGGGAGCGGCGGCCGTCGCCACCGGGAACCATGATCCGAGCAGCGCGTGCAGCGCCTGGCTCGTCGGGAGGGTGTTGACCCCGAATGCGTCGCTCGGGCTCGCGATCCGACCGAGGTCGCGATCTGCGCCGTCGGTGATCTGCTGGCTGCGCAGCCAGGTGTCCGGATCGACGTAGGGCGTGGTGGCGGCCGCACTGCTCGCCGACGTGCGCCAACAGCTGGTCGCGGTGCTCCAACCGGCGGCCTCGACGCCGAGGAGCCCGAGGGCCGAGCTGTTCGGGTCGTCGGCATCGAACGCCTGCCAGGCCCCGCTCGGCTGGTGCTGGTTGGCGAGCAGGCGCAGTCCACCGGCCACGGCGGAGTCCCCCGTAGGCACACCGCTGGCCACGAGGGCCGAGAGTGCGAGGGCGGTGGTGTCGATGTCGACATCCGTGCCGGCGGGGTCGCCGGTGAAGCTCCAGCCCCCGTTGGCTTGTTGGGCGCTCCGCAGGTAGGCGACCGTGTCCTCGGGAACCGGTCGCCCGAGGACGTCGTGGGCGAGGAGCGCGTACAACGTGGCATTGAGCGCCCCCGCCCCGTACGAGTGGTCCGGGAGCTCACCGGCGTCCATCAGCGCCTCCAGGTCGACCGGAGCGCCGTTGGCGGCAGGATCGAACGCGGTGGTGGACTGCCCCGTCGGCGCTGCCACGAGGACGATGAACTTGGCGGCCACACCGGCACTCGGCGTGGCGCCGGACAGGAACGCGTCGGCCCAGGCCAACGGCGTACCACCCGGGATGCCGCCATTGGCGTCCAGCGATCCGACCGCCGCCAGGGCCTGGGCGGTGCTCCAGGTCGGCGAGGTCTGGGCGTCCTCGGCGAGGGCCAGGACGGCGTCGGGGGTCTCGAAGGGCGGGAAGTCCGCCAACTCGAAGCCGCCGTCGGCCTCTTGGCGGGCCTCGAGCCACAGGATCGCGGCGTCCGTCGCGGCGTCGGCGCCGGCGGTCGCGGTCATCGAGCTCAGGGCGAGCAGGACGGTGAGCGTGCTGGCGATCGCCAGCCGGAAGCGATGGGTCATGGTGACCTCCGCGGGCCCCGTTCCACGAGGGCCCTGTGTCAGGAACCACCTGACGGCGGCTCGTCTGCGGTAACCACCGGTGGCCCGGTGGAGCGACGGCAGGTCATCTGGCTCACGGCCCGAGAGCCGCTCACAGTTGCGGGACAGCGCCGGTCTCTCACCGGCTTCCCCTACCGCGTCGTTGGGCAAGCCCACCTCGGCGACCCATCCACGACGTCCGGGCCGTGGATGACCGTTGCTGGCGCGCAGGATAGATCACTCCCGCGGGCGGGGGCAAGGATCGATCCCCCGAGCCGGATCGAACCGTTGCGCGCCGGAGGATCAGGTGCTCTTCATCGGATCAGGTGCTCTTCATGGCTCGCTGCGCCGCATGATCGACACGGACCCGACCAGCAGCACCATGGCGATCACCGCCAACACGACGATCGAGGGTCGAACCGGGAACTCGGAGCGCTCGGGGGAGCAGTCCACCGCGGGGGCCCTCGTCGTCGGCAGCCACCGTCCGACGAGGGCCTGGACGCCGAGGGAGGTCGAGGCCACCGGGTCGAGGCCGCCGGTGATCGCTCCGTCCTCGTCCTGGGCGTCGACGAGCGCGTCGGACGGTGGGACGTAGCCCGGCTGCGACCCGCCCCCGGGCCGCCAGCAACCGTCGGTCGGGTCGTGGCCGCTGGCCCGGATCGCGCCCATGCCCCACGCGGTCGCATCCGGGTCGAAGTCGCCACCCCGCGCCGCGGGCCAACCTCCGCCGTCGTCTTGCGTGCGAGCAAGGAACGCGAGGGCATCGGTGACCGGCGTGGAGCCGTCGGCGAGCACTCCGACGGCCACGAGGGCCTCGACCACGAGGCCTGTCGTGGCAGGATCGATGAGGTCGCCATCAGGGTCCCCGTCGCCGTTCCAGCCTCCGTTCGCCTGCTGAGCGCCCTCGAGGAACGCCACGGTCTCCTCGCTGACCGCTCGACCCACCATCACGAGGGCGACGACCGCCTCGGCCGTCGCCGAGACCGAGCCGTACGATCCGTCCTGGTGTCGTCCCCTCGCGACCTGACGCACCAGGTCCACCGGTGAGCCGTCGGCGGCGGGGTCGAAGTTCTCCGGGTCCAGGCCCATGGCGACGACGGCTCTGCTGATGAGCTGCGCCGCGGCCTCGGGCCCTGGGCGGTCCTGGGCCAGGGCGTCAAGGGCATCGAGCGGCGTGGTCCCATCGGTCGTCTCCGTCGCCGACACGGCGTCGATGGCCTCCTTCGCACTCCACGTGTCCGAGGTCTGGGCGTGTTCGGCGATGGCGGACACGGTGTTGGGGGTCAGGGCACCCGGCCCGAAGCCGCCATCGGCCTGCTGCTGGTCGAGGAGGAAGGCGACCGCGTCGGTGATCGGGTCGTCCCCCTGGTCCGCGGACGACGTCGCACGGGCCTCGGTGCATGGCAGTAGGAGCGCCGCGATCAGGGCGACGAAGGCGAGGGCAGCGGCCGCGGTGCCGACAAGCGGTCGAGGGGACCGATGCCCGTCGCCCCGTCGGGGGCGTATGACCATCCCTCCACCCTGTCATGCTGGGCCCTTCGTTGTGCGCACCTCCTCTCGCTTCCACGCGGTCACGTGGCTCCTCTGGGCCCTGGCCGGCGCCGCCACCGTGCAGCTGGCCCCCAGCCCGGTCTACGTGGCGCTGGTGATCGGCCTTGCCGCGCTCGTGGTCGAGGTCCACCGCCTCGACACCGCGATGGCCCGGGCCTTCCCCTTGTTGCTCGCCCTCGGGGTCGCCTTCGCGCTGCTCCGGGTGGTCCTCACCGCCCTCACCACCCACGGCGTCGGCCACGTCCTGTTCACCACGCCCGAGGGGACCCTGCCGCAGATCCTCGGCGGCTTCACCGTGGGCGGGACGGTGGAGGCGCCGGTCGTGCTCCAAGCTGCGTCGGAGGGCCTCGCCGTGGTGGGTGTGCTGGCGGTGTTCGGCGCCTTCAACGCCGTCGTGTCCCACCACGAGCTGGTCCAGGCCACGCCGAGGGCCTTCCACGAGCCCGGCCTGGTGGCCACCGTCGGCCTCGCCTTCGTCCCGTCGACCATGATCGCGATCCAGCAGACCAGGGAGGCCGACCTCGCCCGCACGGGCGGGCACCGGGTCGGCCGCCGGCGCATGGTCCGCCAGCTCCTCCCGGTGCTCGAGAGCGGCATGGAGCGGGCGGTGCACCTGGCCGAGTCGATGGACTCCCGAGGGTTCGCGAGGACCCGAGGCGGCCCACGCGAGCGGGCCGCGGGGTGGTGCGGCCTCGCGGCCCTGCTCAGCCTGGCCGCCTGCTTCGTGGCCCTCGTCGGCCGGTCGCCGCGCACCGCGTCGCTGCTCGGCGGGCTGGGCGTGGTCCTCCTCGTGGCGGCCATCGTCCTGGCCTCCCAGGCGAGTCGCCTCACCCGGTACCGACCGCGCCGCCTGACCTCGACCGACGGCGCCGTCGCGGCCCTCGTCTGGTTGGCCCCCCTCGGCCTCGTGGTGCTCGATCGCGTGAGCGACCCGGCCCTGCGCTGGGTCACCAATCCGCCGTCGTTCCCCGAGTTCTCGCCCGTGGTGGCGGTGGTGATCGTGCTGCTCGGCGTCCCCGCGGCCTTCCCGCAGCAACGCGGCGACGAGGACGTCCCGTGAGCGACGCCGTCGCCTGGCGGGGCGTGGGCTTCGCCTACCCCGACCGGGACCGCACCCTCGACGACGTGGACCTCACCCTGGCCGCGGGCGACGTGGCCGTGGTGGTGGGCTCGTCAGGCTCGGGCAAGAGCACCTTCCTGCGCACCGTGAACGGCCTCGTCCCCCACACCAGCGGGGGTCGCTTCCGCGGCGACGTGACGGTGCTGGGACGCTCGACCCGGGACCACCCGCCGCGCGACCTCGCCGACGTCGTGGGCTTCGTCCACCAGGATCCCGAGGCCCAGTTCGTGGTGGACCACGTCGAGCACGACCTCGCCTTCGTGCTCGAGAACCTCGGGACCGACGCGCAGACCATGCGCCGCCGGGTCGAGGAGGTGCTCGACGCCCTCGGCATCGCCCACCTACGGGACCGCTCCCCCACCACGCTCTCCGGTGGCGAGCGGCAGCGCTGCGCGATCGCCGGCGCGCTCGCCTCTGCGCCGGACGTGCTCGTCCTCGACGAGCCCACGTCCGAGCTCGACCCGCAGGGCGCGGAGGACGTCCTCGCGGCGGTCGGTCGCCTCAACGCCGATCTCGGTACCACCGTGCTGCTGGCCGAGCACCGCCTCGAGCGGGTCGCGGCCCTGGCCCATCGCGCCCTGCGGCTCGAAGGAGGCCGGATCGTGGGGGACGGCGAGCCCGCCGAGGTCGTGGTCGACTACGACGGGGCTCCTCCGGTGACCCACCTCGGGCGCCTCCTGGGGTGGTCGCCCCTTCCGCTGACCGTGCGGGACGCCCAGGTGCGCGCCCGGGCGGACGGCGGGCAGCGCCACCCGGCCACCGTCGCCTTCCCTCCACCGCCAACGCCGGGTGACGTCCTGCGCTCCGCTCGTGGCCTCGAGGTGCGCCACGGCGGCCGGGTGGCGCTGCGGGCGGAAGCGGTGGACGTGCACGCCGGCGAGATCGTGGCGCTGCTCGGGCGCAACGGGGCGGGCAAGACCACCCTGCTGCGGGCCCTGGGGGGCCTCCAGTCCCCCGATCGCGGCACCGTCGGCGGCCCGGGGTCGGTGTCCTACGTGCCCCAGGACCCCAACGTCCTGCTGTTCTCGCCCACCGTGCGGGGCGAGCTCGAAGAGACCCTGCGCCTGCGAGGCCTGGCCGACGACGGCCGGGTGGACCACTGGCTGGCGGCGTTGCGCATCGAGGCGCTCGCCGACCGCCATCCGCGGTCGCTCTCGTCCGGGGAGCGCCAGCGGGTGGCGGTCGCCGCCATCGCGGTCGGCGGCGCCGACGTCCTCCTGCTCGACGAGCCCACCCGCGGGATCGACGCGCCGTCTCGCCGGGCCCTCGAGGCGGCGATGTGCGAGCACGTCGCGGCCGGCGGCGCCGTGGTGCTGGCCACCCACGACATCGAGCTCGCCGCCCGCTGTGCCACGCGCGTCACGGTCCTGGGCGCCGGCGAGGTCGTGGCCGACGGCCCCGCCCGTGACGTGCTCTCCGGTTCGCTGTTCGCCCCGCAGGTGCTCCGGGTGTTGCCACCCTTCCTGACCGTCGACGAGGTGGCGGCCGCCCGTGCCGCCGAGGCCCGGCCGTGAGCACCGGGACCACGTCGCAGGCGGCGCCACGCCCGGTGAGCGACTCGGTGCGGAGCTGGGGGGCGCGAGCGCGCCCGGTCGGCGTCTACCTGCTGATGCTCGTGTTGGGCGTGGCCTCCTTCCTCTACCCGTTCTGGCTGCCCACCGAATCCCTTCCCGACCAGGCCCACGCTGGTGACGCGCCGTTGGTGGCGGCCCTCGTGGGTGCCCTGGTGGTGGCCGCCGTCACCCTCGAGGTGCGCCGCGGCACCATGAACGGCAGCACCGTCGCGCTCCTCGGGGTGCTTTCTGCCGCCTCCGGCCTGCTCCGTCTGCTCGACCTGCCCGGCGGTGGCAGCGGCATCTTCTTCCTGATCGTCCTCGCGGGTGCCGCCTTCGGGCCGCGCTTCGGGCTGCTCCTGGGCATCTGCTCGATGGCGATCTCCGCGGTGATCACGGGAGGCATCGGCCCCTGGTTGCCGTTCCAGATGCTGGCCCTCGGGTGGATGGGGGCCGGCGCCGGCGGTGTCGGCCGACTGACGCGCCGCCTGCCGCCCGCCGGCGAGGTCGGCGTGCTCGCCGCCTACGGCTGGGTCTGGGGCTTCCTGTACGGGGCCATCATGAACCTCTGGTTCTGGCCCTTCGCCCTCGGCGACGGCGAGCTGGCCTGGCACCCGGGCCTCACCCTGCCCGAGACCCTCGACCGTTACTGGTCGTTCTACGTGCTCACCAGCCTCGGGTGGGACGCAGCCGGCGCGCTGGCCAACGCGGTGCTCATCGCCGTCACCGGGGTGGCCGTGCTGGCCAGCCTGCGCCGCTTCGCCCACCGCCTCGAGCCCGTCGTCGAGCTCGAGCCCCTCCTCGAGGGCTGACGTCGGGCGCGCCGCGCGGACGAGCTCAGTTCGCCGGGGCGGCGGCGAGGCGGGCGTCGCGCAGGTGGTGATGGCCCTCGTGGAGCGAGAAGCGCGCCATGTCGGCGATGGTGAACCGCTCGGTGCCCCGCCGGGTGGCGGCCCGCCCCCAAGCGCCGGCGGGTACGCCGGCGAGGACGCTGGCGAGGTGCTCGGCGTTGAGGTCGAGGTCGGCGAGCACCGCCCCCGGCTCCTGTTCGTTGTAGGCCTCGTCCACGACGGCGGCCTCGTGGTCCCACCACCCGAGCTCGGGATCGTCCTCGACCAGTGCGAGGGTCACGCGCCCGGCGAACACGGCGAGCACGTCGCGGGTGTGGCAGGCGTACTCCAGGGCCGACCAGGTGGCGTCGTCGGGGTGGTCGGTCACGCTGGGAGCGCCGATCACGAACCCGGCGCGCCACGCGTCGCCGAGGGCACGTACGGCGTCGGCCAGGTCGTCTTCGGCGATGGCGGACGCGTCGAAGCCGCACTCGGGGCACGGCTCGTGGACGGTGGCCAGCCACCTGCGATCGTCGGGCACGCCCCGAGGCTAGGGGGCGGCCGCCGGCGGTGGGGCCGGACCGAGGTCGAGCAGCGTCGTCACCAGCGCGTCGGCGGCCGGATCAGGCGGTCGATCGGCCCGCCGCACGGCGGCGAGGCGGCGGTGGACCAGCACCTCGGGCCGCGCCCGGCGCAGCGCCGCCGGGCCCTTCTCGGCCTGGACCACGGGCAACACCGTCCACCCGATGCCGAGGCGCACCATCTCGCACAGCACCTCGGGCTGGTGCGAGTCGGCCACCACCTCGAAGGGGGCGCCTCGTTCGCGGAGGGCGGCGGCGATGAGGGCCCGGGTCTGCGAGCCCGGCGGGAACGACACCCACGGCCCCCAGTGCTCGGGCGGGCCGACCCGGGCCTCGTCGGGGGCGTAGACGGCCATCGGCTCGTCCAGCAGTGGCTGCGCGTCGAAGCCGGCCCCTTCGGGGTCCACGCAGACGGCCAGGTCGAGCGATCCCCGTCCGAGGCGGTCCAGCAGCTCGCCCGACGGGGCCACCGTGAGGCGCAGGTCGACGTCGGGGCGCGCCCGCCGGAAGGCCCGAAGGGCCTCGGGGTGGTGCTCGACTGCGGCGACGTCGATGAGGCCGACCCGCAGGGGGCCGGTCCGCCCCTCGCGGTGAGCCTGGGCCCACCGGGCGAGGTCGGCGGTCTGGCCCAGCACCCGCTCGGCGTAGCGGAGCACCTCCTCGGCCTGCGGTCGCAGCATCCGGCGGCGGCCGTCGGCCTCGAACAGGTCGATGCCGACCCGGCGCTCGAGCTCGGCCAGCCCCTGCGACAGCGCCGACGCCGAGACCCCGAGCCGGACGGCGGCCTCCGCGAAGGTCGGCGCCTCCACCGCGGCCACCAGGTAGTCGAGCTGCTGGACCGACACGTTGGGCAGCGGCGGCCGGGCGGGATCCTTCACGACCTCCGATCCTATCTTCGGTCTTCCTTCACTGTCACCATCCTTCGTTCACCATCGCTTAGTGTCTCAGCCATGGCATCCGACGTCCCCCCCTCCCCCACCGTCGCCCCCGCGGACGGTCGCCTCGGCGTCCTCTGCGTCGGCCTCGGCGCCGTCACCACCACCCTCATCGCCGGTGTCGAGCTGGCCAAGCGCGGCGAGGCCGACCCGGTCGGCTCGCTCACCCAGATGGGAACGATCCGCATCGGCAAGCGCACGGACGACAACGTGCCCAAGATCAGCGAGTTCGTGCCGCTGGCCTCGCTCGACCAGATCGTGTTCGGGGCCTGGGACCCGTACCCGGACGACGCCTACACCGCCGCCAGCCGGGCCGGCGTGCTCGACCAGTCCCGACACCTCGAGGGGATCGCCGACGCCCTCCGGGCCATCAAGCCGATGCCGGCCGCCTTCGATCCCTCGTACGTGAAGCGCCTCGAGGGAACCAACGTGATCCCCTCGGTCGACAAGCGCACGATGCTCGACCAGATCAAGACGGACATCGCCACCTTCCGCGACGAGAACCTGTGCGACCGCCTGGTGATGATCTGGTGCGGCTCCACCGAGATCTTCATCGAGCCGGGCCCCGCCCACGCCACCATCGAGGCCTTCGAGGCCGCCATCGACGCCAACGACCCGGCCATCGCCCCGTCGATGCTCTACGCGTACGCCGCCCTCCAGGAGGGCGTGCCCTTCGCCAACGGCGCCCCCAACCTGGCCGTCGACACGCCGGCGCTGCGGATGTACGCCGACGAGCACAAGGTGCCGATCTGCGGCAAGGACTTCAAGACCGGCCAGACCCTGCTCAAGACCGTCCTCGCCCCCATGTTGAAGGCCCGCATGCTCGGCCTCAACGGCTGGTACTCGACCAACATCTTGGGCAACCGCGACGGCGAGGTCCTCGACGACCCCGAGAACTTCAAGACCAAGGAGCAGTCGAAGCTGGGCGTCCTGGAGGACGTGCTCGAACCCGAGCGCTTCCCCGAGCTCTACGGCGACGTGTACCACAAGGTCCGGATCAACTACTACCCGCCCCGCGGCGACAACAAGGAGGGCTGGGACAACATCGACCTGTTCGGGTGGCTCGGCTACCCGATGCAGATGAAGGTCGACTTCCTCTGCCGGGACTCGATCCTCGCCGCTCCGCTCGCCCTCGACCTGGTGATCTTCCTCGACCTCGCCCAGCGGGCCGGCCTCGGCGGCATCCAGGAGTGGCTGAGCTTCTACTTCAAGTCGCCCCAGGTGGCGCCGGGCCTCTACCCCGAGCACGACCTGTTCATCCAGCTCACCAAGCTGAAGAACACCCTGCGCTGGATCCAGGGCGAGGACCCCATCACCCACCTCGGCATGGACTACTACCTGTCTGATTAGCCCCCCAACGCCCGAGCGCTTCCGGCATCCGGTTCGCCGTGCGAGCGGCTCCGCTCCGCTCCGCCACGTCACCCATCGGGCACAGGCCCCGGGACACACACCCCTCCCCTCGTGGGGAGGGGTGTGGTACTTTCTGGACACATGTCCAGTTCGGGGGTCGAGACGGGGACGGGCGCGGCGGCGCGGGGCCGGTTGACCGAGCGCCAGGCCGAGACCGTGGCGCGCCTCGTGGGCACCGGGCGTGACGTCTTGCGCGAAGAGGGCTACGACGGACTCACCGTGCGCAACGTCGCCGCCGCCGCCGGCGTGGCCCCCGCCACCGCCTACACCTACTTCGCCTCGAAGGACCACCTGATCGCCGAGGTCTTCTGGCGTGACCTCGCCTCGCTGCCTGCCGTGGAGCGCACCGACGCACCCCCCACCCAGCGGGTGACCGACGCCTTGGCCCCCGTGTCGCTGCTCCTCGTCGACGAGCCCGGCATCGCCGCCGCGGTCACGACCGCCATGCTCGGCTCGGACCCCGAGGTGAAGCGCGTGCGGGACCGCATCGGCGCCACCCTGCACGACCGGATGGTCGACGCCCTCGGCGACGACGCCGACGCCGACGCCGTGATGGCCCTCGGGCTCCTGTTCTCGGGTGCCATGCTCCAGGCGGGCATGGGCAACCTCGCCTACTCGGACCTGCCCACCGTGGTGGCGCGCACCACGGCCCTCGTCCTGGGGACGCCGACGTGACCACCGCGACGGTGACCTACAGCCCCTACGACTACGAGGTCCACGACGACCCGTACCCCACGTACGCCCGCCTCCGGGCCGAGGCGCCCCTGTACCGCAACGACGAGCTCGGCTTCTGGGCGCTGTCGCGCTACGCCGACGTGAGCGCAGCGTTCCGGGACACCGCCCGGTTCTCGAGTGCCTACGGGGTGACCCTCGACGAGCTGGCCTGGGGCCCCGACGCCCACAAGACGATGTCCTTCCTCGCCCTGGACCCGCCCCGCCACACCCGCATGCGGGCGCTTGTCTCCCGTGGCTTCACCCCTCGCCGGGTGCAGGACCTCGTACCGCGCATCGAGGCCCTCACCGAGCAGTACCTCGGGCCGGCCCTGGAGGCCGGAAGCTTCGACCTCGTGGCCGATTTCGCCGGCAAGCTCCCCATGGACGTCATCAGCGAGCTCGTCGGGGTTCCCGTGGCCGACCGGGCCGAGGTGCGCCGCCTCGCCGACCTGCTGGTCCATCGGGAGGAGGGCGTCTTCGACGTCCCGCCCGCCGGCATCGAGGCCGCCCTCGCCCTGTACGCCTATTACAGGGACATGGTGGCCGAACGCCGTCGGCGGCCGACCGCCGACCTCACCACCGCGCTCGTCGAGGCGGAGATCGACGGTGAGGGGCTCACCGACGCCGAGGTGATCAGCTTCCTCTTCCTGCTGGTGGTGGCGGGAAACGAGACCACCACCAAGCTGCTGGCCAACGCCCTCTACTGGGCGTGGCGCAATCCGGGCACCGCGGAGCGGGTGTGGGCCGACCCTTCTCTGATCCCGGGGTGGATCGAGGAGACCCTGCGCTACGACAACTCGTCGCAGATGGTGGCCCGCCGCGCCGGCGAGGCCATCGAGACGCCCTACGGCACCATCCCCGACGGCGACCGCGTGCTGTTGCTCATCGGCTCGGCCAACCGCGACGGCGACGTCTTCCCCGAGCCCGACCGCTACGACATCGACCGCGACACCTCGAAGGCCATCGACGCCGACAAGCTCTCGTTCGGCGTCGGCCGCCACTACTGCATGGGCGCGTCGCTGGCGCGCCTCGAGGCGGCCATCGCCCTCCGGGCCCTGGTGGCGGGGTGCGCCGGCTACGACATCGACGCGGCCGGCGTCCGTCGGGTCCACTCCGTGAACGTGCGGGGCTTCGCCTCCGTGCCGATGACGGTGCTCCCTCGGTGAGCTTCCAGGCGCACCCCGAGCGCCGGCCCGCAGTGGTCACCGGCTCCTCGTCGGGCATCGGTGCGTCCACGGCGCGCCTGCTCGCCGCCGCCGGCCACCCCGTCGTGCTCGGGGCCCGACGTCTCGAGCGCTGCGAGGAGGAGGCCGCCGCGATCCGCCGCGCCGGCGGTGAGGCCACCGCCCTGCGCCTGGACATGGGCGACACGGAGTCGGTCGCGGCCTTCGCCGAGGGGGCCATCGCCGCGTACGGCGAGATCGACATCGTGGTCTCCAACGCCGGCGACGTCGTGCCGGGCA
>CAYYDZ010000058.1:0-16194 GCA_964470715.1 uncultured Microthrixaceae bacterium | reverse complement strand
GCCACCGCCGGCACCGGCGTCCCCACCAGCGCCCTCATCCTCCACCCCGACCGCTAGCCCGCCGCGGTCATCTGAACTCGACGCAAGAGCTGTCGGAATCCGACAGCTCTTGCGTCGAGCTCGCGCTCAGCCGGTGAAGGCGGGGGCGACGGCGACGGGGTCGGCGGGGACGGACGGTGGCGGGACGTCGTCGCCGGCGAAGTCGAGGTACGAGAAGACGTAGCCGCGCCCGAAGTCGATCGGCACCGAGCGGTCGACCGCCACCAGGATGCAGCTGCCGTAGTTGCGGCAGTCGACCGGGCCCGACGGCGTGTCGAGCCGGTCGTTCACGGCATAAGTGGTTGCGACCTCGCCGTCGGCGTCGGCGGTGAGGTGCTGGACGCGGTCGAGCTCGCAGCCGCTGCCGTCGAGGTCGCTGCTGAGCGAGCACTCGATGACGTCGACAGGTCCGTCGGGGGTCATGCCCGTGGCGTGCACCTCGACCACCTGGCCGTCGACCAGATCCTGGTTGGGCACCACCGAGATGGTCATGTCGGGACGGAGCGGAGCATCCGGGTCGAAGGACAGGCTGACGCGTCCCGCTCGATCGAGCTGGTCATCGGCCGCGACCAGGAGCTCGCACGCCTCGACCCGGCAGTCGACGGGATCCGGCGGCAGCACGCCCTCGCGCTTGCCTTCGAGGTAGTAGGAGGGCTGGAGCACAGCCACGACCGGGTACGCCTGCGCGAAGGTGCCGTCCGATTCCGCGTGGATCTCGGAGAAGTTCTGGCACTGCTCGTAGAGCTCGGTGGCGCCGGCCGGGCACTGCGCCAACAGGAGGTACTCGTCCGGCCGTGCATCGCTGCCGGTGACCTGCACCACTTGGCCGTCGACCAGGTCGGTCGCCGGGTCGACCGTCACCGTCGGCGGTGGCTCGAGCGGACCGTCGGGATCGAAGTGGAGGTCGGTCTTCGCCGCGTTTGCCAGCGAGGGCCGGTCGTTGGCCGCGAGTCGGCAGCCGTGGACGTGGGTGCGGCAGTCGATGTCGCCGGCTTCGGTGTGCAAGATGGCGTCGACCCGGACCTCGCGGGAGAAGGTGTCGGCGTTGGGGTTGAAGATCACGACCGACGAGAAGTCGCACCCGTCGAGGCCCATGGCCTTTGCGCACTGGAAGATTCCGGTGATGCCGTCATCGGCGAACCCGGTGCCGTCGACGGTCACGACCTGGCCGTCGACGAGGTCGGAGTCCGGCGTGACGGTGATCGACCGGCTGGCCTCCTCGGCACGCGTGTCCGTCGCGGCGCCGCCGGTGAAGAACTGGTCGCGAGACGGTGACAACGGTGACGGGAAGGTCGGCGGATCGCCAGGTTCACCGAACGTGCCCCCGCCCGCGGCCGCGGCCGGTGTGAGTGTGGCCAACGCCACCGCGCAGACGGCGACGCCGACGCTCCATCGCCGTACCTGCATGCCACGTCCCCCAGTCAGCCCTACCGCACGATATACCTGCGGGAACATCCGGCTGGTTCTCGAGGCAATAGGGACCGGCATCCGCCCGCTCTTGCCTCGAGAATGGTTCTGGGTGGATCAGCGGGTGAGGAGCAGCCAGCCCTCGGGGCTCACGGAGGTCGCCCGGTAGCCCTTGGCGAACGCCGGCATCAGCACGGACCGCTGGGCGAGGCGCCACTCGTGGGCGAGGGCGGGGTCGGTGCGGCGCAGGGCCACGATGTCCTCGGGGAGCCAGACGGCCAGGTCGACGTCGGGTGGGTCGGGATCGACGATCACCGGTGCGTCGCCGCGGCCCACGTCGAGCACGGGGTAGGCGCCTGGTCCGGAGCCCGACGTCCGCTCGTCGGCTTGCTGGACGGTCCAGTGCACGACCATGCGGTCGGTGGCGCCGCCGGCGTTGATGTCGTCCAGGAGGCCGCCGTAGTAGTCCTCGACGTAGCGCACCCCGACCGCGCCGAGGCGGGTCAGGTTGAACCAGGCGTTGCGGCGGACCAGGGGGTCGAAGGTCCAGCGGATCTCGGCCACGCCTCGGTCGCGGCACCAGCGGCGCTGGTGCTCCTTGAGGGCCCGGCCCACGCCGAGGCCCTGCGAGGCGGCCGTCACCCCGGCGACGTGCGAGTGCAGGAAGCGCGTGCCGTCTTCGTCGTCGACCCCGAACCACGCGGCGGCGCCGCCGAGGAGTGCGCCCGAGGGTGCGTAGGCGCCCACGACGTAGTTGCCCGAGTGGGCCAGGGCGATGAGCACCTCGCCCGCCATGGGCGTCTCCGCCGGGGGGAGCCCCCACACCTCGGCGTACAGGTCGGCGCCGGCGTGGCACTCGTCGGGCGTCGTCAGCTCCCGCACCTCGACCGCCACGTGCGCGCTCACGGCTCGATGGTGCTCGGTCCCGCCGTTCTGGCACCGGACTTCGGTGCCAGGGCACCGAAATCCGGTGCCAGTTCGAGGGAGGTCGGGCGCCGGGCGAGGGTCATCACTCGGGGCGGAGCCACTCGGTGTGGGTGGTGAAGCGCTCGAGGAGCTCGGGGATGGGGGTGACGCCGAGTCCGGGAGCGGTGGGGACGTCCAGGCCGCCGTCGCGCAGGACCAGGGGCTCGGTGAGGTCGGTGGTGAAGAACCGGTCGGAGCCGGAGGTGTCGCCGGGGAGGGTGAAGCCGGGGAGGGCGGCGAGGGCGACGTTGGCCGCCCGACCGAGGCCGGTCTCGACCATGCCACCGCACCACACGGGCACGTGGCGCTCGACGCAGGCGTCGTGCACCCGCACCGCTTCGAGGTAGCCGCCCACCCGGCCGGCCTTGATGTTGACCACCGAGCAGGCGCCGCGGTCGATGGCATCGACGGCGCCGGCGGCCGAGAGGATGCTCTCGTCGAGGCAGATCGGTGTGCGCACCCGCTTGGCCAGCTCGACGTGGCCGGCGATGTCGTCTTCGGGGAGGGGCTGCTCGATGAGCAGCAGGTCGAGCTCGTCCAGGCCGGCGAGGTGCTCGGCGTCGTCGACGGTGTAGGCGGTGTTGGCGTCCACCTGGAGGGGGACGTCGGGGCCGATGTGCTCGCGCACGGCCCGGACCGCATCGACGTCGAAGCCGGGCTCTATCTTCAGCTTGATGCGGCGGTAGCCCTCGGCCACGTAGCCGTCGACCACGTCGACGAGGGCGGCGATCGAGGGCTGGATGCCCACCGAAACACCCGAGGGGACCCAGGTGGCGGTGGCGCCGAGACGATCGGCCAGCGAGCGGCCGGCGGCCCGCAGCTCGGCGTCGAGCACGGCCATCTCCAGCGCCCCCTTGGCCATGCGGTGGTCCTTCACGTGCTCGGTCAGCGGGAGCACGGCATCGGCGGCGAGCTCGTCGCCGGGGGCGAACAGCGCCGGCACCAGCCAGCGCCGCAGCACCTCGGCGGCGCCGGTGAGGAACTCCGAGGAGTAGAAGGGGTCGGTCATGGCGACGCACTCGCCCCAGCCCTCGCCGGCGTCGGTCACGGCCCGCAGGATCACGCACTCCTTGACCAGCTCGGTGCCGAACGAGGTGCGGAAGGGCGAGACCAGCGGCAGCTCGACGACCCGCAGCTCGACCGCCTCCAGTCGCACCCCTCAGCCCTCCCGGCCCGGGTGAGTTGGAGGAAATACCTGCCACATGTGGCAGGTATTTCCTCCAGACAGCGTCTGGATCGGCAGGGTCCGGGGCACGTCGGCGCTACCAGCCCTTGAACTCGGTGGGGCGGCGCTCCTTGAAGCTGTTGACGCCCTCGTTGGCGTCGAAGGTGGTCATGATCAGGTCCTGGACGAGGGCCTCGTCACCGAAGTGGGTGGTGCGGTCGACGTCGAGCGAGCGGTTGAGCAGCCACTTCGAGAGCCCGATGGCCTTGGTGGGCCCGCCGGCGAGGCGCTCGGCCCACTCACGGGTGGCGGCCTCGAGCTCGTCGCCGGGCACCACCTTGTTGACGATGCCGAGGCGCTCCGCGTCGGCGGCGTCGAGGTCGTCGCCGAAGAAGATGAGCTCCTTGGCCTTGTGCAGGCCGACGATGCGCGGCAGCAGGTAGGCGCCGCCGCCGTCGGGAGCGATGCCCCGGCGCACGAACACCTCGATGAAGCGCACGCCCTCGGCGGCGATGACCAGGTCGGCAGCCAGGGCCATGTGGGCGCCGATGCCGGCCGCGGTGCCGTTGACGGCCGCGATGACGGGCTTCTCGCAGTCCATGATCGCGGCGATCAGGCGCTGGGCGCCGCCGGCGATCATGCGGGCGACGTCGCCGGCGGCCCGATCGGGTGCACCCTCGGGCGGTGCCTCCTTGGGGCCGGGCTGGGCGGCCCGCAGATCGGCGCCGGTGCAGAACCCCTTGGTGCCCGAGGCGGTGAGGACGACGGCCCGGACGTGCAGCGAGGCGCTGGCGTCGGCGAGCAGCTCGATCAGCCGGTTGCGCTGGCTGGGGGTGATGGCGTTGGCGGCCTCGGGACGGTTCAGGGTGATCCAGGCCACCCCGTTCTCGACCCGGTGGAGCAGATCCTCGACGGGCGCGTCTTCGGGCGGGGTGCTGGTGCTGGCGTCGGTCACGACGCCATCGTGCCACGGCCGCTCCGAGCCGCCCGTACGCACCGATCCGGCGTCACCGTCGCCCGCGGGGCGGACAACCGTGACGCCAGAACCGGGCGGGCCGCGGTCGACGCCGGTCTCCTGCCGGGCGAGCCGGTCAAGTGCCGACGCCGGCGCGATGCTGGCGCTCAGCTACCGATGTCGAGCTTCTTGGCCCGGGTGAAGCGGTCGGCCACGTTGGCCCAGTCGACGATGTTCCAGAGGGCGTCGACATAGTCGGCCTTCACGTTCTTGTACTGCAGGTAGAAGGCGTGCTCCCAGGCGTCGAACACGAGCAGTGGGGCCGCGCTCTGACCGATGTTGCCCTGGTGGTCGTAGACCTGCTCGACGAAGAGCCGGGCGCCCATCGGGTCGTAGGCGAGGACGCCCCAGCCCGAGCCCTGCACGGTGGTCGTGGCGGCGGTGAGCTGGCCCTTGAACCCGTCGAACGAGCCGAAGTTCTCGACGATCGCGTCGGCCAGCTCGCCCTCTGGCTTGTCGCCGCCGCCGGGGCTGAGGTTGGTCCAGAAGATCGAGTGCAGGATGTGGCCGGAGAGGTTGAACGCCAGCGTCTTCTGGAGGCCGACGATGGACTCGAAGTTGTCGGAGCCCCGCGCGTCGGCCAGCTTCTGGAGCGTGTCGTTGGCGCCCTTCACGTAGGCCGCGTGGTGCTTGTCGTGGTGCAGCTCGAGCACCTCGGCCGAGTAGTGGGGCTCGAGGGCGGCGTGGTCGTAGGGCAGGTCGGGCAGCGTGTACTGAGCCATGTGGGGATGCCTTTCGGATGTCGTCGGAACTTCTGGGGAATCCCTCCGACCCCTCTCTACCCCGGTTTCCGGGAATTTGTCCGCTGCCACCTAACATGTCGTCCGGTTTGAGAACACGTTCTAGGAGATCCCGACACATGAGTGGCTACCTCGAAGGAAAGTCCATCGCGATCACCGGCGCCGGCCGGGGGATCGGGCGAGCGGTGGCCCTGCTGGCCGCCGCTGAGGGGGCCAAGGTGGTCGTGGCCGACTACGGCGTCAGCATGTCCGGTGAGGACCCCAGCAGCGAGGTCGCCGACGCCGTCGTGGCCGAGATCGTCGCCGCCGGCGGTGAGGCCGTCGCCGTCGCCGACACCGTCACCACGATGGAGGGCGGCGAGCGCATCGTCCAGACCGCCATCGACTCGTTCGGCAAGATCGACGGCGTCGTCACCGTGGCCGGGAACCTCCGCGAGCGCATGTTCTTCAACATGTCCGAAGACGAGTGGGACGCGGTCGTCGAGACCCACCTCAAGGGCACCTTCACGGTGTTCCGCGCCGCCGCCCCCCACTTCAAGGCCCAGTCGTCGGGGCGCTTCGTCGCCTTCACCTCCGGCGCCTTCTCGGGCAGCATCGCCCAGGCCAACTACGCCTCGGCCAAGGGCGGCATCGTGTCGCTCGTCCGCAGCGTGGCCGCCGGCATGCACCGCTACGGCGTGACCGCGAACGCGATCGCCCCTGTGGCCCGCACCCGCATGTCGGAGAACGTGCCCATGGAGCTCGAGATGGGGGGCCCCGAGGACGTCGCACCCATGGTGGCCTACCTCCTGTCGGACAAGGCCCAAGAGGTGACCGGCCAGATCTACACCGCCAACGGCGGCACCATCGCCGTGTGGGACCAGCCCCACGAGGTGCGGGAGATGAAGAAGGACGGGCGCTGGACGCTCGAGGAGATCGAGGCCCGCTTCGACGAGGTCGGCGTCGAGCCCATGCCCCTCATCGCCATGATCGAGGAGCGCCGGGCCGCCGCCGCCTCCGGCGAGAAGCCGAACGCCTCCTAGGCGTCGGGGCGAGGGAGGGGAGCGACCGACGTGGGCCTGACTTCCGAGTTCCACGAGCTGGCCGGCCAGGTCCGCAACTGGGGTCGCTGGGGTGACGACGACGAGATCGGCACCCTCAACCTGATCACGCCCGAGGTGCGCCGGCGCGCGGCCTCGTCCGTGCGCTCGGGCGAGGCCTTCTCCCTGGCCCTGCCCCTCGACGAGGACGAGGGCATCCAGGTCGGCGTCATCCCCGACCGCAACAACCCGGTGCACCGCATGACGATGGTCAACGGCGCCCTCGACGACGAGGACCCGGAGGCCTTCACCAGCGACGACGCGGTCGACCTGTCCCTCCAGGCCGCCACCCACTGGGACGGGCTGTGCCACGTCAGCTACGGCGGCCACATCTACAACGGGTACCCGGCCGACTCGATCGACGAGGCCGGCGCCAGCCGGTGCGGCATCCACCGCATCACCTCGCTCACCAGCCGCGGTGTGCTCCTCGACGTGGCCCGCGTGAAGGGGGTCGACGTCCTCGAGGCGGGCTATCCGATCACCGCCGCGGACCTCGATGCCGCCGAGGACCTCGCCGGCGTGGCCGTGCAGTCCGGCGATGTCGTGCTGGTGCGCACCGGTCAGTACGGGCTGCTCCCCGACAAGTGGGCCTACACCCTCGGCGGCGCCGGCCTCACCATGGCCACTGCCCTGTGGTTCCACGCCCACGACGTCGCCGCGGTGGCCACCGACAGCCTCGCGTTCGAGGTCTACCCCTTCGACGGCGGCATGACCCTGCCCGTGCACCTGCTCCACCTGGTGGAGATGGGCATGACCCAGGGCCAGAACTGGGTGCTCGACGACCTGGCGGCCGACTGCGCCGACGACGGCCAGTACGACTTCCTGCTCGAGGCCTCACCCCTGCCCTTCGTCCGAGCCGTCGGCTCGCCCGTGAACCCCGTCGCAGTCAAGTAGGTCGCCCAGCCGGAGCGAACGGGCCTGCTACGTTCCGTCGGGATCGAGCGGGCCCCCCGTGGAGGAGCAGACGTGCGACGAATCATCGTGGTGACCGCGGTCGTGTCGGCATGGCTGGTCGCCGCGGTGGCGCCGTCGTCGGCTCAGGTCGTCGCCACCATCGTGCTCACGCCGAACCCGCTGCAGGCGGGCGAGAGCGTGACCATCACCAACAGCCCGGACGCCACATCGGTGTGCCTGGCCTCGCCCAAGCGGGAGGCCGGGGCCCTGCCGGAGGGTGGCGACGACGTCTCCGTGCTCCTCATCCAGGTCCCCGGCACCCAGGAGATCGTCACCGGGGCGTCGGTGGACCCCCAGGGGAACTGGCAGGTCGTCGTCCCCGTGCCCGAGGCGGGCCAGTACAACGTCGCCGCGGTCTGCAACCTGAACGCGGTCACCTACCAGGAGGCGACCCTGAGCGTGACCGCCGGCGCCGAGCCGCCGCCGACCGAGCCGCCGCCCGCCGCTCCGCCTGCGGCTCCCGCCGAGCCCCAGGCCCAGGCGCCCGCTTTCACCGGCTGAGCGAAGGCAAACGGCCCAGTGCCCACCCCGGAGGTGACGGTCGGCGTCGACATCGGCACGACGTCGGTCAAGGCGGTCGCCGCCGACGGTGACGGCAACGTCGTCGCCCGGGCACGGGTGCGCCATCCGATCGGCATCCCCACGGCCGAACGCTTCGAGCACGACATCGACCGGGCGTGGCGGCGCAACGTCCGCCGGGCCTTCCGGGAGGTGAGCCGTGACCTCGACGTACGGGGGGCGAACGTGGCCGCCATGGTCCCCTCGCTGGGCGCCGTCGACGCCAAGGGGCGGGCGCTGACCCCCGGCCTGCTCTACGGCGACGAGCGCGGTCGCACGGACGGCGGCCTCGACCCGGCCGCCAGCGGCGAGCTCGTGGAGTTCCTGCGTTGGCTGGCCGCAGAGGCGCCCGACGCCGCCGGCTATTGGCCGGCGCAGGCGGTGGCCAACCACGCCCTGTCGGGCATCGGCGCCGTCGACACCGTGACGGCGATGACCGCGCTGCCCTTGTTCACCGGGGTCGAGTGGGACGCCGAGGT
The DNA here is from genome assembly GCA_964470715.1 of uncultured Microthrixaceae bacterium. GTDB lineage: Bacteria > Actinomycetota > Acidimicrobiia > Acidimicrobiales > DATDAH01 > JAEUJM01. Next base: position 7,792 of record CAYYDZ010000058.1, on the reverse strand, counting down.
GGCCGCCGCCGCCGGCGCCCGTCTCGATCAGCTGCCCCGGGTGGTACCCGGGAGCCAGGCGGTGGGTCGGGTGACCGGGACCGACGTGGTGCTCGGTGGCGGCACCATCGACGCCTTCGGCGAGCAGCTCGTGGCCGGCGCCGACGACACCGGCGACGTCCTCGTCATCCTCGGTACCACCCTCATCACCTGGGCCGTGATCGACGACTGGCGGGAGGTGCCCGGGCTGTGGACCATCCCGCACACCGCCCCGGGCAAGGTCCTCCTCGGAGGGCCGAGCAACGCCGGCGGCCTCTTCCTCAACTGGGCCACGAGCCTGCTCGGACGGCCGACCGGGCCGGTCGACCCCTCCCGGGTGCCCGTCTGGCTGCCCTACGTGCGGGGCGAGCGGACGCCGCTGCACGACCCCGACCGTCGCGCCGAGCTGCACGACCTCGACCTCACCCACGGTGCCGCGGCCCTGCGCCGAGCCGCCTACGAGGCCGCCGGCTTCGTGGTGCGCCACCACCTCGACCTCGGGCAGGTGGACGCCCGGCGCATCGTGGCCACCGGCGGCGGCACCCACTCGGCCGAGTGGGTGCAGTGCCTGGCCGACGCCACGGAGCTCCCCGTCGACGTCGTGGCGGTGCCCGAAGGCGGGGCACTGGGGGCGGCCTACCTGGCTCGAGCGACCGCCGGGCTCGAGCCGTCCGCGGCCGACGCCGCCCGCTGGGCTCGGACCGCTCGCCGCGTCGAGCCCGACCCGACGTGGGTCGGCCCCATGGGCGAGCGCTACGAGCGCTTCCGCGAGCTCACTGCCGCGGCTGGCGCGTAGGGGCCGGAACCGACTCGTCCTCGGCTCCAGGACCGGCGATCTAGGCTCCCCGAGGCGAAGGGGGAGGCCGTGTTCGAGCAGAGGGAAGCGCAGCGGTTCCAGGACCGGAAGCCGGGTGGTTCCGGCGCGCCGGCGTCACGCCGTCCGGTCGACGGGTGCGCCCGCTCGGCCCGCCGCCCGGGCGACGGCTGAGGAGCGCGGATCGTGCCCCTCGGCGTCTCGGACGAACACCTCGCACTGCACGACGCCGCCTCGCGGTGGGCGGCGACCCACTGCCCACCGGCGGTGCCCAGGGGGCTGCTGGACCGCGACGACGAGCCGCTCCCCGAGTTCTGGGGTGACCTCGCCGGCCTGGGCTGGTTGGGCCTGCACGTCGACGAGGCCCAGGGCGGCGAGGGGTACGGCCTGACCGAGCTCGCCGTCGTGCTCGAGGAGCTGGGACGGGTGTGCGCCCCCGGTCCCTTCCTCCCCACCGTCCTCACCAGCGCGCTGATCCAGCGCCACGGGAGCGCGGCGCAGCGCGACCGCTGGCTGCCCGGTCTCGTCGACGGCTCGCAGCGAGGCGCGGTCGCGTTCGACGGGGGGACGCTGAAGAACGACGTCGGCGCGGCCTCCGATCGACCCCACGCCTCGGGCACGCTGCGGCCGGTCCTGGGCGGCGGCCTCGCTGAGCTCCTGGTGGTGCCCGTCGAGATCGAGGGGCGCGAGCACTGGTACCTGCTCGACCGAACGGACGTCGACGTCGCCCTGCTGCCCAGCCTCGACCCCACTCGCCGGGTCGCGGCGGTCACCGCCGACGGCGCCGCACTCTCGCTCGACGCCGCGCTGGTGGGTGTCACCCGCCAGCACGTCCTCGACCTCGCCATCGTGCTGCTGGCGGCCGAGTCCGCCGGCGGTGCCGCCTGGTGCCTGGACACCGCGGCTGAGTACGCGAAGGTGCGGGAGCAGTTCGGCCGACCCATCGGCCAATTCCAGGCGGTCAAGCACCGTTGCGCCGACCTGCTGCTGTCGCTCGAACAGGCCCGCGCCGCCGCGTGGGACGCCGCCCGCGAGGCCGACGAAGGGGTCGAGGACGCACTCGCCGCCGCTGTGGCCGGCGCCCTCGTCCCCGAGGCCTTCGCCGGCGCGGCGAAGGACTGCGTCCAGGTGCTCGGTGGCATCGGCTTCACCTGGGAGCACGACGCCCACCTCTACCTGAAGCGCTCGATGGCGGTCCGGGCCCTCACCGGCGGTCCCGGCCCGTGGCGCCGGCGGGTGGCGGACCTCGCCGAGGCCGGCGCCCGCCGTTCGCTCACGGTGGAGCTGCCGGCGGGCCACGACATCATGCGGGACGAGGTCCGGGCCTTCGTGGCCGAGACCACGGCGGCGGACAAGGCCGAGTGGACGCCCCGCATGGCCGATGCCGGCTATCTCGTCCCCTACTGGCCGCCGCCCTGGGGCCGCGGCGCCGGTCCGGTCGAGCAGCTGATCATCGACGAGGAGTTCGCCGCGGCCAAACTGCGCCGGCCGCACCTCCAGGTGGGGGCGTGGGTGCTGCCCACCCTCATCGCCCACGGCACCCCCGACCAGCAGCAGCGGTGGATCCCCGGCACCCTGCGGGGCGAGATCTCGTGGTGCCAGATGTTCAGCGAGCCCGGCGCGGGCTCGGACCTCGCCTCGCTCACGACTCGGGCCGAGCGCGCCGACGGCGGCTGGCTGCTCACCGGCCAGAAGGTCTGGACGACCCTCGCCCACCAGGCCGACTTCGCCATCTGCCTCGCCCGCTCCGACCCGGATCGGCCCAAGCACGACGGCATCACCTGCTTCATCGTCGACATGGACGCCGACGGCCTCGACATTCGGCCCCTGCGCGAGCTGACCGGCCACGAGATGTTCAACGAGGTCTTCCTCGACGGCGTGTTCGTACCCGACGACTCGGTGGTCGGCGCCGTGAACGACGGCTGGCGGGCCGCTCGCACCACCCTCGAGAACGAGCGGGTGTCCATGGGCAGCGGCTCGTCGTTCGGCCCCGGGGTCGAGAACCTCCTGCGCCTCGCCCTCGGCGACGGCCACGCCGGCGATCCGGTCGTCCTCGACGAGCTCGGGGCGCTCGTGGCCGAGGGCCAGAGCCTCGCCGTGCTCGGCTTGCGCACGACCCTCCGCGCGCTCGCCGGCGCCGAGCCCGGGCCGGAGTCCAGCGTGCGCAAGCTGCTCGGTGTCGAGCACGAGCAGCGGGTGCAGGAGGCGGGCCTCGCCCTGCTGGGCGCCCAGGGGTCTGTGGCCGACGGCGAGGCCGGTCTGTGGATCGCGGGCTTCCTCGGCAACCGCTGCCTCACCATCGCCGGAGGCACCAGCGAGGTGCAGCGCAACGTCATCGCCGAGCGGCTGCTCGGCCTCCCCCGAGACCCCGAACCGATGAAGGAGCACTGAGCGATGCCAACCGTGGAGACGGTCGAGGGACCCATCGAGACGAGCAAGCTCGGTCGCACCCTGATGCACGAGCACGTCTTCGTGCTCAGCCCGGAGATCCTCCAGAACCACCCGGAGTACTGGGACGAGCAGGAGCGGGTCACCGACGCCGTGGCGAAGCTGCGCCAGCTGAAGGACGCCGGCATCGACACCATCGTCGACCCGACCGTCCTCGGGCTCGGCCGCTACCTGCCGAGGGTCCAGGAGATCGCCGCCCAGATCGACCTCAACATCGTCGCCGCCACCGGGCTCTACACCTACAACGACCTGCCCTTCTTCTTCCGGCTCAAGCCGGGGCCCGGCGCGCTGGTCGAGGGCCCCGAGCCGATGATCGACATGTTCGTGCGCGACATCACCGAGGGCATCGCCGACACCGGCGTGAAGGCGGCCATCCTCAAGTGCGCCACCGACGAGCTCGGGCTCACCCCTGGCGTCGAGCGCGTGCTGCGAGCCTGCGCCCGCACCCACCGCGAGACCGGTGTGCCCATCACCACCCACACCGAGGCCGCCAGCTTCCGGGGTCGGGACCAGCAGCGGGTCTTCGAGGAGGAGGGTGTCGACCTCAGTCGGGTCGTCATCGGCCACTGCGGCGACTCCGCGGACCTCGACTACCTGCGCGAGCTCATGGACAAGGGCTCGATCATCGGCATGGACCGCTTCGGGGTCGACGCCTACGCGCCCTTCGACCAGCGGGTGCAGGTGGTGGCGGACCTCTGCGAGCAGGGCTACGCCGACCGCATGGTCCTGGCCCACGACGCCGCCTGCTACATGGACTGGATCGACCAGGACCTCAAAGAGGTGGTGTTGCCCAACTGGCACTACACCCACATCTCCGACGACGTCCTGCCGGCCCTGCGCGAGCGGGGGGTCAGCGACGACCAGATCGACCAGATGCTGGTCGCCAACCCCAAGCGACTCTTCGACACCACCGCCCTGGGAGGGTATTGATGACCGACGCCACCACCGACCGTACCGACGACCTCGGCGACGGCCAGGTGCCCGACGCCGACCGGATGGCCGACGTGCTCGCCATCCAGGGCCTCGCCATCGCCTACGCCGGCGCCGTCGACGACGCGGACTGGGTGCGCTGGGAGGCCCTCTTCACCCCCGACGCCGTCGTCGACTACGTGTCCTCCGGAGGCATCGTCGGCTCCTCGGCGGAGGTGGCGGCCTGGATGCCCGGCGCCATGTCGGTCTTCACCTGGACGATGCACTCGATCTTCACCCACGAGATCCACTTCGCCGGGCCGGACCGGGCCACCGGCCGGGTCCACCTGTTCAACCGCAACGGCGTGGACTGGGAGGGAGAGGCCGAGATCCTCGACATCGGCGGCTTCTACGAGGACGAGTACGCCCGCGTGGGCGACTCGTGGCGCTTCACCAAGCGGGTGGAGCGCACCATCTACATCGAGGGTGGCCGGTTCGCCGACATCGTCCGTGATCTGGCGGCCAAGTCCACCGGTTGACGATTGAATCCGTCGTCAATCTGACAGGAGACGACAGGATCGCTTGCGCCGCATCGAATTCTCGGTGAAGATCTGCGCCGACAACGTGGTTCGGGGAGAGGGAGGGCGGCCCATGGCCGAAGCGACGATGGCCGAACCCGGCGGTGGTGCCGGCGCCGGCGAGAAGGGGTTGAAGGGCGGGTCGCTCGGGCTCCTGTCCACCACCGTGATCGGGGTCGCCTCCACCGCCCCCGGCTACAGCCTCGCGGCGAGCCTCGGCCTCGTGATCGCCGCGGTCGGCCTCCAGGCGCCCTCCATCATGTGGGTGGCCTTCGTGCCCATGGCCTTCACGGCTGCGGCCTACTTCTACATGAACCGGGCCGACCCCGATTGCGGCACGACGTTCTCATGGGGCACGCGTGCCCTCGGACCGTCCATGGGCTGGATCGGCGGGTGGGCCATCATCGTCGCCGACATCATCGTCATGGCCAACCTGGCGCAGATCGCGGGTGCCTACACCTTCTTGTTGTTCGGGGCCGACGGCCTCGCCACGAACAAGTGGTGGGTCACGTTCGTCGGTGTCGTCTTCATCGCCATCGTCACCTGGATCTGCTATGTCGGCATCGAGGTGTCGGCCAAGACGCAGTACTTCCTGCTCGCCCTCGAGATCGCCGCCTTGGGCATCTTCTCCGTCGTCGCCCTGGGTCGGGTGTGGTTCGGCGACGTCCAGGGCAGCCTCGATCCGTCGCTGTCGTGGCTCAACCCGTTCGAGATCGGCAGCACCACCGCCCTCGCCAGCGGCGTGCTCGTGGCGGTGTTCATCTACTGGGGCTGGGACTCCGCGGTCACCGTGAACGAGGAGAGCGAGGACGCCTCGCGCACCCCGGGTCGGGCGGCGGTGATCTCCACCGTCGTGCTCGTGGCCATCTACGTGGTGGTGTCGGTGGCGGCCATGGCCTTCGGGGGTGGCGACCTCGACGCCCTGGCCAACAGCGACGACATCCTCGGCCTGCTCGGCAACGAGGTGCTCGGCACCTTCTTCGGCAAGATCCTGATCATCGCGGTGCTGACCTCGGCGACCGCCTCGTGCCAGACCACCATCCTGCCGACGGCCCGGACGTCCCTGTCGATGGCGGCCAAGGGCGCCATGCCGAAGTACTGGGCCAAGATCCACCCGCGCTACTTCACGCCCACCAACTCGACCATCTGGATGGGCATCCTGTCGATCGTCTGGTACGTCGGGCTCACCGCGGTGAGCGAGGACATCCTCTTCGACTCGATCGCCGCCCTCGGCCTGATGATCGCCTTCTACTACGGGCTGACCTCGTTCATCTGCGTGGTGTACTACCGCAAGCACCTGACCGACTCGGTGAAGAACCTGGTCTACATCGGGATCTTCCCCCTGGTCGGCGGCATCATGCTCACCTGGGTGCTGGTCAAGTCGGCGATCGACCTGTCCAAGCCCGAGAACTCCGCCTCGGGGAACTCGTGGTTCGGCGTCGGCCCGCCCCTGGTCATCGGCGTCGGGTTCATGGTGTTGGGTGTGGTGCTGATGCTCCTGCAGCGTCGGGCCGAGCCCGAGTTCTGGCAACGCAAGCCCGAGCTCCCGAGCGACGACGTGGCCGCCGGCCTCGCCATCGCCGAGGGCGCTCTCGTGGAGGAGGACTGACATGGGCGAGCTCGTGATCGGCTACGACGGCTCCGACTGCGCCAAGGCCGCCCTGGCCAAGGCGGTCGAGCTGGCCAAGGTGACCGGCGACGGCCTCGCCATCGTGTTCGGCTACGAGCCGCCCTCGATGCGCGCCGGCGGCCCGGTGGGCTACCAGCGCGACGCCATCGAGGCCATCGGCCGTGAGCGCATGGCCGAGGCCATGGCGTCCCTCGAGGGCACCGGCGTCACCGCCGAGACCATCGAGATCGAGGAACTGCCCGCCGACGCCCTCATCGACGTGGCCGAGCAGCGCGGGGCCTCGATGATCGTCATCGGCACCCGCGGCGAGAGCCCGGTGGTGGGCGCCATCCTCGGCTCCACCGCCTACAAGCTCCTGCACCGCACGACCGTGCCCGTCCTGGTCGTGCCGGCGCCTGAGGCCGAGGACTGACGACAAGAGGGCGTCCGGGCCGGTGCCTCCACTCGCCGAGGCAGCGCCAGACTGGACGGCCCAAACCCCCCGAGGATCAGTCGATGCGGGTGGCTGGGCCTCGGTCCGCTCGGCCCGTTCTGTTGACCCGAGCAGCAACCCGTGCACGGCGCGCTGATGACCACCTCTGTCGGCCCATCCTTCCAGGGTGCGCGCGTCGACAGGCTCAGGCCCTCTCGGGTGGTGCATGGTGGATTTGCGGCGATGACGGCGGGCGGTACCGCTAGGGCATTCGGTTGCCTTTGAGGCGGTTGGCGGTGCCGCACTTGCATTCGCCGTTTGGTTCGGCGGTGGGGCCGCCTTTGCTGCGGGGGATGACGTGGTCGATCTGGCAGTCGCGTCCGGGTAGGCCGCAGCCAACGTCGCGGCAGAATCGGTCGCGGATGACGATGGCTTCGCGGAGGGGCCCGTGGAAGTAGTCGACGTCGTTGCTGAAGTCGATGATGTGGCTGTCGGGGCCGAACACGACGCGGCGGATGGTGCCGGCGAGGCCGAGTGAGATGGCGGTGCGGGCCGTGACGGGGGTGCAGTCTTCGAGCTCGCACATGGTGTCGTAGAAGCGGGTGTCGGCGAGACCGGCCCCGGGGCGCAGGTCGATGGCCTTCCACCAGTCCGGCAGCGGCAGCGGGGCGGCGGGTGCGCCGGGCCCGTCGAGCGGCGCGGCGGGTCCGGCGGCTGGCTTCGGCTCCCCCTCGACGGCGAGACCATCGTCGCGGTCGTCGAGTTCGAGGTCCTGGCGATCACCCCCGTCGCGGTCGTCACCGTCTTCATCGGCGAGGTCGTCGTCGAGGCCGTGGGGCTCGTCGTCGAGGTCGTGGGGGTCGGTGTCGCGGCGTTCGTCGGCGTCGGTTTGGCCGGGGTGGCCGCCGCAGCAGGGGCAGTGGCCCGGGCCGGTGTCGCCGGTGAGGGCGGCGAGCTCGTTCCAGAAGGTGGCGTAGCCGACC
>CAYYDZ010000057.1:0-16243 GCA_964470715.1 uncultured Microthrixaceae bacterium | reverse complement strand
CTCGCCGACCAGTCGGGCGGCGCCTCCTCAGAGCGGGAGGGAGTCGGCCCGGCCGTCATCGGGGTGCTGCTCGGCCTCGAGCTGATGCGCCGCGTCGACCCCGCCACCGTCACCGACGAGCTCGCCGTGGCCGCCCTCGTGGGCGTCGTGGCGGGCACCACCCATGCGATTGACCCCATGACAGGAGCACCCGCCTGATGACCGTGACCGACGTGCCCGCCCTCGACGGGATCGACCTCTTGGCCGAGACCTGGGGTCGGGGCATCCCCCACGACCAGTTCGACCGCCTGCGTCGGGAGGCCCCGGTCTGCTGGCACCCCGAGCCGGGCGACACCGGCTTCTGGGCCGTCACCAAGCACGCCGACGTGCGCGCCGTGAGCCACGACTGGGAGACGTTCTCCAGCGCGCTGGGCGCCACCTTCATCCCCACCCAGGACGAGGAGTCGATGGCCCAGCTGAGCCTCTCGATCCTCAACATGGACCCGCCCAAGCACAACCGGGTCCGGCGCCTCGTGTCACGGGCATTCACGCCCCGCATGGTGGCCCGGCTGGTCGAGGACATCGAGCAGCGCGCCGAACGGGTCATCGACAACGTGATCGACCGCGGCGAGGCCGAGTTCGTGTCCGAGATCGCCGGCCAGGTCCCGGTGCAGATGATCTGCGAGATGATCGGCCTCGAGAAGGAGCAGTGGCCGCGCATGTTCGAGGCCTCGAACCTCCTCATCGGGTCGCGCGACGATCCCGAGTACGCCCACGTGAACCCCCAGCTGGCGTCCATGGAGGTCTACGCGCTGTGCGACGAGGTCGCCGAGGACCGCCGCCAGAACCCCCGGGACGACCTCATGACCGCCCTCGTCGAGGCGGAGCTCGACGGTGAGCGCCTCGACAACATGGAGCTGAACCTCTTCTTCATCAGCCTCGTCGTGGCCGGCAACGAGACCACCCGCAACCTCATCAACCTGTCGCTGCTGGCCTTGCTCGACAACCCCGACCAGGCGCAGCGCCTCCGCGACGACCCGTCCCTCTGGGACACCGGGGTCGAGGAGATGCTCCGGTACGGGTCATCGATCCACAACTTCCGCCGCACCGCCCGCCACGACACCGAGCTGCGGGGCGTGCCCATCAAGGCCGGCGACAAGGTCGTCATGTACTACGCGTCGGCCAACCGGGACGAGGAGGTCTTCGACGACCCCCACCGCTTCGACGTGGGGCGAACCCCGAACGACCACGTCACCTTCGGCGGTGGCGGCGTGCACTACTGCCTGGGCGCCAGCCTGGCCCGGGCCGAGATCAAGGCCACCATGCGCCAGATCGTCGACCGCCTCCCGAACATCGAGCTGGCGGGTCCCCCGACCCGGCTCCGCAGCGACTTCGTCAACGGCATCAAGCGGATGCCCGTCACCTGGTGACGACCATTCCTCCACCCCTCTGACCGGCCCACCTTCGAAAGGCAGCAACCACCATGCGCACCCCCATCTGTGACGAGCTCGGCATCGAGTTCCCGATCTTCGCCTTCACCCACTGCCGCGACGTCGTCGTCGCGGTGTCCAAGGCCGGCGGCTTCGGCGTCCTCGGCGCCGTGGGCTTCTCCCCCGAGCAGCTCGAGATCGAGCTGAACTGGATCGACGAGCACATCGGCGACCACCCCTACGGCGTCGACATCGTCATCCCCAACAAGTACGAGGGCATGGACGCCGACCTGTCCACCGAGGACCTCACCAAGATGCTCCAGGACATGGTCCCCCAGGGCCACCTCGACTTCGCCCGCAACCTCTTGAAGGACCACGGCGTGCCCATCGAGGAAGGCGACGACAACTCGCTCCAGCTCCTCGGCTGGACCGAGGCCACGGCCACCCCGCAGGTCGAGATCGCCCTGAACCACCCGAAGATGACCCTCATCGCCAACGCCCTCGGCACGCCGCCGCCGGACATGATCACCCACATCCACGACGCCGGCCGCAAGGTCGCCGCCCTCTGCGGCTCGCCGTACCAGGCCCTGAAGCACGCCGCCGCCGACGTCGACATCATCATCGCCCAGGGCGGCGAGGGTGGCGGCCACTGCGGTGAGGTCGGCTCCATCGTGCTGTGGCCCCAGGTCGTCAAGGCCGTGGCCCCCCGTCCGGTGCTCGCCGCCGGCGGCATCGGCAGCGGCCAGCAGATCGCGGCGGCGCTCGCCCTCGGGTGCCAGGGCGCCTGGTCGGGCTCGCAGTGGCTGATGGTCGAGGAGGCCGAGAACACCCCCGTCCAGCAGCAGGCCTACATCGAGGCCGGCTCGCGCGACACCGTGCGCTCGCGCTCGTTCACCGGCAAGCCGTGCCGCATGCTGAAGAACGACTGGACCGAGGCCTGGCAGACCGAGGGCAACCCCGAGCCCCTCGGCATGCCGCTGCAGTACATGGTCTCGGGCATGGCCGTGTCCGCCACCCACCGCTGGCCCGACCAGACCGTCGACGTGGCCTTCAACCCGGTGGGCCAGGTGGTCGGCCAGTTCGAGAAGGTCGAGAAGACCGGCGCCGTGATCGAGCGCTGGGTCAACGAGTACCTCGAGGCCACCGAGCACCTCGACGCCCTGAACGCCGCCGCCGCCGGCGTCTGACGCACCGGTCCGGTCGTTCCGGTGCCGCCGTCCTCGGGGCGGCGGCACCGGACCGGAGGGCCCTCCGGATCAGGGAAGCGTCAGGCCGCCAGCCGCGGCCGCATCCTTCCCAGAACGTTCGGCGTCGCCGCCGGCGCGCTCGATGCGGACGAGCAGCGCCGCGGATGGGGTCACCTTGCCGTTCAGGTAGGTGCTGAGGCGCGAGGCGCTGGTCCCGATGAGGGAGGCGAACTCGGCGTTGGTCAGGCCGGAGCGGTCCACGGCGGCGCGCACCCTGGCCGCCGCCTCGGCCCGGTCCCGCTGGTCGGCGTCGCTGCGGGCCCGGTCGATGGCCAGGCGGAACAGGGTGCCGACGCCGTCGGGGTCGCGGTAGGTGAGGTAGCGCTCGACGCGGCGCGCCACCCGTCCCCAGGGCGAGCGGCGGATCTCGGCGAACACGGGCTGCCAGTCGGGCACGAGGCCCCGGTCGACCACGGTGACGAGCGCCTCGTACGGCCACGTGCGGACGTCGTCGTCGGGCGAGGCGTCGACGTTGCGGAACTGGAGCGCCATCACACCGCTCCGCTGAGCCGCAGCGCCAGCTCCTGACACCCCGCCACCACGTCGGACCAGCGGTGCCAACGCTCGGCGAGGCCCTTGTAGCGGGGCAACTCCTCGATCACCGCGGTGTCGCGGGGGTGCGGGTCGGCGAGCGCGGCGACCAGCGCGGTGAGCACCGAGGCCGGCTCGCCCGAGCGGTCGGTGTAGTAGTCGTCGATGGGCGCGAGCGCGGCCAGCGCCGCCTTCTCGCCGAGATGCTCCGCGAGCGCGACGACGTCGAGGTAGTCGCGCACGACGTTGCGCTGGACGACGAGGTAGGCCTTGACCCGCAGGGCCTCGGACTCGGTGGGGGCGACCACGGTGGCGCCGTCACCGACGTCGATCTCGGCGGTCTCGAGCGGCCGCGTCCGCCGGAGCTGACGCAGGCCCGCCTCGACCCCGCCCAGGCTGCCCATGATCGTGAACGGCGGTTTCGAGGCACGCACCGAGGTCGCCCAGCCCTCGGTGGCCTCTACTGCATCGAGGATCAGCTCGTAACGCCCCACGAGATCGGTGAGCACGTGGTCGTGATCGAACGAGTCCCGGTGGCCGGCGTAGAGCGCGGCGGCGGAGCCCCCGACGAGCACCGCATCGGGCACGACCTCCTGCAGACGCGCCGCCGACGCGAGCACCCGCTGCATCGTCTTCGAGCGTTGCACCATGGTCTTATCATATCCGATAAGTCACCCGGTGCCCGGACCACTCGCCGGCGCCGCCCGATCTAGAGTGCCGCCGTGGCCAAGAGCAAGAGCGCACAGCGGGCCCGCAAGAACAGCCAGCGGGGACAGAAGCGGTCCCAGCAGGAGGCCCGCCGGCGCAAGGAGCACCCGCACCAACACCTGCCGAAGGTCGGCACCCGACCCGACGACGCCTACCTGCGCCGTCGGCGCCAGGAAGACCTCGTCGACTTCGGGCTCGGCCACCACCACCGGCGCAACCGGATGATCGCCATCCTCGCTGTGGTGGCGGCCATCGGGGCGCTGGCCATGCTCCTCGCCTGGCTCGTCTTCTAGCCCGGCGCGGCGCCGAGCCGCCCGATTCAGGGGGCGCGCGGTGGGAACGTCGGCGCCACGTACCAAAATCACGTGGTGTCCCGACCGCTGCTGGCCGATGACCCGCGCCGGCTCGGAGCGTGGCGGCTGATCGGGCGCGTCGGCGAGGGCGGCTTCGGCGTCGTCTTCGAGGGCGAGGACGACGAGGGACAGTGGGGTGCGGTGAAGGTCATGCACCGCCACCTGGCCACCCAGGACGACTACGTCACGCGCTTCGGGCGCGAGGTCGCCTTGGCGCAGCGGGTGGAGGGCCGGCACGTCGCCCTGGTGCTCGACTACGACCTCGAGGCCTCGCCGCCCTACCTCGTCACGGAGTACATCGACGGCCCCACCCTCCACGAGGTGGTGGCCGGCCATGGTGGGTTGTCGGGCGACAACCTCTACGCGCTGGCGCTGGCGCTGGCCGAAGCCATCGCCTCGATCGCCGCCGCCGGCGTCGTGCACCGCGACCTCAAGCCGAGCAACGTGTTGTTGACCGCCCGGACCCCGGTGGTGGTCGACTTCGGCATCGCGTCGGCCCCGGGCCTGGGGCGGCTCACCTCCACCGGCCTGGTGATGGGCACGGCGCCCTACATGGCCCCTGAGCAATTCACGGGCGCCGACGCCAGCCCGGCCATCGATGTCTTCGCGTGGGCCTCGGTCGTGTCGTTCGCGGCGAACGGGCGGGCGCCGTTCCAGGAGGAGGCCGGCAACGCCGCCGCGGTGATGTACCAGGTGCTCCACCACGATCCCGACCACGGCAGCCTCAACGGCCCCCTCGCCCAGCTCGTCGCCGCCGCACACGCCAAGGAACCCGGCGACCGGCCGACCGCGGCCGAGCTGGTGGACCGCCTGGTCGCCCTGCGCGCCCCGGCCGCCGAGGACCCCGTGCGCACCTCGGTGCTGCTCGTCGAGAAGACCTGGCACCTGGCACCGCCCCCCGAGCCGCCCCCTCCCCCGCCGGCGCCCCCCACCCCGGTGGCGCCTGCACCGGGGCCGGCAGCGGCCCCACCCGCCCCGCTCGCTCCGCCCGCACCGCCCTCGACCCCACCGGCCGTGCCAGGCGCCGCCGCGGCCGCGGTGGCGGTGGCGACCAGCGTCGGTGACGCTCCGCCGCAGCCGGTGCCGGCCGCACCGGCCCTGCCCAACATCAGCTACACCCCGCCGCGGCCGGCCCACCGCGCCGCCGGCCAGGGGGGCCTCCGCCTGCCGCCCCCACCCCCGGGTGCCGCGCCCGCCGCACCTCCTGCCGGTCCTCCCGCCCCCACCCCGACGCCCCGCTACCCCGCCACGTGGGTGGCGCCCTGGGTGCACAAGCTCCCGGACTTCGGTCGCCTGGGCTCCCTGGCCGGCCTCGTCTACCTCGGGACCAGCGTGGCCCTCGACGGGGTGGACGACGGCGTCCCTCTCGGGACCGCGCAGCAGGCCCGGGCCGACGACGCGTGGGACGCGGCCCTGGGACTCCGTCCGGTGGTCCTCCTCCTGCTCCTCGCCTTCGTGGCCCAGCGCGTGGTGCGCAGCACCGCGGTGCGTCGTGGCCTCACCCGTCCCGAGTGGCGGGGTTTCGCCGCCGCCTCCTCGGCCCTCGGCCTCGGACTGTCGCTCGTCCCCCTGGGCGCCACCGCCGTGCTGGCCTACGCCCCCCTGGTCCTCGAGCCCAACGACCGCATCACCCTCGAACAGGCTGCGGTCGCCGGCGCCGCCGCCCTCGCCATGGGCCTCCTCGCCCTCGTCGGCGCGGTCTTCGCGGTCCGCGCCGCCACCCACCTCGTCCGCTCGCTGGTCGGCATGGTCGTCTGGAAGGGCTGAACTGGCGCGGCTACGAGGGGTGGACCTCGCTCTCGACGGTCAGCCGGGCGTCACCGGTGAGGCCGAGGCCCTCGAGCTCGCCCTGGGGCGCCTCGACCGTGTAGCGGTACGGCCCCGACGCCGGATAGGACGGGCAGGTGGGGACGTCGTCGCAGGGCTCCATGTCGGCGGTGGAGACGATGGCGCCGGAGGCATCGAGGTAGGCGATGGACAGCGGCGTGGGCGTGTTGCGCATCCAGAACCCGCCCTCGCTTTCGGCGGGGAAGACGAAGAGCATCCCGGGGTACCCCTGGAGGTCGGTGACCTCCATCAAGCCGCGCGCCCGCTCCTCAGGGGTCTGGGCCAAGAGCAGGCACCGCTCCTCGCCGCCGATGGTGACGAGGACCTCGCCGAACTCGCCGAACGGTTCGAGGTCGGCGCAGGCCGACCCCGGGGCCTCGGTGTCAGCGTGGCCCGCCTCGGCCCGCCCGGACCGGTCGTCGCCGCCGTCGCTCGAGCAGGCGCCGGCGACGAGGAGCAGACCCACGGCGAGGCCGGTGAGGACCCACACCCCGCGGGATGAGGAGTTCGTGAGGCGCCTCGGCACCACGCCATACTGCCCGTTGTGGTCGATCTCGCCGTGGCAGCCCTCGCCGTGCTGGCGGGCATCGTGGCCTGGACGTTCACCGAGTACGTGATCCACCGCTGGTTCATGCACGCCGAGCTCGGCCCGGCCATCGCCTCACGGGGGCACCTGGAGCACCACCGCCACCCCACCAAGCGGCCCCTGGCCTCCCCGCTCTCGCTGATGATGACCCTCATCGTCGGCCTCGGCGTGCTCTGCCCCATCGGGGCCTGGCTGGCCACCGTCGTCGGCGCGCCGTGGTACACGGGTGCGCTGGTGGGCCTGTCGGGCATCGCCACCTACCTCGTCTACGAGCGGGTGCACTTCCAGGCGCACTTCCGCCCCGCCCGCACCCGCTACACCCGGTGGCAGCAGCGCCGGCACCTGCACCACCACGGCCGCGGCGGCACGGTCAACTTCGGGGTGACCAGCCCGGTGTGGGACGTCGTCTTCCGCACCTACGAGCCCGTCGACGCCGACGAGCCCCTGCCCGCCCGCACCACCGCGTTCTGAGACCGAGGCATCGCTAGCGTCGGTGGCCGTGACCGGCCCGGACCTCCTCGACCAGGTGATCGAGCGCGTCGTGCCGACGCCGGACCGCACCCAGGTGGTCTCGCTCGCCGGCCCGGTGGCGGTGGGCAAGTCGACCATCGCCGCCACCCTCGCCGAACGGGTCCGCGAGGCTGGCGCGTCAGTCGAGGTGGTGACCACCGACGGCTTCCTCTGGCCCAACGCCGTGCTCGAGGCGCAGGGCCTGGTCGACCGCAAGGGCCGCCCCGAGACCTACGACCTCGACCGCCTCGACGCGCTGATCGCCGCGGCACGGGCCGGCGAGCCCTCGCTCTCGGCCCCCGTGTACTCCCACCTGCGCTACGACGTCCTCGACGAGCCCGAGCACTTCGACCGACCCGACGTGCTCGTGGTCGAAGGCGTCGTGGCCCTCCAGCGCCGCTTCGGTGACCTCGGCATCTACGTCGATGCCGCAGTCGAGGACATCGAGGCGTGGTTCGTCGCCCGGATGCACGATCTGGTCCGCGCCGCGGCCGACGAGCCCGACTCGTTCTACCGGGGGTGGGTCGACCTCGGGCCCGAGACGGTCACGGAGCTCGCCGTCGCGGTCTGGAGCGAGGTCAACCTCCCGAACCTGGTCGAGGACATCGCGCCGAGCGCCGAGCGCGCGGACGTCGTCCTGCACAAGGGCCCGGACCACGCCATCCGCGAGATCATGTGGACCCGGTCCTAGCGAGGCCGCCGGTCAGGCGGCCCGCTCTAGGTCCACCCTGGTGTTCCTGGCCACAAGCTCGTGGTCGCAGAACGGGCGGGGTGGATCAGGCCCCGGGCGGCGGGGTGGAGCCGTAGAGCTCGAGGGACTCGGCCACCTCGTCGCTGACGTGGTAGCTCTCGTCGTCGTTCGGGAAGGCCCCGGTGCGCACATCGTCCGCGTAGGCGGCAATGGCCGCCACGGCGTCGTCCTTGAGCGACGCGTAGCGGCGCACGAACTTCGGCGTCACCCGATCCTCGATGCCGAGCAGGTCGTGGTACACGAGCACCTGACCGTCGCAGTGCGGGCCGGCGCCGATGCCGATGGTGGGGACGTCCACCGCGGCGGTCACCATCGCGGCGACGACGTCGGGCACGCCTTCGAGCACGAGGGCGAAGCAGCCCGCGTGGGCAAGGGCTTTGGCCTCGGCCACGAGCGCGAGCGCGCCCTCGGCCTCCTTGCCCTGGACCTTGAAGCCGCCCATGGCGTGGACCGACTGCGGGGTGAGGCCGAGATGGCCCATGACGGGGATCTCGGCGGCCACGAGTGCTTCGATCATGGGCAGGCGCTTGCGGCCACCCTCGAGCTTGACGCACTGCGCACCGGCGCGGATGAGGGTGGCGGCATTGCGCACGGTGTCCTCGGTGGACACGTGGTAGCTCAACCACGGGAGGTCACCCACGACGAGGGCCCCGGGCTTGGCGCGGGCCACGGCTGCGGTGTGGTGCGCCATGTCCTCGATGGTCACCTGGAGGGTGTCCTCGTAGCCGAGGACCACCATGGCGAGCGAGTCGCCCACGAGGATCATGTCGACCCCCGCCTCGTCGGCGATGCGGGCCCCCGGCGCGTCGTACGCCGTGACCATCACCAGGGGATCGGCCCCGTCGGCCACCTTGCGGCCCCGAACCGCGGGCACGGTGCGGGCGCGCGCAGCGGATGCGGACGTCTGGCTGTTGCTCATGGGCTGAGCCTCCTTCCCGTCCAGCGCCCCTCGGCTGCCGGCGGTACCAGGGATTCTACCTACCCCGTGCCGATCGTGGACCAATTCCTCGATCGGAGCCCGAGTCCCAGTCTCAGAGGTCCTCGTGCGGGTACTGGGTGCGACACGCGAAGCACCAATGCTCGACCTCGGCCTGCACGTCGGCGCGTCCCGGCGTGTCCCACGCCTCAGGGGTCACGTAGACACGATGCACCGCGGCGAGGTCCTCGTCGTCGCGTCCGCACGAGCCGCAGCGGGCGGGCGCGGGGATGACCCCGCTCACGGGGACGCCCCCGATCTTCGCTCCACCACCGCCTCCCCCGTTGCGGCAGCGGCAGGAGGGGCCGTGGTGGGTGGAACCGTGACCGTCACGGTCACCGGCGGCTGCGTGGTCGGCGGCACGACCGGCGCCACCGTGACCGAGGCCGGGGTCGGGACGTCGGAGGTGACGGCGCTACCCCCCGTCCCGCTGCCGCCGGCGAGGTCGTCGTCGTTGAAGTCCTTGCCGTCCGGGAATTCGGTGACGTCGGCCAGCTCGCAGTTGGGATTGATGAGCCCCTCATCGCCGACGCGCGTCATGAAGTCGTGCCACATCTGGGCGGGGAGCCGGCCACCCTCCTGGCGCTCGCCGTGCACGCTGTTCATGGGGAGGACGGGTTCGCCGTTGAAGCCCGGGTAGCCCATCCACACCGAGGCCACGAAGTTGCAGCGGAAGCCCACGAACCAGGCGTCCTTGTTGTTCTGGGTGGTGCCCGTCTTGCCCGCGACGTCGACGCCGTCGAGCCGGGCGCGGGTGGCGGTGCCGTTGGTGACCACGCCCCGCATGGCCGTGGTGGTGATGTCGGCGACCTCGGGGGTGAGCACCGACTGCCCGTCCTCCGGGGCCTGGTAGATCACGTTGCCGTCCGAGTCCTCGACCCGCGTGATGACCGTCGGCTGGATCTTGTCCGTCGTCGGATCCGGCGTCCCGTACAGCGTGCCGTGGTTCATGAAGGTGGAGTAGGCCGAGGCCATGTCCATGGGCGACACCTCGCCGGCACCGAGCACGATGGAGGGCACCTCGGGCATGTCGGCGGTGATCCCCATCTGCTCGGCGGTCTGGATCACGTTGTGCGCCCCGAGCTTGAGCATCAGGGTGGCGTAGAACATGTTCGACGAGTGGGGCAGCGCCGTGATCATGCTGTAGTTGCCGCCGCCGCCGGACACCCGCCACGTGCCGCTGCCGGCGTCGTAGTCGGCGAGGTCGAACGCGGCGCTGCCCGGGACCGTCATGCGGGCCTCGGCCGAATAGCCCTCCTTGAGGGCGGTGGCGATGGCGAAGGGCTTGAACGACGAGCCCGGCTGGCGCCCCGAGCCGCCGCCGTCGACGCCGACGGCGAGGTTCACGGACTGGTTGGCGAAGTCGGTGCCGCCCATCATCGCCCGCACCCGGCCCCGGTCGTCGAGGGCCACGATGGACGCGGCAGGGTCCCCGGGGACGTTCAGGGTCTGGGTGACGGTGTCGTAGGCCGCCTGTTGGATGGGCAGGCTGAGGGTCGTGTACACCCGCAGGCCGCCGCCGTAGACCTGGTCCTCGCCGAACATCTCGACGAGCTGCTGGCGGACGTACTCGGCGAAGTACTCGGTGCCGTGCTCGTGGTCGCGCACGAGACCGAGGGTGGTGGCGGGCGAGCGGGACACGATGTTGGCGGTGGCGAAGAGGTCATCGACCACCCAGCCCTCCTGCTTGGCCGCCCGCGACTCCTCGAGGGTGATGTAGCCCTCCTCCAACATGGCGTTGAGCACCGAGTTGCGCCGCCGGGTGGCCACCTCGGGGTTGCGCTGGGCGTCGGCGCTCTCCGGCGCTCGGATCAGGCCGGCGAGGTAGGCCACCTGGGCCAGCTCGACGGGGGAGAACTGGCCCGTGGTGTTGTCGAGGCCGTCGAGCTCTTGGATGTCGTGGCGGAAGTAGGCCCGCGACGCGGCTTGGATGCCGTAGGCACCCCGGCCGAAGTAGATGGTGTTCAGGTAGCGCTCGAGGATCTCCTCCTTCGAGAGCTCGTCGTCGACGCGTACCGCGAGGATGGCCTCGCGCAGCTTGCGGCTGATCGAGCGCTCGCGGGTGAGGTAGACGTTCTTCACGTATTGCTGCGTGATGGTCGATCCGCCCTGGGTGATCTCCTCCTCGTTGGCGTTGGCCATCACCGCGCGGGCGATGCCGACCGGGTCGATGCCTCCGTGCTGGAAGAAGTCCCGGTCCTCGGCGGAGATCACGGCCTCGATGACGACGTCGGGCAGGTCCTCATAGGCGATGTTCACCCGGTCCTCGTCGCCCTTCAGCTTGAAGTCGGCGTTCTCGGGGCCGCAGCTCTCGGTGGTCTGGGCGAAGCAGACGAAGGTGGTCTGGCGGAGCTGGTCGTTGGCCGCCGGGAGCTTCACCTGGGACAGCACCCAGAACGCGCCGGCCGAGCCCGCCACGACGAGGAGCAGGGCCAGGTAGAACACTCGCCGCCAGCGCCAGATGATGCTGCGCTTGCGCAGCTTCTTCAGCTTGCCGCGTCGGTTGAGGCGCATCCCGTCGGGGACGTCCTGCACCGCGTTGGAGGGTTCGCTCATCGAAGGCTCACGGCTGAGGGGTGGGGTGTGCCGGGTCGGACCCGCGCGACGTCACAGAATCGTAATGCAGGCATGCCCTCCTTCCACGTCGCGGGGGCGCACCCAGTTCCCGATGAGGCGAAACTCCCCGGGGCGGAGCGCAACGGGCCGGGGCACCGGGGGGACGAAGCCGGCCCGACGA
The DNA here is from genome assembly GCA_964470715.1 of uncultured Microthrixaceae bacterium. GTDB lineage: Bacteria > Actinomycetota > Acidimicrobiia > Acidimicrobiales > DATDAH01 > JAEUJM01. The sequence continues at coordinate 4,608 of CAYYDZ010000057.1, read as the reverse complement.
CGGAAGGCTCAAAGAGGGAACGTGCGGGCGAGGTGGTTCCAGGAGCAGTTGGGGCAGACCTCGACGACATAGCAGGTGAGATCGCCCTTGCGCTTGGCCAGCTTGGCCAGCTCACCCTTCTGGCTGACGCAGCGGCCGTGCGCCGGCAGGCGGGGGCCGAAGACGTAGGAGACCAGCACCACCTGGGTCTCCTCGCAGATGGGGCAGGTCATCGACGTCGGGTCGCCCAGCTCGCGGGCGGCGCGCACCAGCTCGGGGTGTGCGTCGCACACCTCGTGCTCGGCGAGGCGGCCCTTCTTGAACTCGCTCACCAGGGCGTGGCGGGCCAGCCGGTAGTCGATGGCACCACCCGCTTCGCGGACGGCGCCTTGGATCGACGCGGGGCGGAACGTCACCCAGCAGAGGTTAGAGGCGCGACCGGGTCGGCGCGCCCCGGCCACACGGTTGACGGAGCGACCATCGCAGGTCAACGTGCCCGACCGCCGGTTCCGCGCGTCGACGGCGACCGAGTCCGGTGACCCCGTCGACCACGTCGAAGCGCACCGCACTGCGCCCCCTCGGGCGGTGGTCGGGGCTCGGTCGGCGGACGTCGTCAGGCGGGGAGGGCGGTGGGGGCGAGGCGCTGGTGCACGGCCCAGCGTTCGTCCATGGCGAGGCCGACGTCGCGGCGGCCGAGCACGTAGATGCCCGCGGAGGTGAGCGGCCGAGGGCCGAAGGCCACGCAGTGGTGGCCGGCGGCCTCGAAGTCGTCGGTGGTCAGTGCACCGTCGGCCACGAACGTGCGGATGGACCGGCAGAGCTCGTCCATCTCGGGTCGCGGCACGCGACCGACGACCGGCCGCACCACGATGAGGCGGCCGCCACCCGGGCCGGGGCGCAGGTGCACGGCGACATCGAGGTCGAGGCTGGCCACGAGCGCCCGCAGCCGGGACTCGACGACCTCGTGCTGCGGCCCCCTGTCGGGGTGGACCACCCCGCGGCGCCGGGGCTCAGACGGCGCCAGGGGCAGCGCCGGCAGCGCCGGCACGTCGGGGGTGTGCCGAGGCAGGCGAGCCGCCTCCGTGGGCGTCGGCGGCGACGCAGGCGTCGACGAGGTCGGTGTCGCCGCCGGGGCGCCGAACAGCGAGGACAACCCGCCGCCGGCGGCGCGGGACGGAGGCTCGGTGGGGTCGGCGAGGATCGAGGTCAGGCCCCGGCCGAGACCCGACTGTGCGTCCTCGTCGTCGAGGTCGTCCTCGGTGTCGCCCGCATCGAGGTACCTGCGGTCGCCGCGATGCCGGTCGGCGGAGCCCATGCTCGCCAAGCTTCACATGCCGACGGGGTTCGGTGGCGGACCCACCCGCTCCACGAGGCGCACGACGACCGACTTTGAGGTGGGGGTGTTGCTGGCCTCGGCCGTGCTGTCGAGGGGGACGAGGACGTTCGCCTCGGGGAAGTACGCCGCGCAGGTGCCGAGGGCCACGTCGTAGGCGACGACGCGGAAGGCCTCCGCGATGCGGGGCGCGGCGCCCGGGGTGTCGGGCTCGCCCACGAGGTCGACGCTCTGGCCGTCGACGAGGCCGAGGGCCGAGAGGTCGTCGGCGTGGGCGAAGACCACCCGCCGACCCTGGTGGATGCCCCGGTAGCGGTCGTCGAGGCCGTAGATGGTGGTGTTGAACTGGTCGTGGGAGCGGAGGGTCTGCAACAGGAGGTGCCCGTCGGGCACCTCGAGCACGTCGAGGGGGTTGACGGTGAGGCGACCCTTGCCGGAAGCGGTGGGGAACGAGCGGGTGTCACGGACCGGGTGGGGCAGGGCGAAGCCCTCGAGGGTGGCCGAGCGCTCGTTGAAGCGATCGAAGTCCGGGACCACGGCCTCGATGTGATCGCGGATGTGCCCGTAGTCCGAGGCGAAGCCCGCCCAGTCCACGTCGCTGCGCTCGCCGAGGGTGGCGGCGGCGAGACCGGCCACGATCGCCACCTCGCTGCGCAGATCAGGCGAGGCGGGGTCGAGGCGACCGCGGCTGGCGTGCACCATGCCCATGGAGTCCTCGACGGTGACGTACTGCTCGCCGCCGGCCTGGACGTCACGCTCGGTGCGGCCGAGGCAGGGCAGGATCAGCGCGGTGTCGCCCACGACGGTGTGGGAGCGGTTGAGCTTGGTGGAGACCTGGGCGGTGAGCCGGCACCGGGCCATGGCCGCGCTCGTGACGGCCGTGTCGGGCGCCGCCGCCACGAAGTTGCCGCCGAGGCCGAAGAAGAGGTCGACCTCGCCGTCTCGCATGGCCCGGATGGCGTCCACCACGTCGTAGCCGGGGTCGCGGGGCGGCTCGAAGCCGAACTCGTCACGCAGGGCGTCGAGGAAGGGCGCCTTCGGCTTCTCGTAGATGCCCATGGTGCGGTCGCCCTGCACGTTGCTGTGGCCCCGAACGGGGCACAGGCCGGCACCGGGGCGGCCCACGTTGCCGCGCAGGAGGCAGAAGTTGACGATCTCCCGGATGGTGGGCACCGAGTTGCGGTGCTGGGTGAGGCCCATGGCCCAGCAGACGATGATGCGGTCGGCGGCGAGCACCATGGCCAGCGCCTCGTCGATCTGGGCGCGGGCGAGGCCCGTGGCGCGGGCGATGTCGTCCGGGTCCAGGCCGGCGAGGTGCTCGGCGAGGGCGTCGAGGCCGTCGCAGTGCTCGTCGAGGAAGGCGCGGTCGATCGCCGTCGGATCGGTCTCGGCCCGCTCGAGCAGCAGGCGGTTCAGGGCCTGGAACAGGGCGAGGTCGCCGTTCACCCGGATCTGGAGGAACAAGTCGGCCAGCGCCGTGCCCCGGCCGAGCATCCGGGTCGGCCGCTGCGGGTTCTTGAAGCGCAGGAGACCCGCCTCGGGCAGCGGGTTGACCGCGATCACCTTGGCGCCGTTGTCCTTGGCCCGTTCGAGGGCGGTGAGCATGCGCGGGTGGTTGGTGCCGGGGTTCTGGCCCACCACGAAGATCAGGTCGGTGTGGGCGAGGTCGTCGAGGGTGACGCTGCCCTTGCCGACCCCGATGGTCTCGGTGAGGGCCACACCGCTCGACTCGTGGCACAGGTTGGAGCAGTCGGGCAGGTTGTTGGTGCCGAACTGGCGCACGAACAGCTGGTAGGCGAAGGCGGCCTCGTTGCTGGTGCGGCCGGAGGTGTAGAAGACGGCCCGGTCGGGGTTGGCCAGCCGGTCGAGCTCGTCGGCCAGGAGCGTGAACGCGGCCTCCCACCCGATGGGCTCGTAGTGGTCGGCGCCGGGCCGCTTGACCATCGGCTCGGTGAGGCGGCCCCGGCTGCCCAGCCAGTGGTCGCTGCGCCCGGCGAGGTCGGCGACGCTGTGGGCGGCGAAGAAGGCGCGATCGATGCGGCGGGTGGTGGCCTCCTCGGCGACCGCCTTCATGCCGTTCTCGCAGAACTCGGCGTGCGAACGCCCCCCGGGGGCGTCCTCCGGCCAGGCGCAGCCCGGGCAGTCGAAGCCGTCGGCCTGGTTGACCTTCAGGAGGGCCCTGGTCCCTCGCCGCACCCCCATCTGGGCCACCGCCATGCGCGTCCCCGCCACCACGCCGCCGGGCCCGGCGGCCACGTCCTTGGCGTGGCCGACCTTCAGGCGCTCCTCGCCCTGGTCCGGCCCGTCCCGGTCACCGCCGCTCACGCCCCGAACGGTAGCGGCGTGGTCCCGCCGTACCGGCGCCGTTCAGTCGAGCCGCCCGAGGGCCCTTCTCGTGGTCAGGCGCGCACCGGGGTCTGGCTGGCGCGGACGCAGGCACGGCGCACCTCGGCCAGCAGGTCGGGTCGATCGCTGCGCCGGGCCTCGCACTCAGCGGCGGCGAGCAGGTCACGCGCCGCGCCGCGGTGGCCCCGCTGGCCCTCGACCATGGCGAGCCGCAGCAGCACCCGACAGCGCTGGTCCACTGGTCGATCAGCAGGTTCGTGTGGATCGGTCACGGTGCCCCCCTCTCACCTCTCACGAGGCTTGCCCTCCCCATCGGACCGGCGGCGGCGCGGTTCAAGGCGTCGGCCCACGGCCGCGCGGAACCACTCGAACGCCCCGGACCGACGGGGCTGCCACACTGGTCGGCCTATGAGCGACACCGACGCCGCCGGGGGGCCACCGTCGACCGACCGCCCCCAGACCTCCACCCGCAGCCACGACGAGCTGACCGAGCGCCTCAGCGCCTGGTTGGCGGCCCGCCCCGGCGCCACCCACGGGGTGGTCAGCGACCTCGCCGCACCCTCCACCAACGGCATGTCGAGCGAGACCCTCCTGTTCGACGCCGAGTGGACCGACGCCGACGGCGAGCACCACGAGCGGTGCGTCGCCCGCCTCGAGCCCGAGGCCAGCGCCGTCCCCGTCTTCCCCACCTACGACCTCGAGCTGCAGCACCGGGTGATGAACCTCGTGGGCGAGCGCACCAGCGTCCCCGTGCCCCGCAACCTCTGGTTCGAGCCCGACCCCGAGCCGGTCGGCTCGCCCTTCATCGTCATGGCCCGGGTCGACGGCGTCGTCCCGCCCGACGTCATGCCCTACCCCTTCGGCGACAACTGGCTGTTCGACGCCGACCCCGTGGACCAGCGCCGCCTCCAGGACCGGTCGGTCGAGGTGGTGGCCGAGCTGCACTCGCT
>CAYYDZ010000056.1:13215-16400 GCA_964470715.1 uncultured Microthrixaceae bacterium | reverse complement strand
GCCATGCCGCCGAGCTTGATGTAGGTGAGGTCGCTCCCGCAGATGCCGCAGGCGGCCACCCGCACGAGCGCGTCGCCGGGACCGGGGTCGGGGTGGGGGACGTCGTCGACGCGGACGTCGCCGGGACCGTGCACTCGAACCTGCTGCATCGTGGTCTCCCTCAGCTCGCCAGGTACCCGCCGTCGACGGCGAGGGTGGTGCCGGTGACGTAGCCCGCCGCCGCGCTGGACAGGAAGAGGACGGCGGCGGCGATCTCCTCGGGCCGGCCGGTGCGCCCCATGGGGATGCGGGCCAGTTCGGCGTCCATGATCTCGGGGAACGCCGCCATCGGCGCCGTCATCGGGGTGTCGATGAGGCCGGGGGCGACCGCGTTCACCCGCACCCCGCGGGTGGCCCAGCGCCGCGCGAGGTTGGCGGTCAACGTGACGATGGCGGCCTTGGCGGCGCCATACCCCGGGACGATGTCGGTCGAGCGGAACGCCGTCATCGAGGCCAGGTTCACCACGCTGGCGCCACCCGGGTGCTCGCTGGCGAAGAGCAGCTTCCGCAGCCCCGTGGTGAGGCGCTGGGGGCCGACGAGGTTGAGCTCGATGGCGGCGGCGAAGCCTTCGGCCGTCCACTCGTCCCTGCCCCCTGGCAGGTTGGCGCCGGCGTTGTTGACCAGCACGTCCAGGGCGTCACCGGCCCCGGTCAGGGAGCCGACCAGCGCGTCGATCGAGTCCGAGTCCGCCACGTCGAGCTGCCGGAACGAGAAGCGACCCAGGTCGACGTCGTACTCGCCGACATCAGCGCGCGTGCCGGTGACGATGACCTCGGCGCCTGCATCGGCGAAGGCGGTGGCGACGGCGTGGCCGATGCCGCTGGTCCCCCCGGTGACCAGCACCCGGGCAGCGGTGAAGTCGAAGCTGACCGCGCCGCTCATCAGCGGGCCAGCTTCTCGATCGAGCGGCGCAACCAGGCGCTCTCCCAGAAGTTGGACGTGTCGGCCAGCAGGGCCTCGTGGGCGGCGAGGGCCACGGCCCGGGCGCCGGCGTGCCGCCGATCGACAGCCAGCACGACGTCGGTGAGCTGGAGGGCCTCGACCGGCCGCCCTCCGTCGAGGTGGGCCTGCGCCGCCGCCACGAGGGGGTCGGCGCCGGCCGCCGCCACCAGGTCCGGGGCGACCGCCAGCGGCGCCACCCCGTAGAGCTCGGTGGTGGAGCGGTGGTGGAACCACCCGGCGTAGTTCTCCCAGATGGCCCGCACGTTCCAGGGCGTCTTGCCGTAGCCCTCACCCACGTCCAGGTGGTCGGGCACGCGGACCGTGCGCATCAGCTCCCACACGTCGTCACCGGCGTTCATGCCGTCGACGGTGCGGTCGTGCACCCAGCGCATGGCCTCCTGCATCGCCTCGACCTCCTCGGCGATGCGATCGGCGCCTTCGATGGGGTCGAAGTGGCCGGTGAGCAGGCGATCGGGGCGCAGCTCTTTCACCACGTCGAGCGAGTCGATGTAGGTGAGGGCGTCGCGGTAGCGGTCGCCCCGGATGGTGACGAGGTTCGGCACGTGGCCGAAGAGCGGCCCGGTGAGGTTGCCCGAGAGCAGGGTGGCGGTCTGGGGCAGCCAGATCACCAGCGAGTCGAAGGTCTCGCCCCCCGGGGTGGCGATGAGGACGAGGTCCCGGTCGCCCACGGTCAGCTCGAGGCGCTCGCCCACGAGGACGGTCGGCTCGGGGATCTCGGCCGGTGCCGCCTCCACCCCGAGGGACCGGGTGTGCTCCATGGCGGCGAGGATGGCGTCGATCCAGGCGAAGGCCGAGTTGCGCGAGCGGAAGGCCTCGAGGCGCTGGTTGTCGTGGCGCCAGACCCCGTGGTTGGCCTGCGCGATGAGGTCGGTGCCCTCATCGACCATGACAGGCAGGCCGCCGACGTGGTCGTAGTGGCCCTGGGTGAGGATCACCGCCCGGATGGGGGAGCCGTCGACGACGTCGTACTTGGCCCGGTGCAGCGGCCCCTCGAAGCCCATGCCGCTGTTGACCACCACCCGGCCGTCCGAGGTGGTGATCAGGTAGCTGTTGGAGAGACCGGGTGAGAGCCACACGCCGTCGCCCACGTCGATCGCGGGCGCGTCGGTGGCGGGGGCGATGGCGTCGGCGCCAGGCCGTTCGCGGTGGATGCCGGGCATCAGCGCACCTCCGGGGTGATCTGGGGGAAGGCCTCGAAGTAGAAGGCGTAGCGGTCGTAGAGGTCGGCGGGGTCGAGGTGGAAGTCGGCGCGCAGGTCGTAGACGACGCGGCCGCCCTTGCCCCGCGGGTTGCCGCCCACGTAGGCGGCGAGCTGCGCTCGGGCCTCGTCGGTCACGCCCATCCCGGCCACCTCGAGGATGCGCGTGGCCATGGCCAGGTCGTCGGCCATGAACTCGCGGAACTCGACGTCGACCCGCTGCGCACCGGGGATGAGGTGGGCGTCGCGCACCGCCGCCCGCAGCAGCGACTCGATCCGGTCCACCCAGTACGCGGCCAACTGGTCGGCATCGATGGCCACGCGTCGACTGCGGTCGCCGTAGGCGAGCATGGTGATGGCCGACTGGAGCACCGCCACCGGGTCGCGCAGGGTGAAGGCGATGGAGGCGTCGGGGAAGGTCCGCAGCAGCGGGCCGAGGCGTTCGAGGTGCTGCGGGCACTTGAGGACCCAGCGGTTCGGGCCGCGCAGGTAGCTGAGGACCTGGAGCTCGCGGCGCAGGAAGGCGTAGTGGGCATCGTGGTCCAGCGTCTCCTGGTGGTCCCGCCACGCCGGCACCCGGGCGTGCCACTCGAGCACGTAGGTGCAGAGGTCGAGGTCCAGCAGCTCGCACTCCTCCTCGATGGACCACGGCGGGCGGTCGTGCATCAGGGCGGTGAGGGGGGCCACTGCGTTCGCCGCCTCGTGGTCCGCGAGGCAGCGCTGGTAGCGGGGGTCGATGCCGTCTCGCCCCGGGCCGTCGCCCAGCACGGGGATGGGCTCGGCCACCTCCCACCACGGCATCGAGCGGAACCGGGTGTCGGAGGCGAGGACGTTCACGAGGTGCGTCGTGCCCGAGCGGGGCAGGCCCACGACGATGACGGGCGGCTCGAGCTCGACCTCGAGCGCCTCGGGGTGGCGGCGCACGAAGTCCTCGAAGCGGAGGCGGGCGGCCAGCAGGCCGACCAGCCGCCGGCGCACGATCAG
>CAYYDZ010000056.1:10471-13115 GCA_964470715.1 uncultured Microthrixaceae bacterium | reverse complement strand
CGGGTTCGCCGAGCAGGCCACCGAGCGCGGCGCGGCCCTCGGGGCTGGCGAACTTCTCCAGGCTCCAGCGCACCATGGTGCGGATGTCGGCATCGAGGTCACCGGTGTCGGCCACGACATCGTCGCCCTGGGTGCGGAACACCGCCTCGAGCACGAGGTCGGCCTTCGAGGACCAGCGCCGGTAGATGGCAGCCGTCGTGGTGCCCGCCTGGTCGGCCACGCCCGAGAGGGTCAAGCCGTTGTACCCGCGCACGGCGAGGAGCGCGAGGGTGGCGTCGACGATCGCCGCGTCGAGCTGCGCGCTCCGGGGACGCCCCCGCCGCATGACCACCACGTTGTCCCCCATAACGATGTGGGCCGCATCGTAAGTTCTCTGACCACGCCGGCGCAACCGGAGCCATGCCGATGGTGGGCCCGGCGCGCCCTCCTGTCGAGCCGGATCAGCCGTTCGGGTCGATGCGGGTGACCGTGCCGCTCGAGGTGTTGGTGACCCAGATCGCCCCCGCCCCCGAGGTCATCCCGGTGGGGCGGTCGCCGGTGGCGACGGTGGCGACGACCTCCTCGCGGTCGGGATCCAGCGCCACCACGGTGCCCTCTCCGGTCACCGCCACCCACAGCGCGCCCGCTTCGAAGGCCAGGCCCGACGCTTCGGCCCCGATGGTGGTGGTGGACACGACCTGGTTCGTGCCGGGGTCGACGCGTGAGACCGTGCCATCGTCCACGTTGCTCACCCACACCGAGCCGTCGGCGATCAGCACCACCTGGGGGGCGCGGCCGACGGCCACGGTCGCGACCACCTCGTTCGTCGCCGGATCGATGCGGGTGACGGTGTCGTCGGCGTTGTTGGTGACCCACACCATGTCGTCCGTGGCCGCCACCTTGAAGGGCTCGACCCCAACTGCCACCTCGGCGACGACGGTGTTGGTGGCCGGGTCGACCCGCACGACCCGACCGCCGCTGTTGTCGGTGACCCAGACGGCCTCGTCGGTCGCCGCGACGTTGCGCGGCACGCCACCGATGTCGACGGTCGCGACCACGCCATCGGTGGCGGGGTCGATGCGCAGCAGACTCCCATCGGTGACGCCCGCCACCCAGACCGCGCCGGCACCGACGGCGACGCCGCGGGGTTCGGTGCTGGTGCTGACGGTGGCCGCCACCGTGTCGCTCTCAGGATCGAGGCGGCTCACGGTGCCGTCCGTGGCGGAGTGTGCCACCCACACCGCGGTGTCGTCGGCGGCGATGCCGGTGGGGTTCGGGTCGACCCCGATCTCCGTCGCGACGGGCGCAAGGCCGGCGCCCTCAGCCCCGCCGTCGTCGCCGCCGTCCCGGGTCACCAGGCCGACGACCACAGCCACGAGGGCGAGGGCGACGAGCCCCAGCAGGACCGCTGCCAGCACTCCTCGCCCGCGGCGGGCGCCCGGGGTACGGGGAGCGGCCGGCGGCGCCGGCGGGGTGATCGGTGCGGCGGGGGGCGGATCAGCGGACGGCGGGCCCCCAGGCGGTGGGTCGGGCAACGGGCTGGCCGCCACCACCGGTGTCGGGATCGTCGGCGGCGAGGCCTCCCCGGTCGAGCGGGCCCCAAGGCCGACCGGGGGCGAAGGGTAGAGCGGCGGGTCGGGCGTCGTCGCCACCGCGGCCCCGCCGGTGACCACGGTGGGCTCGCCCTGAGGTCGAGTCGGCGTGTCGGGGTCCAGCGCGGCGGTGCGCGGCGACACGAAGGTCGTCGGCGTCGGGTCCGCGGTGGCGGCTCCCGTCGGCCGGCCCGGTTGGACGGGCGCGAGGCGCAGCGGCGTGACCGGCAGGCCGACGCCGGCCTGGACCACCTGGAGGCGCTCCCCGAAGGAAGCGGCGGTCTGCGGACGCTCGTCGGGGTCCTTGGCCAACGTCTGCAGCAACAGATCGGCCAGCGCCTCGGGCACGCCCTCGACCCGGGGCGGCGGCAGTTGGAGCACCCGGGTGATGACCGCGGCGATCGGCTCGCCCTCTCCCCCGGCGTAAGGTGCCGCCCCGGTCAGCAGGGTGTGGAGGGTCGACGCCAGTCCGTACACGTCCGAGCGCTCGTCGGGGTGGTGGCCCTGGAGGATCTCAGGGGCCACATGAGCAACGGTGTAGGTCGCAAGGCCGGTGGTGGTGCCGCCCTTGCCCTCCACCGCGGCGATGCCGAAGTCGCCCAGGCGCACCTCACCGAAGGGGCCGTACAGGAGGTTCTCGGGCTTGAGGTCGCGGTGCAGGGTCCCGGCAGCATGCGCGGCGCCGAGGGCCCCGGCGACCTGGATGCCGGTATCGACCACCTCGGCCCACGGGAGCGGCCCGGTGCGGAGGCGGTCCGCCAGCGAGCCGGCCTCGAGGAACTCCATGGCGAGGTACGGGTGGCCGTCGTCGGTGACGCCCGAGTCGAGCACCGCGACCACGTTCGGGTGCCACGACAGCGCCGCCGTGGCCCGGCACTCACGGTCGAAGCGCGCGAGGTCGCGCTCGGTGAGGTCGCCGACGGCCAGGACCTTGAGGGCGACCACCCGGTCGAGCCGGTCCTGATGGGCTCGGTAGATGACGCCGAAGCCGCCACGCGCCAGTTGGTGGAGCTCGGAGTAACCCTGAACCTCCGGCGGCGACACGGCCCGACACTAGGGCAGCCGCAGCCGCC
>CAYYDZ010000056.1:5790-10371 GCA_964470715.1 uncultured Microthrixaceae bacterium | reverse complement strand
GGCGGAGAACTACGGTCGGCGTGTGCGGCCCGATGGTTTCGTCCCCCTGCTTCGTCGCGGCGGGCGAGCCATCACCCGCCATGGGCGCCTGGTGGTGATGTGCCTCGTCACGCCGGTGGTCGTCGTGGTCGTGGTCCTGTTCTCGACGGCGAAGACCTTCGAGTCGTCCGGTGTGGTCACGCTGAGCGCCGGCTGGTTCAGTCATGCATCGCAGTACCTCGAGGACCCGTCGAGGGAGGGGGTGCTGCGAGAGCGCGTCGAGGTGGCGGACAAGCCTGGTTTCGAGCGTGTCCTCGACCACTCGTCGCCCGCGCGGTACGAGGTGGAGGGCGACCCCGTCACGGGCGAGTTGCGCGTCACCGCGATGGGCGATTCGGCGGTCGAGGCGTGGGGGCGGGCGTTGGCGGTCACCGGCGAGTTGGTGCGTCGGACCAACCGGGTCGTTCCCGGCGGCGCGCGGGTGACGGTGGAGCCTGTGCTCGACGATCAGCCGACATCGCCGGACTTCGACCGGTCGGTGCTGCTTGCCGGCCTCGGCGGCGGCCTGGTGGCCCTGGCGGTAGTGGCGGTGTTGGAGCGGGGCCGGGCTCCCGGCGATCACGACGAGGTCGAGCGTTCCGAGCCCCGGCCCCCTTCGACGGGTCCCGGTGGGGTCGCAACCGCGTTTCGGGCCATGGCGGCGGCGGGCGTCCTGGTGGTGGGGGCGGCCGCCCTGACGGGCGCGCAGCGGGTCTGGTCGCTGCGACCGACGACCAATCCGCAGGTCGAGCGGCAACTCGCCTGCATGGCCGCCTGGTTGGACGAGATCCCGTCGGGATCGCGGATCTACCCGCAGCCGGGCCCCGTGGAGGACCGGGACTTCTTCTGGGTCGCGAGCGCGACCGAGATGGCGTTTCCCCGGTTGACGCCGGTGGTGGACCCCGAGCAGGCCGACTACCTCGTCGACATCGTGTTCTCGGCCGAGCCGGGGAACTGCGCCACCTATCGGATGGAGCTGACCCGGCAGTGATCCTGACCCTCAAGTCGGTGGTGCTCCTCGGCGCCTTGGCGGGTGGGCTCGGCCTCGCACCCTCGATGGTGGTGGCGAGGTCGAAGACCTGGGCGCTCGCACTCACACCGACCGTCGGCGCACTCGTGTGCGCGACCGCCGTCGTGGCCAGCCTCTTGACGCGTACCGGAATGGTGCCCTGGCTCCTCGGTCTCGGTGCGCTCGGCTGGCTCCTGGCGTGGCAGCAACGGCGCCTGGGACCGCTGCTGACCCGCGCCGACGAGCCCCCGCTGCCCGTGTTGGGCGCGGCGCTGGCCGTTGCGCTCGTGCCGCCCATGCTGGTCGATCTGCCGCCCACCACCCACGACGCCCGCACCATCTGGTGGATGCACGCCACGTGGTACCACGCCGGCGGGGAATTGGCCCGCGAGGCGATGGGGAACCCGGCCTACGGATTCACCGCCCCCGCACACCCCCCGCTCGTCTCGTCGGTCATCGCCTCGGTCTGGCACCTCCGTGGCACGCGAGATCTGGTCCAGGCCCTCGGCATCAGCCAGGTGTTCACGGCGGCCGCGATCGCCGCCCTCGCGTTCTTCGTGGTCCAGACGCTGCGGGTCCACGACCGGGTCGCGCTGGTCGTCGCGGTGGGCGTCGTCGCCGCCGGCTGGGGAGCCAACGCGTCAGTCGGCCTCGTGGGCCTCCTCGACCTCACGTGGGCGGCGATCATGGTCACCGGTGCCGTCCTACTCCTCGCCGCCGACACCGAGCGGCGCACCGCCGTGACCGGCGCCCTCTTCGTGTGCGCCGCCGCGCTCACCAAGACAGAAGGGCAGGTCGCGGCGTTGCTGCTCCTGGCCCTCGTCCTCCTGCGCGCCCGTCACCACTGGCGGCGGGCTGGGCCGGCGGTGTTCGCCGTGTTCGCCGCGCTCGTCGGGTGGGCAGCAGTCGTGCGCCCGAAGAGCGACTACACCGGCGACTGGTCACAACTCACTGGGGTGCTGTCGCCCGACAACGAGGTCCACCGACGCCTCATCGTCAGCGTCCCCCGACTTGCGTCCGATCTGGGCCCCCTCGTGGGCCTGGGCGTGCTCGTCGTGGTCGCTATCGTGGTGCTCAGCCGTCTCACGAGGACCCCCCTCGATCAGCCTGGGCTCCTCGGCCTGCTCGCCCTCACTGCGGCCTACCTCGTGTTCTTGACCCTCACCTTCGCGGTGCGCCCCGACCCCCCCGCCCGCTACCTGCCGTCGACGGCCTACCGGACCATCATCTTCGTGCGCATGGCCGTCCTCGTCGATGTCGTCCTCGCCGTCGTCGCCGCTGCACGAGCCGGTGGCCTCCTCGCCCCGCGCCTCGCGCCGAAGGCCTCGACCGATCACGCCGACGAGGGCATCGACATCGGACACGGTCTGAGCCCCGCGAGTCCGGGTACCCCCGCCCCTGGTCGGACGGCGCCATGAAGGCGACGGTGGCGCGAGAGCTCGGCCGGACGGACACTCCATGGCCCTGGCGCCTCGTGCTCGCGGTCACGGCTCTGCTCGTGGTCGGCGATGTCATCTGGTACCAGGCGGTGCGCTTGGGCGGGCCGGTCGACATCGACGAGGCCGGCTACCTCGCCAGCGCGTTCCGGAGCGCGCCGGTGGGTCCGCTGTCGGGCGTGGCGCGCGCAACCGTCGAGATCTGGAAGGGCGGCACGAACGGGCCGCTGCTGCCGATGGTGACCGTCCCGTTCCAGGTGCTGGGCGGCCGCGGGATGGGCTTCTCCTACCTGCCCAACCTTGGCTTCTTCGCCCTCCTGGTGTTCGTGATCTACGGCCTCGCCCGCCGCTTCTCGCCACCCTGGTGGTCGGCGTTCGCCGCGGTGCTCGTGGCGACTGCCCCTGCGATCACCGACTACAGCCGCCATTACCACTTCGCCGTCCCGAGCACCGCGCTGTTCGCGTTCTCCGTGCTCGCGTTGGTCCGGTCCGAGAGATTCCAGCACCGGACGTGGTCGATCGCCTTCGGTGTGGGTCTGGGACTGACCGTGTTGTCTCGGACGATCATGGTGGCGTTCGCGCCGGGCCTCGTGCTCGCCGCCGCGCTCGCGTGCGCGCGGGCGTCCGGTGCGCAGAGGCGACGGGCCTGGAGCGACCTCGTCCTCTCCTTGGTCGTGGCCCTGGTCGTGGCCGGCAGTTGGTACCTCTTCAGTTGGCACCGGGTACTCGACTACCTGACCGGGTTCGGGTACGGCCCCGAGAGCTACACCTTCGGCGCGACCTCGATCGTCTCCTTCCAGTTCTGGTTCTCGGACCTGGTGAATGTCGTCTCGTTCGGGTTCTACGTTCCCCTCGCCGCGCTGCTCGTCTTGGGGGCGGTGGTCGGCTGGCACAGCGTCCGACGTACCGGCGACGCCTTCGGCCGCGCCTGGCGGTCAGATGCGGCGCTCGTCGCCGTTCCCCTTGCGGTGGGTTTCCTTGCGCTCTTGACCTCGCGGAACACAGGTTCGGCGTTCGTGCTGCCCCTGATCCCGCTCATCGTGGTTCTCGTCGTTGCACTCGTCGCCCGCATCCCGGCCTCGACCTTCCGGAACGGGCTCGTCGTCGCGATGCTCGTCGTCTGTGCGGGAAACGTGGCGATGAAGTCCGGGGCGTTCCCTCGGCTGGCCGAGCCGCGCCTGGCGTGGTCCTCCGATTGGGGCGGCCTTCCCGTAACCGATGGTCGGCCGTTGATCGTCGCCTACATCTACTACTCCGACTACCCCCTTGGGCCGAGGGTCGATCGAGTGCCACCCCTCCACAACGGCTGGCTGCCGGCAGGAGAAGAGCTCGCGCGGCGCTTGGACGAGGCCGTTCCGGACCAGTTGCCGGACGTCGTGTTCACCTTCCAAGGCGCGATGTTCAACACCAACACCGTGTTGCTCGGCGAAGTCCGCAACGGTCTCCCCGCGACCTCGTTGCGCGTCGTACCCCAGCCCGGTCTCTACGACGAGATCCCCCTCGCCGCCCATCTCCGCTCGATGCGGGCCGCGGGGGTCAACGCGGTCGTGACCGGGCCCGTCTTCGAGTCGCCTTACGGGAACAGCGTGCCGTCGGCGACGGCAGCGGCAGCGGCAGCCGACGCCGGCTTCGTGCGCCAGAGCTCGGTTCGCCTGCCGGACGGTCAGGAGGCGGTGATCTGGGTGGCTCGGCCGTGATCAGGACCCGGAAGCAGCCGCGGCGGTCACCGCACCCGACACCCGTGCCACCTGCCACCCTGTGCCACCGCGACCCCTCGGCCGCCGACGTCGTTCGGAGTGGGCCCCTTGGCGAGCGCTACGTCGCCCGCCTCGCCCGCTCGACCTCGGCGGCCGCGGGGGTCGAGGTCCACCGGGCGGCGATGTGCTGGTCGGGGCGGACGAGCAGGGCGCCGTCGTCGGGGAGGCCCAGAGTGGTCGACCACCAGCCGTCGGGGTCGTCGATGTCCACGCCCATGCGCAGATCCGCGTCGACGGCGGTGCAGGTGGGGCCGGCGATCAGCACCGGATGGTCGAGGGGGATCAGGTCCAGCGTCGAGCAGGTGGTGCCGGCACGGCGCACCCACCCGTGCGGGAGGCGCCCGCCCGGCCGCGACGACGG
>CAYYDZ010000056.1:0-5690 GCA_964470715.1 uncultured Microthrixaceae bacterium | reverse complement strand
CGGCCGTCCCTGGCGCCCCCACCGCGCCGGCCCCTCCGTCGAGGTCGTAGGCGTAGCCGAGCTGGAGGCCGATCAGGTCGAAGTGCGGGGCCTGGCGCTCGATGGCGGCCACCACCCGCGCCCGTCCCTCGGGGTCGGCGAGTGTGGCGTCGATGTTGGCCTGGAACACCACCGGGTCTGGGTCGGCACCCAGCGCGATGGGCACCTCGATGATCTTCAAGGCGTTTTCGAGGCTGACCGCGGCGTTGCGCTGGGCCACGGGGCGACGCTCCCGCTCGTACGAGTCGAGCAGCCCGGCGTCGGCCGTCCCGCGCTCGACCGCGGCCAGCTTCCACGCCAGGTTGTGGGCGTCGGCCACGCCGGTGTTCAGGCCGAGACCACCGGTGGGCGGGAACCGGTGGGCGGCGTCGCCGACCAAGAGCACCCGGCCGTCACGGAAGCGGGGAGCGACCTGTGCGGTCATGGTCCACGTCGCCACCGTGACCACCTCGAAGGGCACAGCGGGGTCCTCGAGCGCGGCCCGCACCAGCGCTTCGCACCGCTCGGGGGTGTAGGACTCGGCGCTTTCGGTGTCGGGGTCGTAGGCATGCATGTACACCCACTCACGGTCGACGCCGTGGGAGACGAAGGTACCGCCGGTGGCCGCGTCGCAGATCCAGAAGAGGACGCCGGGCTCGTCGCCGACGAGGGGGCGCAGGTCCGCCGCAACGTGCACCATCACGAAGCTCTGGATGCGGTGCGGGCCCTCCGGGACGATGCCGAGCCGGCGGCGGACGGGACTCGACGCGCCGTCGCAGGCCAGAAGCCACCGGCTGGCCACCGTGGCGGTCCCGCTCGGGCCCGCCACCGAGGACGTGACGCCCTCGGTCGTCGCCGCCCGGTCGAGGTCGGCCGACTCCCACTGGTGGCCGTAGTGGACCGGGACGCCGGCCGCCGCCAGCGCCTCGACGAGCATCGGCTCGAGGCGGTGCTGCGACAGGTTGCGCAGCGGTGTCGGCGTCACCGCGAGCTGCTCGTCGCCCTGGCGCTCGTAGGGGAGGCTGGCGATGACCTCGCCGCCCAGCTTGCGGACCCAGTGCACCATCCCGGCGTCGGCGGGGTCCTGCGCCTCGGCCCGGATGGCGTCGACGTCCAAGCCGATCTGACGCCAGATCTCGAAGGTGCGGGCGTTGACGGCGTGGGCCGCGGGCGCCCGTGAGGGGCCGTCCCGCCGCTCGACGACCGCCACGGAGAGACCGAGGCGCTCGAGGAGCAGCGCCGCGGTGAGCCCCACCGGACCGGCCCCCACGACGAGGACGTCCACCTCGACGTCGCCGTCGAAGTCCGCCATCAGAACAACCCCTCGTAGGACCCACCGTCGAGGTGCAGGCTCTGGCCGGACACGTACCCGCTCTGCGCCGCGCACAGGAAGGCGCAGGCGTCGCCCACCTCCTCGGGCCGCCCCAGACGACCGGCGGCGATGGTCGCGGCCATCTCGGCGTAGGCCTCGTCGAGGGTGATGCCCTTCACCGCCACCGCGAGCTCGGCCATCTGGCGTTGGCGGCCGGTGTCGATGCGCTCGGGGAGCAGGTTGTTGATGGTGACGTTGGCGGCGGCGACGTCGCGCGACAGCCCCTTGCACACCGAGGTCAGGCCCGTCCGGGCGGCCGAGGAGAGGCCCATGGGCGACAGCGGCGTCTTCACCATCGCGGAGGTGATGTTGACGATCCGCCCGAAGCGGCGCTCGACCATCCCCTCCAACACGTCGTGGATCAACAGCAGCGGGGCGACCATGTTGGCGTCCACCGCGGCGATCCACTGGTCGCGGCCCCAGTCCGAGAACCGACCGGGCGGCGGCCCCCCGTTGTTGGTGACGAGGATGTCCGGCGCGGGGCAGGCCCCGAGCAGGGCGGTGCGGGTCGACGCCTCGGCGATGTCGCCCACCACCCCGTGCACCTCGGCCGAGGACGCGGAACGGAGCGTCGCGACCGCGGCCTCCAGTCGCTCGGGATCGCGCCCGTTGATCACGACGTGGACGCCCTCGCGGGCGAGCGACTGGGCGCAGGCGAAGCCGAGGCCGGCGCTCGACGCCGCCACGATGGCGTGTCGTCCGGCGATGCCGAGGTCCATGGGTCCCGCTCCTCAGAAGTCGAGGTCCGCCGGCGGCGGCGGGCCCCACTGGTTGATGGGGTCGAGCAGGTCGTACTGGCCCGCGGGGATGGCGGCGGTCAACAGGTCCGAGTCGGTCCAGTGCTCGACGGTGAAGCCGAGCGGGTCCTTCCAGTAGTCGAAGACCTGCCCGCCGAGGAGGTGACGGCCGACGCCCCAGTAGTGGCGGCGCTCGTCGGCCAGCAGGTGGTCGTGGCCGGCCATGAGGTCGTCGACGTCGGCGACCTCCCAGGCGCAGTGGCCGAGGCGCACCTCGCCGGTCTCGACGATGAGCAGGGTGTGGTGGTCGGCGGGCCGGTCACCACGATCGCAGCGCAGGAACTGGCCGACGGGCGCCTTCGGGGCACCGAGGTAGAGCTGGTCGGAGACGAGCAGGCCGAGCGTGCCCCGGTACCAGTCCGACAGCGTGGCCAGCGACGGCGTCTTCAGCGCGGCGTGACCGAAGCGCTTGACCTGCGACGGGCCGACCGGCACCCGCTGGAGCTCGCCCACCCGGGGACGGGCGGCGCCGACGTTCAGCGGCGCGTGGCCCCGGACGTCGAGGGGCTCGACGGATTCGATCTCGGCCACGACGTCGACCCGTCGGCCGTCCGGGTCGGTCAGGTGCACCACGAGGCCGCCGCCCGGCTCGTCGAGTGGCTCGACGCTCGTCCCGGTGGCCGCGGCCAACTGGTCGAGGTCCTCCCGGGTGGCGTTGAAGGCGAGGCCGAGGAAGGCGGCCTCTCCCCGGTGGGTGACGTGGACGTGGTGGTCGGCGTCGGTGCCCCGCGCGTAGAGGGCGTCGGCGGTCTTCGCCGACGTGTGCAGGCCGAACACGTGGAGGAAGACCTCCATCTCGTCGAGGTCCGGTGCCTGGAAGCGGGGGAACGCGACATCGTCGACGCGGATGATCGGGTCGCGGAGTGGTTCGGTCACGCCGAGATCGTACGGTGTCGAAGTTTCGACGTCAAACTATTCGACCACGAAGTACCCTGTGGGCGTGACCATGCGTGGGCTCCTCGACGAGACGCTGGCGAGCTGGGAACGCGAGCGTCCCGACCTCGACCTCCAGGCGATGGCGACGATGCTGCGCGCCAACCAGTTGATGACCGCGGCCCTCCGCTCCATCGAGGGGGTCTTCGCCCCGCACGGGATCACCCTCGGCGAATTCGACGTGCTCGCCGCCCTGCGCCGAGGAGGCGAAGCGACCGCGCTGAGCCCGACGGCGCTGGCCCGGGTGGCCATGATCTCCCCCGCCGGGATGACCAACCGCCTCGACCGCCTGGAGGCGGCCGGGCTCATCGAGCGCCGGCCCGACCCCGCCGATCGGCGCGGCACGCTCGTGCAGCTCACCGCCCTCGGCCAGACGACGGCCGACCGGGCGGTGGAGGACCTCGTGGCGGCGGAGACCGCGCTGTTCGCGGAGCTCAGCCCAGCCGAGCACGGCCGCCTCGACGCCACCCTCGACAAGCTGATCGACCGGCTGGATGCAGCGGGTCGCGAACCGCTCGGTCACGGTGGCGGTCAGCGAACGGGCGTCCGACGCGTCGCGTCGCGGGGGCGGAGGTGACACCAGAACCGCCCGTCAGGTGTCGGCGAGGCGGGCAGCCTGGGCCTCGGTGACCGCGATCCACTCCTCGACGATGTCGAACACGACCTCACGGGCGGAACGGACCGCGTTCATGCTGCCCACGATCTGGCCGACCGGCGAGCCGGACAGCGCCTTGTTCTGCGCCCGGGTGAAACGGTGGGCGGATTCGGCGTAGATGATCCCCTGGAGGGGCATGGGCAGCGGGCCCGGGCCCTCGGACGACTCCCACGCCTCGGTCCAGGCGGTGCGGAGCTGGCGGGCGGGCTTGCCGGTCATGGCCCGCGAGCGGACGGTGTCGTTCCACGACGCCTCGAGCAGGTTCTCCACCACCCACGGCCGGGTGTCGGACTCGGCGACCGTGAGCCAGATCGAGCCGGTCCACGCCCCCTGCGCGCCGAGGGCCATGGCCGCCGCCATCTGGCGCCCCCGGCCGATGCCGCCCGCAGCGAGCACGGGCACGTCGGCGGGGACGGCGTCGACCACCTCGGGCACGAGCACCATGGTCGAGATCTCGCCGCAGTGACCGCCGGCCTCCGTGCCTTGGGCGATGAGCACGTCGACCCCGCGCTCCACGTTGCGCTCGGCGTGGCGGGGCGAGCCGCACAGGGCGCCCACGAGGACGCCGGCGGAGTGGGCGGCGTCGACCGCGTACTCGGGCGGCGGGCCGAGGGCGTTGACCAGCATCGACACCGGGTGCTGGAGGGCCTGGTGGACCTGCGCCGGGCCCATCTGGTCGACGCCGAGTCCCGGGGCGATGGTGGGCCCTTCGAGACCTTCGGGCATGGGCGGCACGTGGTGCTGGGCGAGGATGTGCTCCGCGTATTCGCGGTGCTCCTCGGGGATGAGCGCTTCGAGGTCGGGCAGCTCGAAGTCCTCGCCCTTGCCCACGAACTTCTCTGGCATGGCGAAGTCGACGCCGTAGGGCTTGCCACCGACGTGCTCGTCGATCCAGGTCAGCTCCTGCTCGAGCTGGTCGGGGCTGAAGGCCAGGGCCCCCAGCACGCCGTAGCCGCCGGCCTTGGACACTGCGGCGACGACGTCGCGGCAGTGGGAGAAGGCGAAGAGGGGGAACTCGATCCCGAGGCGTTCGCTGATGTCCGTACGCATGCGCGGACGCTAGCCACTGCCGAACGGATGGTCAGGCGTCCGCGTCGGGGCGGACGCCGCGGTAGAGCAGGACCTGGGTGAAGAAGCGGAAGAGCAGGGGCTGCACGGCCCAGCGCGGAACCCGGAAGGCCTTGCCGTTGGGCTGGAAGACCGTGAGGCCGTCGTCCTGGATGCCGGTGATCGAACCCCAGCGGTAGCGCGGCGGGGTGAAGGCCTTCTGCTTCCCCGCGCCCTTCAGCGCCACGCCGACGTTGTGGGTGACGACCCGGTAGCCCCAGTTGCGGGCCGAGCTGCGGTTGGGGTCCGTGGCGGCCACGTCGCCGACCGCGAACACCTCGGGGTGCCCGACCACCTGGAGGTGCTCGTCCACCCGGACGAAGCCGTGCTCGTCGAGGATCTCGGCCGGGAGGAACCCCGTGTTGGGGCGCACCTTGCCGACGGCCCACAGGACCACGTCGGCGGCGAAGGGCGGTTGGCCCGTCGACCACTCCACGGGGTCGCTCGTGAGGTCGGCGCCGGCGAAGCCCTCGGGCAGCGCCGCCCGGTGCCGCGGGTGCAGGTGGACGCCCACCTTCTCGAGGTGACGGCTGAGGCGCCGGCGGGCATCGGGGTGGTAGTCGGGCAGCGGCTCGTCCTGCGCGAAGAAGAGATGGACGGCCTTGTCGGGGTGACGACGAGCGAGGTTGTAGGCGGCGCTGACCCCGGTGGCGCCGCCGCCGACCACCGCGACCGTGGCTGCGGCATCGACCTGCGCGGCGACGCGGTCGAGCCCGGCCTCCACACCGGCGAGGTCCTCGACCTGGTCGTTGCGCCAGAACCCGTTCGTCACGCCGGTGGCGATCACCAGGACGTCGTACGGCGCCGT
>CAYYDZ010000055.1:13823-16564 GCA_964470715.1 uncultured Microthrixaceae bacterium | reverse complement strand
GGGTCGTCGACGCCCTTCGACAGGAACACGGCGAAGTCGCCCGCTCCTGCATCGGCGGCCGGACTGCCGGGACGCAGCCACCCTTCGGGGGGACCGAGGCCGCTCGCGAAGACCGTCACGGACGCAGGGTCCGCGGTGATCTCCAGAGTGAGGGTCGGCTCGATCCCCGCAGGGGGCTCCTTGATGGAGAACTCGAGCGGGCAGGGTGCGCCGACGCACGGCTGGTCGGTCGGGGCGAAGGCGGTCACGGTGGACAGCGTGGTGGACGGCGCCGCCTCCGTCGTGGTCGGCGCCGGCGCCCCGTCGGTCGGGAGGGTGAAGCGGGAGACGCCGCTGTTCTCGGCCCGGGTGTCCTGGCCGGGCTCGCGCAGCCCCGCCACCGCGAAGACGTCGTCGCCCTGGACGGCCACGCCGCCGGCCACGGGCCCGTCCATCTCCTGCTCCCAGCGCACCTCGCCGGTGGCCACCTCCACCGCCCGCAGGGTGAAGTCGGTGCCGCCCGTGAAGGCGACGTCGCCCACGATCGACGTCGCCGCGTAGGTCGGGGCCGCGACGTCCTGCTGCCACACGATCTCACCGGTGGCGGCGTCGATGCCGTGCAGGCACGGGCAGGGTCCCACCGCGGTGCCACCGACGATGGTGCCGTCGTCGCTGACCGCGGTCGGGCCGATGAAGCCCCCGGTGGAGAAGTTGCCGCCGGGCTCGTTCAGGCCCGGCTGGGTGGCCTCGACCTCCCACACCAGCTCGCCGGTGGCCCGATCGACGGCGTAGTAGTGGCCGTCCTTGTTGCCCAGGCCGACGAGATCGACGCCGTCGGCGGCGAACAGGTTCGGCGAGCCGGCGAAGTCGAGGTCGTCGTTGTTGGGCCCGTGGGGCTGGTAGCGCCACGCCAGTGCGCCGTCCTCCAGCGACAGCGCCACCAGGGCGTCGCTGAAGCGGGTCCAGCCCTCGGGCGAGGTGTTGCAGTTGCCGGTGCCGAAGAACACGAGCCCGCGCTCCACGTCGACCGACGGCGACGACCACACGTCGGCGCAGCCGCTGGGCGGGTGGCCCTTGTCGGGGTCGAAGGTCCAGACCTCGTCGCCCGAGGTGGCGTCGACGGCGACCACGCCGGATCGCGCCGACGGCGCGTTGTGGACGTCGTAGCCCACGAGGACGACGGGTCCGTCGGGCCCCTCGGCCACGACCGGCGAGGTCTCGATCTCGGTGGGGTCGTCGTCGCCGCCGTCGGGGTTGAGCTCGTGGCGCCAGCGCTCCTCCCCCGTGGCCGCGTCGAGGGCGTAGAGCGTCTTGCCGGCGCCGAAGTAGACGATGCGCACACCGTCGACGTCGGCCACCGCCGCGCTCGACACGATCTGGCCGGCGTAGACCTGCTCGTGGTGCTCGGCGTCGAAGCTCCAGCGCAGCTCGCCGTCGTCGCGGTCGAGGGCGTAGAAGCGCCCCGTCCAGTCGCCGACGTAGACCGAGTCACCGACCACCGCCGGGGTGGCGGTCACGACGTCGTCGGTGTTGAAGAACCAAGCCCGCCCGAGGTCGCCGACGGTCTCGGACGACAGGTTCGTCGGGCAGTCCGTCGGGGCGGCGAAGCGGCGCTCGGGGGACTGCCCCCACATCGGCCAGTCGCAGTCCCCCACCGCGGCGGTGTCGGGACCGTCGTCGGGCGCCACAGGTGCGGCGGCGTCGCTGCCGCAGGCGGCAGCGAGGACCGCCAGCACGACCAGCACCACCAGCGTCCCCCGCATCACCGACGATCATGGCACCGCCCGCGGCCCCCCGTCCGACGGGTCCCCCGGGCCCCGATGCGGTGGTTGGTACCGTTGACCCCATGACGGTGCTCGCGGTCGCCAACCAGAAGGGCGGGGTGGGCAAGACCACCGTCGCCCTGGGGCTGGCCGCCGCGGCCTCGGAGGCCGGACGACGCGTGCTGGTGGTCGATCTCGACCCCCAGGCCAACGCCACCACCGGCCTCGGGGTGTGGGACGCCACCACCACCGTCGACGACGCCCTCGCCGTCGACCGGCCCGGCGCCATCGAGGCCTCCCTCACCACTGCCGCCTGGCCCGGCGGCGCGGGCCCCGTCCCCGGGGTCGCGCCCAGCACGCCGGCCCTCGCCGGCCGCGAGGTGCAGCTGGCCACGGACGCCGTCGGCGCGCAGGACCGTCTGCGCACGGCGCTCAAGGGCACCACCTACGACCTCGTCATCATCGACTGCCCGCCGTCGCTCGGGCTCCTCACCGTCAACGGCCTGGTGGCCGCCGACCGGGTGGTGGTGGTCAGCGAGCCCGCCGCCTGGGCCTCCGACGGCGTCGCCCAGATGCTGCGCACCATCGAGCGCGTGCGCGATCGCCAGCGCACCGAGCTGGCCGTCGCCGGCATCGTGGTCAACCGGCTGGGTCGCACCCGCGACGCCCGCTACTGGCACGACCAGCTCGTCGAGACCTACGGCGATCTCGTGGTCGGGCCCATCCACCTGCGGGCGGCCATCGCCGAGGCGTCGGCCCAGTCCCTCCCACTCCACGCCCTCGGCCAGCGCGCCGGCGCCGAGGCCGCTGCCCAGGAATTCGCCGACCTGCTCGCCCAGGTCGTGCCCGACCCCTCCAAGGATGCCTGATGGCCACCTACGACCCCCAGAAGGGCCACGCCCGGCCCAAGCCCCCCGCCGACGAGCCCGCCCCGGTGGACGACCTGCTCGACGTGGCCGCCGAGACGCCACCCGAGCCCGAACCGGCACCCGAGCCCGA
>CAYYDZ010000055.1:7124-13723 GCA_964470715.1 uncultured Microthrixaceae bacterium | reverse complement strand
TGAGCGTGGCTGACGCCTCGCCGGCGCCGGCGCAGGTCGGGGGCAGCGCCCGGCGGCTACCCGCCAAGAAGGTGGGGGCCGGGGTCGCCCTCACCGCGCTGGTGTTCGCGCTCAGCTGGGCCTTCCGCCGCAAGCGGCGCGCCGGACGATCCTGATCAGCGGCCCTGGGCCGTGCCGGAGAACACGGTCGGCCCCACCGGCACCTCGTTGACCCCGTCGAGGTGCGCACCGACGTCGGCGGTCGGTCGCAGCATCGTGAGTGCGACCACGGCGGCGGCCGCGAGCGCGATGACGATCCGCTGGCGGGGGGTGACGGTCGTGGTGTCGTCCATGGAACGGACGGTACGAAAGCCGTCTGACGTCCTCGGAGGGGCATGGTGACACCCCCGTGACGGTGCGGTGAACCCTTGGCCCAGCGTCCAGGCCGCGGCCGTCGTACGCCAGGCCCTGCAGACGATGGGTCGAACGGATCATTTGCCTGAGCCACCCGACCCAATGCCCTTCAGAGCGGCGGGGGTGGTGCCGTTTGGCTGACATGAACAGCATGCGGACAGAGGAGCCAACGCACCTTCCGCTCGGTGACAAGCACGTCGCCGACGAGATGGTGCCTCGAGTTTCCACGCTGATCGCCAAGGGGGCACTCCTGCAGGACCGACGCCTTCAGGTGTCGGAGTCGGGTGAGGTGCGGTGGGTCGGGCCGACCGCCACCATCTCCCGCATCTCGGCGGGGGGCAACGCCGCCTGATCGACCACGGTTCCCCGTCGCCCTCGACTGGGTGGGGGGTCCGGACGAACCGACGATCAGACTGGACCAGGAGGGGGCCCCGACGATGTCGGGGCCCCCTCGACACGTCTGGGGTGCATGTGACACCAATCACATCCTGCGGGATTTCTAGAACGTGTTCTCGTCGGTACGGTGAGGCTTGTGAACACGATCACGAGCTCCGACCAGACGGGACGCGCCGCCGCCCAGGCGTGGTTGGCCGACGCCCTGCGCTGGGAGCGGGTCCTCGAGGGCCTGCGCGAGGCCGAGCTGGGCGCCGAGGTCCCGGCGGCGGCGCCCGCCCCGGTCCGCCACCCCGAAGCCGCCTGAGCGACTCGCTCCCTTCACCAGGCCCCGAACAGGGCCGACGGAACGGGATGGGACGACGGCTCGTCGCGGCGACCGCCGCGCTGTGCGTTCTGCTCCTGCCGACCGCCGCCGCCCAGGGCCAGGGCGGCGCCGACCCCGAACGGGGGGCGCAGTACGCCCTGTCCACCCTCCGCCTTCCCGCCGCCTGGACGCGAACCCGAGGCGCCGGCGTGGTCATCGCCATCGTCGACACCGGCGTGGAGCAGCGCCACCCGGACCTCGTCGACCACCTGCTGCCGGGGACCGACCTGGTGGACGGGGACGACGACGCTGATGACCCCAACGGCCACGGCACCCACGTGGCCGGCCTCGCCGCCGCCGTGGGCGGAAACGGCGAGGGCATCACCGGCGCCGCGCCCGAGGCCGAGCTCCTGCCGGTGCGGGTGCTGCGCACCGACGGCTCGGGTTCGGCGCGCACCATCGCCGAGGGCGTCGACTGGGCCGTGGCCCACGGGGCCCGGGTGGTCAACCTCTCCCTCGGCGGCGAGGGGCTGGCCCCTGCCCTGTTCCAGAACGGCCCCCTCAACCGGGCGGTGCGCGACGCCGCCGCCCGGGGAGTCGTCGTCGTGGTCGCCGCGGGCAACGAGGCCGTGACCGAGACGGCCTACCGGCCGGGGGTCCCGGTGCTCGTGGTCAACGCCACCGATGCAGGTGGCGCACCCGCGTCCTTCAGCACGTTCGGCGACCCCAGCGCGGTGTCCGCCCCAGGGGTCGACGTGCTGTCGACCACCCCCACCGAACCCACCACGCGCTGGCCCTCGGGCACCGACGGCTACGAGACCACCGACGGGACCTCGATGTCGGCCGGCCTGGTTTCGGGCGTCGCCGCGTTGTTGCTGGCACAGGGCCTCAACGCCGACGAGGTGCGCGAGGTGCTCGTCACCACCGCACGCAACCCCGACGGCGACCCCCGCCTCGGTGCCGGCATCGTGGACGCCGACGCGGCGGTCACCGCCGGGGCCACCCTGCATCCTGTGGCGCCCACCATCCCCGACGACGCCCCGAACGGTCGGTTCGCGCCCTGGCTGGCACCGCTCGTGGTCGTGGCCGCCTCCGTCCTCCTGCCCGCCGCTGGTCTCGCCCTCGTGCGCCGGCGCGCCCAGTCACCGGTCTGAGTCACCTCCGCCTCGGCGGCGACCGATCAGCGCAGGGTGAGCTCGAGGTGCAGGCCGAGGTGGTCCGAGAGGAACGGGAGCTCGTCGTAGCCCTCCACGCCCGGCTCGCGCGGGAAGGCCAGGCGACGCACGGCCCGGGCCTCGACGTCCACGCCGTCGTCGGGTGTCGGCCGGCGCAGCCAGGCGAAGTCGATGCGCTTGCCCGGGGGATCGTGCGTCGACCCGTCGACCCCCGCCCCGTCGGCGTCACCCCCCTCCGCGACGTCGAGGCATCGGTCCGGGTCGTCGGGGTCGGCCACCGCGATCACCTCGGGCGAGTCGCCCAGGTCGCAGGTCCAGCCAGGCCCCGTGCCGTGGGCCAGCCAGAGGTCGACGAAGCCGGCGTCGCCCATGGCACCCGTGAGGTCCGTGTAGGCCGGGCTCGGGTGCAGGGCGTCGATGTTGAAGTCGCCCACGATCAAGGTGGCGTTGCCCGGGCGGTGGGTGCGGCGGACGAAGTCGAGCAGCTCGTGGGCCTGGGCCTGGCGATAGTCGGCCACGGCCGAGCGGTGCCCCCGCTGGCGGGGCACGAGCAGGTCACCGCCCCAGATCAGGTGGGTGCTGTACACCTCCAGGTTGGCGGCGAGGCCCACGTCGACCTCGACCAGCAGCGCGCCCTTGTGGGCCCAGGCGTCGGCGTCGAGGAAGCGGGTCCCCCGCGTGCGGTAGAGGTGCGTGGCCGTGCGCGCCACCGCGTGCCCGTCGACCACGGTCAACAACCCGCTGCTCTTGACCAGCGGTATCCGCCGGGTGATGACGGGCGGTCCCGACGCCGTGCGAGGGCGCCGCTGGCGACCGTGCCGGCCGTCCCGGCGGTACCAGCCCGCGACGAGCGCCCGGTGCTCGGACTGGTCGAACACCTCGCACAGCGCGGCCACGTCGTAGCGGCCGGCGAGCCGGTGCCCCAGCTCACGGGCCCGGGCATCCACGGCCGGCGCCGAGTGCAGGTAGCGCGCCCGACCGGGCAGGGGCAGGCGCGCGGCCCGCAGGAGGAACGCGTTGTAGAAGCAGCAGCGGAGCTCGACGGCGTCGACGGGGCCCACGGTCACCACCCGCTCACTCGTCGGAGAGGTAGACGCTCTTGACCTCCGTGTAGGCCGACAGCGCGTGCATCCCCAGCTCTCGGCCCAGGCCGCTGCGCTTGTGGCCGCCGAAGGGCATCTGCGGGTGGACGCTGCGGTTCGAGTTCACCGACAACACGCCCGTCCGCACACCCTTGGCCACCCGCAGGGCCCGACCGAGGTCACGGGTCCACAGGGAGCCGGACAGCCCGTAGATCGAGTCGTTGGCGATGCGTATGGCGTCCGCCTCGGTGTCGAAGGGCAACACCGCGGCCACCGGACCGAAGATCTCCTCGCGGGCGACCGTCATGTCGTTGTCGACGCCGCTGAGGACGCAGGGTCGCAGGTACGAGCCACCGGCGAGCGCGGGGTCGTCCGGGGCGTCTCCGCCGGTGACGATGGTGGCGCCCTCCGCCGAGCCGGACTCCACGTACCCGCGCACGGTGGCCCGCTGGCCCTCGGAGATGAGCGGGCCCATCTGGGTGGCCTCATCGAGGGGCGATCCCACCTTGATGGCCTCGGTGCGGCGCACGAAGGCGTCGACGAACTGGTCGTACGCGCTGCGCTCGACGAGCACCCGGCTGCGCGCACAGCAGTCCTGGCCGGCGTTGCCGAACACGGCGCCGGCCAGCTCGTCGACGGCCCGGTCGAGGTCGGCGTCGCCGAAGACGATGCACGCGGACTTGCCGCCCAGCTCCAGAGAGACCCGGGCGATGTTGGGCGCGGAGGCCTGGAGGATCGACGTCCCCGTGCCGGTCTCCCCGGTGAACGAGATCTTGGCCACGCGCTCGTCGCCCACGAGGGCGTTGCCGACCTCGCCACCCGGCCCGGGCAGGACCGAGATGGCCTCCTCGGGCACCCCGGCCTCGACCAGCAACTCCCCCAGCATGAGTGCGCTGAGCGGGGTGTACGACGCCGGCTTCAGCACCACCGGGTTCCCGCAGGCGAGGGCGGGGGCGATCTTCCACGTGGCGATCATCAGCGGGAAGTTCCAGGGAACGATGAGCGCGCACACGCCGACCGGCTGGCGCAGGACCAGGCCGAGGCCGGGGGCGGCGATCGGAGCCACCTCGCCCTGGAGCTTGTCGGCGGCGCCGCCGAAGTACTCGAGCGTCGCGGCGGCGGCGTCGACCACCTCCCAGCGGGCGTCGCCGATGGGCTTGCCGGCGTTTCGGGCTTCGACCTCGGCGAAGACCTCGCTGCGCTCACGCAGCAGGTTGGCGGCGCGCAGCAGCACCCGGCCGCGCTCGGTGGGCGACAGGTGTGGCCACCGCCCCTCCTCGAAGGCCCGGGTCGCGGCCGCGAGGGCGTCGTCGACATCGGCGAGGCCCGCCTTGGCCACCGTGGCCATGGGTTGGCCGGTCGCCGGCTCGTTCACCGAGAACGTCTCGCCTGACCGGGCCGGCCGTCTCCGGCCACCGATCAGCAGCTCGTGGATGGTCTCGCTCATCGCTCCCGCTCTCGTCACGCTGGGACCGGCGCGCCCGGCCGTGCGGTGACCCTAGCCAGCGGCGGTGCGCTCAAGGTCCCCGCGCCCGCGCCGACGAAGGGACCATGACCACCTCGATCGCCGCGCCCCACCGCCCTTGGCGCGCCCTGCTCCTGCTGGTGGCGCTGTGCCTGGGCCTCTCGGCCTGCACATCCGCCCAGCTGGCCGCGTTCCTGGCCGAGGAGCCGTTGCACCACGACGTGCTCACCGAACCGCAGCTGCTGCGCCTGCGCCAGTGCGAGTCGAGCGACAACTACGCGGCGAAGAGCGCCAACCGCCGCTACTTCGGTGCGTACCAGTTCTCCCGCGCCACATGGGACGACGTCGCCGGCCGGTACTACCCCTGGTTGGAGGGGGTCGGTCCTCACAAGGCAAGCCCCGCCGAGCAGGACGCCATGGCCCGGGCCCTGTGGGACGAGCGCGGCGCCGCACCCTGGCCCGTTTGCGGCCAACGGGTCGGGCCACGCTGATCGACCATGGCCCGCCGCCGCCGGCAGGACGCCGGCCGCACCGCGGCGGGTTGGCTGGTGGCACCACTGGCGCTCCTGGGCCTCGGGGTGGCCACCGCGCCCTCCGCCGCAGTGCGCATCCACGTGGTGGTCGACGGTCGCCCGGTGGCGGTGGGTCAGCCGGCCACCGTGGAGCGAGCCCTCGAGCTCGCCGGGATCGCGCCACGTGACGGGCGACTGCATGCCGCGGTGTCCCACCGCGTGATCGGCCGACACGCCGATGCGGCCGTGATCACCCGCAACGGCGAGGTGGTCGCCCGGCACGATCGGGTCCACGAGGGCGACGTGGTGCGGACCGAGGACGGCACCGACTGGGTGGAGGCGACGCTGGGCCACACCGAAGCCATCCCCGCCGCCGGCCTGCCCGAGGTGGAGACCCATGCCTGGCGCCCCGGGACCGTCGGGGTCCGCCGGGTGGTCGTCGGCGCCCGGAGCGACGAGCCGGTCAGCACCACGGTCGTCACGCCGGCGGTCCAGGCCCACCAAGTGCCAGGGCCGGTCGTGACCTTGTCCTTCGACGACGGCCCCCATGCCGAGTGGACGCCGCTCGTGCTCGACATCTTGAAGCGGCGCCACGTACGCGCTGTGTTCTGCGTCGTGGGCGAGATGGTCGACGTCCACCCCGACCTGGTCGCCCGCATCGCCGCCGAGGGCCACCGCCTCTGCGACCACTCGGTCGACCACGCCGACCTCACCGGCGCCTCTGCCGACGTGCTCGCCTCCGAGATCGGGCCGACGGCCGACCGGGTGGCGGCCATCACCGGCGAGCGGCCGGCGTTCTTCCGCGCCCCCTACGGTGTCTTCAGCGACGCGGTCGTGGCCCGAGCCCGCGAGGCCCGGCTGCGGCCGCTCGGCTGGGCGGTCGACACCGAGGACTTCGCCCAGCCCACGCCCACCACCCTCGTGCCGCAGATCATCGACGCGGTCGTCCCCGGCGCGGTGATCCTCTTCCACGACGGTGGCGGCGACCGCCGGCGCACGGTCGACGCGCTCCCCTACGTGATCACCGCCCTGCGCCGCCAGGGCTACCGCTTCGTGCTGCCCGGCATCGAGCACCCACCGAGCGCCGAGCGCGCCGCCGCACCGGCCTGACGCGGGGCCGGCGGTCCCCGACGCACGCCGGAACCGAACGTGCAAAGCTGTTCGCGCATGTCGATGCCGCCGCCGTCGGGGCCCCCGCAGGGGCCGTCGGGCCCGCCGCCCGGCCCGTCCGGCGGCGTGCCTGCCCCACCGCCCGGGGGCTACCCCCCGCCC
>CAYYDZ010000055.1:0-7024 GCA_964470715.1 uncultured Microthrixaceae bacterium | reverse complement strand
CCCCGCCCTCGACACCCGGCGGCTACGGGCCGCCCGCCACGCCTGGGGGCTACGGCCCGCCCGGGGGCTACGGCCCGCCCGGCGGTTACGGCCCGCCCGGCGGTTACGGTGCCCCTCCCGGCTACGGCGGCCCGCCGCAACCGCCGAAGAAGGGCCTGAGCGACGGCGCGAAGTACGGCATCCTCGGCGGCGCCGCCGTGCTCGTGATCGTGCTCATCGTCGGGATCCTCGTCTTCGCCGGCGACGACGAGGCATCCGCCGGCGAGATCTTCCTCGACCCGGCCGGCGAGGTGGGCAACGACCCCTTCACCGACAGCGTGTCCGTGAGCGGCGAGGACCGCGGGATCACCGGCACCGCCACCGGCGGCGGGTCCACCGGCGACACGGGGGACACGGTCGAGGTCGTGAGCGCGACCGGTTCGGAACCGGGCCTCTACGGCGGCACCCAGGACCAGTCCAGCTGCGACCGCGAACAGCTCATCGAGTTCCTCATCGCCAACCAGGACAAGGCCCGCGCCTGGGCCGGCGTCGAGGGCATCGCCGTCGCCGACATCCCCGACTACATCCGCACGCTCACCCCCATGCGGCTGCGCTTCGACACCCGGGTCACCAACCACGGCTTCCGCGACGGCCGAGCCACCCCGTACCAGACCGTCCTCCAGGCCGGCACCGCCGTCCTCGTGGACTCCCGGGGCGTCCCCCGTGCCCGCTGCGCCTGCGGCAACCCACTGCTCGAGCCGCAGGCCACCAGCAGGACCCCCACGTTCACGGGCACACCGTGGACAGGCTTCTCCCCCGGCAACCTCCAGCGGATCACGATCGTCCAGAACATCGACATCTTCGTGATCACCAACATCACCAACAACGTGTCCACCGACGTGACCTTCACGCGACCGGCGGGCACGGACGGCGGCGACGACGCCCCCGGCTCCGGCGGTACCACCACCACGACCGGCCCGCCGGACACCACCGGCACCACCGAACCCGCCCTGGGCACGGGTGACGTGCAGGTGACCTTGCGATGGAGCGGCGGCTCCGACGTCGACCTCCACGTCACCGATCCCAACGGCGAGGAGATCAGCTTCAGCTCGACGACCTCGTCGAGCGGGGGCCAACTCGACGTCGACTGCATCCCAGGCAGCAGCTGCCCCGCCGACGGGCCCCACGTCGAGAACGTCTTCTGGCCCACGGGCGCCGCGCCGGAGGGCGACTACACGGCCTTCGCCCGCAACCTCGGCGACGCCACCGACTTCACCCTCACCGTGCTGGTCGGGGGAGAGGAGATCACGAGCGACAGCGGCAACCTCGCGACGGGGACGGACTCCACCCCCCTGCAGTTCAGCGTCTCTGGGTGAGCGACCGGCGGTGACCGACCCGCTGGAGCTCGACCTCCCGGGGCTCACCGACCCCGTCCGCATCGGCGCCGGCGGCTTCGCCGTCGTGTACCGGGCCTTCCAGCCGGCCTTCAAGCGGCCGGTCGCGGTCAAGGTCATCACCGCGGAGGTGGACGACCGCGCGCGGCGTCGCTTCGAGCGCGAGTGCGAGGCCCTCGGCAAGCTCTCCGAGCACCCCGGGATCGTGACGGTGCACGACGCCGGGTTCACGCCCGGCGGCCGGCCCTACCTGGTGATGGCCTACCTGTCGGGTGGCTCGTTCGCCGACCGGCTCGCCGGCGGCGGCGCCCTCGGTTGGGAGGAGGCGCTTCGGGTCGGCGGCCAGCTGGCGAACGCGCTGGCCGCCGCGCACGCAGCGGGGATCACCCACTGCGACCTCAAGCCCGCCAACGTGTTGACCACGGCCGACGGCACGCCGATGCTGGCCGACTTCGGCATCGCCCGCATCGCGGGAGACCGCGGCACGGAGACCGTGACGGTCACGGCCAGCTTCTCGTACGCCGCACCGGAGATCGTCAACGGCGAGCCGCCGACGTCCGCCACGGACCTCTACTCGTTCGGCGCGACCCTCCACGAGCTCGTGGCGGGTGCACCACCGTTCCCCGTCGGCCCCGACGAGGCCTTCAGCTCGCTCCTGCGTCGGATCGTCCACGACGCGCCACCCGACCTGCGCTCGTGGGGCGCCCCCGACGCGATGGCGCAGCTCATCGCGTCCCTGCTGGCCAAGGACCCCGCCCACCGCCCGACCTCCGCTGCGGACCTCGCCCGATCACTCCAGGACCTCGCCCGCAGCACGGGCGTGGTCCCGACCGACGGGGTGCCGCCGCCGCGCATCGCCGATCCGTCCGTCGACGCCAACGGCACGGTTCTCGTGCCCGAGCGCCCCATCACCTCCGAGACCGCCCGGCACCAGCCGGGCTACGCGATCGTGGGCTCGGAGGCGACCGCCTACGAACCGACGCACCGCGTGCCCTGGACGGGCATGTACGCCTGGCCGGGGCCAGACCTGCGCCTCCCGACGGCGGCGGTGCTCGATCCGGACCTCGATGTCGGCGTGCTGGGCTGGCACGGCGACTGGGCCCACATCCGTTGCTCCAACGGGTGGGAGGCCTGGGTGGACGGGCGCCTCCTCGTGCCGCTCGCCTGGTAGGCACCGGACCCGGACGGAGGGCTCAGGCCAGGATCTCGACGGGGGTGCCCACGGGGGCGAGGTCGCGAAGGCGCCACAGGTCGTCGAAGCTGACCCGCACGCACCCGTTGCTCACGTTGCGGCCGAGCACCGACGTGTCGCTCCAGCCGTGGATGGCGATCTGCCCGTTGCCACCGCCAAAGCTCTGGAGCGCATCCGAGAAGCCGGCCACGCTGAGGATCCATGGGGTGTAGCTCGTCTGCGCCACCGAGATGTCCACGTAGAAGTCGCCCAAGGGTGTGGGGGTCGCGTCCGACCCCACGGCCACGGTGGCGCTCATCACGGCCTCGTCGCTGTGCCCCCGGTAGACGGTGAGCCGGCGGGCGCCGACCTCGACCACGATGCGGTTGGGCACGTCGGTGGTGACGACATCGGTCTTGTCGACCCACAGCTCGGTGCCGTTGGGCCGCTCGGGGATGGCGACCTTGAGGCGCGAACCCTGCTCCTCGCGCACCAGGAACACCAGGGGGACGTTCTCGTCGGTCGGGTTGGGCAGCGCCAGCTGGGGCTGGGAGGCGGCGGCCGACGGGTACAGGTTCACCGAGGGGATGCCCACATGGGCAGCCCGGAAGCTCTGCCTGGCGGGATCGATGGTCGTGCTGGTCGTCGTGGTGGTGGGAGCCGGCGGCTCGATGCCGGCGAGGCTCTCGGCCAGCGCGGAGGTCTCGGCCGGTTGGCGGGCGCCGACGCGCAGCGCGATGGCACCGCCGGCGAGGAGCAGGCCGACCATCGACAACAGGAGCACGCGACGCCGGGGGGACATCACCGCCCAGGGTACCGAAGCGGTCACCCGTGGGGTCCCGCGGCCTTCGATGACGCCACCGCCACCGTCGGCCCGTAGCCTGGCGCCATGGCACTGAAAGTGGGCGAGCGTGCCCCGGACTTCGAGCTCCAGGACCAGCACGGCGCCACGGTGACCCTGGCGGGCCTGCTCGCCAACGGCCCCGTGGTGCTGTTCTTCTACCCCCAGGCGATGACCACGGGGTGCACCCGCGAGGCCTGCCACTTCCGCGACATCGGCGCCGAGTTCGACGCTCTCGGCGCGCAGCGCATCGGCATCAGCGCCGACGCCGTGGCCAAGCAGGCGGAGTTCGACGACAAGCACGGCCTCGGGTACCCGCTGCTGTCCGACCCCGAGCGCACGGTGGCCGACGGCTTCGGCGTGTCGCGCCGCGGTCCCCTGCCCAACAAGCGGGCCACGTTCGTCATCGGGACCGACCAGACCATCCTCGAGGTCGTGACCAGCGAGCTCAACATGAACGTGCACGCCGACAAGGCCCTCGCGGCGCTCGGCGCGGCGGCGCGCTGAGCCTGCGGAACCCGTCGGATCCGTCCTTCAACGGGTCGGCTTGGTCCACCCCGTCAGCAACTCGATGAGCTGACCGTCGGGGTCGCGCACGAACACCGCGACGCCGACGTTGGTGTCCTCGAGCACCTCGCCGCCGTGATCGACCACGGTGGTGATGGCGGCATCGAGGTCGTCCACCCCGAACGACAGGTGGGTGAGCCCGGGCTGGTTGACGGGCCGCTCGACCGCCGGCGCCGGTTCGGGCCCGTCGCCGGCGAAGTGCATCAGCTCGAGCACCAGCCCGTCGCGCTCGAGGTAGATCGCGGTCATGCCCATCGGCGGGGTGAGGCGCAGGAGCGACGAGGCCCCGTCGTGCACCTGCAGCTCGCGCACCACGGCGAAGCCGAAGGCCTCGTAGAACGCCCGGGCACGGCCGAGATCACTGACACACTGCCCCACATGGTTGATGGTGACGCCCGGGCCGCTCATGGCCCGTCAGTGTCGCACGCCGGCCCGCCGGCGTGGCTCGACGAGCTGGTCCTGGAGTCAGGGCCCCCGTGGCTGCACATGGGCCTGCGCACCATCGACGAGGCCGCCTGGCTCGACGTCGACGACCGCCGCGCCGCCGAGCTCGCCGAGAAGACCCGATTGCTGACGACCCGCCACGACGACGTCTTCGCCGCCCTCCCCGGCACCGAGGCGGCCGGCGAGGAGGTCCTGGCGCTGGTGGCGACGTGGTTGGCCCGCCATCACCCCGAGGCGACGGGGTCGAGCGAACCGCCCGCCGGCGACGGCCGCCACCCGCTCGAGGTGGCGGCCACGCTCGTGCAGGAGGACCTGTGCGTCATGGCCGAGCACGAGGGCGACGTCGCCCTCGTCGCCGCCGCCCTCTGCTTCCCGTCCCACTGGCGCCTCGCCGACAAGATCGGGGGCTCGGCGGCAGCCATCCACGGGCCCGTGCCCCACTACGAGCGGGAGCTCCAGGCCAAGGTGGACCGCTTCCTCGAGCGCATCCCCGAGGGCCGCATCGTGCTCCGGCGCAACTGGGGCGTCCACGACCACGACACGCTCTTCGTCCCCGAGCACCCGGCGCCCCGCCCGGGGATCACCGCCGAGAACGCCGGCGAGCAGCTGTGGCTGCGCAGCGAGCGTCAGACCCTGCGGCGCCTGCCCGCAACCGGCGCGGTGCTGTTCACCATCCGGGTGCAGCTCGCTCCGCTCGGCGTGTTCGCCGAGCGCCCGGACCTCGCCGTCGCGCTGGCGGCGGCGGCCCGAGCCGGCGCGGCCGCTGATCGCGACCGCATCCCCGGTGGCCACCTCGACGCCGCCTGCCGCTGGCTCGAGGCGCAGGCGCGCTGACCGCCCCAAAGCGGCGCTCCTTCGCTAGAGCGAGCGCAGGAGGTACTCGCTCATGGTGGCGACGCGCAGGGTCGAGAGGTCGGTGAGCCGGTTGACGCTGTCGAGCATGATCGTCAGGTTCTCGTTGAGCTCGTCCTGGTTGCTCGCCGTGTAGAAGAGGAACGGGTCGGTGATGTGCTCGGCGCTCGGCCACGCCTCCTCGACGATGGCCTTCCACGGCGGGGCGTCGTGGGTGACCGCCCGCACCACCTCGTTGCGGACGTAGCGGGTGCGGGGCTGCATGGCCTCGGACATCGGGGACTGGTGGCCGTGCCAGTGCTCGATCCAGGCCTCGTAGTCCATGTCCTCGGGCTTCTCGAGGCAGGTGACGGTGAGCAGGCCGGGCGAGCGCTCGCCGTCGGGCCAGTCGCGCGGGGCGGCGTGGTCGTTGCCGCCGTAGTCGGTGTAGAGCGACTCCACGACGAGGTAGCCGTCGTAGTCGGGGACGAGCTCGTCGAGCAGGGCCTCGACGGGGCCGCGGTGCTCGTAGTTGTCCAGCCACACCGAGACCAGTGCCCGGAAGGTGGGCTCGTCCTCGGGGGTGGGCACCGGTGCGGGGACGTCCGCCTGGGAGTCGTCGACGTCCACGGTGAGGGCGCGCGCGCCGGCCGCCACGAATCGGTCGGCGGCGCCGATCAGCGCGTCGCGCAGGCCGTCACCATGGCCCCGAGCCGGATCGCGGACGACGTACATCAGCTTCTCCATCTGCTCTGTCCCTCCTTCGTCGGGACGGCTTCGCCATCCGGTTCGTCGATGCCGCTGCTCCACACGCTCCGCAGCCTCCCACGTCCAGGCAGCCGCGCGGTTACCGTCGGGCCATGCGGACCGCGGACATGAACAAGGCGCTCATCGAGCGCTTCTGGGACGATCTCTACCGGCGGGACTTCGAAGCCGTGGGCGCGTACTTCACGCCCGACGGCCGGTACACCGACGTGTTCACCCCCGACGAGGACGTCGCCGTCGGCCCGGCCCAGATCGCCGCCCGCCTCCGCCTCGGCCTCGAGCCCCTCGAGGGCATCTTCCACCACCCCGGGCGCATCGTGGCCGACGAGCAGACCGTCATGACCGAGCACGCCGAGGAGTGGCACTGGCACACCGGCGAGCGCTTCACGGTGCGCTTCGTCTCGGTGCACGAGGTCGACTTCGACGGGCGCCTCACCCGGTGGTGGGACTACCCCGACCTCCAGGGTCTGCTCGACGCCGCACCGGTCTGGTGGATGGAGCACATCATGGACGGGTACTCGAAGACGGGCATCGACCACACCCCCGAGGACCCGACCGAGGCCACCAGCTGAAAGACTGCCGACACGGGGAACCAGCCCGGCGGCGGTGACGCTGCGCAACGGAGTGGAGCAGCAGCACCGACGAACCGGATGGCGAAGCCGTCCCGACGAAGGAGGGACAAAGCAAGCATGTTCGACATGGTCATCAAGGGGGGAACGCTGGTCGACGGCACGGGGGCGGAGGCCCGCCGCGCCGACGTCGGCGTCAAGGACGGCGTGGTCACGGAGGTGGCCCCGTCCATCGAGGCCGACGCGGCCGAGACCATCGACGCCGCCGATCAGCTGGTCACCCCGGGGTTCGTGGACATCCACACCCACTACGACGGGCAGGCCACCTGGGACGAGACCCTCGACCCGTCGGCGGGCCACGGCGTCACCACCCTGGTCATGGGCAACTGCGGCGTGGGCTTCGCGCCCGTGCACCCCGGCCAGGAGGACTGGCTCATCCAGCTCATGGAAGGCGTCGAGGACA
>CAYYDZ010000054.1:0-16564 GCA_964470715.1 uncultured Microthrixaceae bacterium | reverse complement strand
CGGCGGACCCGGGGGCGGCGCGACCGGCGGCGGGGGTGTCGCCGGGATGGGCGGGGCCGGGGCCACCGGGGGTGGCGGCGTCGCCGGGATGGGGGGCGGCGGCATCGCCCCCGGAGGAGGCGGCGGGGCGCCCGGAGGGGGGAAGCCCGGCGCCGGCGCGCCCGGCGGCGGGGGCGGCGGTGCGCTCTCGGCGCCGGCCGCCGGAGGCGGGGGCGTCGCATCGAGCGACGAGCCGCACGTGGTGCAGAACTTCGCGCCCTCGACGTTGGACGCGCTGCAGTTGCCACAGACCATCGACTGACCCTCCTCAGGGTGCTCGCGGTGGGTGCAGCGTAGGACACCCCCACCCGTGCCGGGGGATGGACGTACGAGCCGCCCGCGTCAGGCGAGGGCCTGCGCCACGAGCGAGCGCTCCCGATCGGAGAGTTCCAACTCGAGGGCCTCGCTGCGGCCGCGGGGGCTCATCTTGGGCAGGGTGCGCCGCAGCACCTCGACGGTCTTGTCGTCTCCCAGGCGATCGGCCAGCCGGGTGAACTGCGTCTGGAGGAACACCAGGCAGAGGGCGTCCTCGTGGGTCTGCACCTGGGGGTCTGTCGCTCGCGAGGTCTTGGCGATGATCTCCTGGACCCGTCCGATCTCCACCGGGTCGTAGCCGAGCGGGGCCAGCAGGTCGGCGACGTCGTCCTGGTGGCGGCGATTGAGGTCTTTGCGCCACCGCAGGTACCCGGCGCGGCCCTCGGGGTACTCCCCTCGGGGAAGGGCCCAGCGCCGCAGGTGGTGGGCACGGGCGGCCAGCAGCTGCGCTTCGGTGGCCTCGGGATCGAGCCGGCGCACCCACCGGGTCATCAGCTCGGCGTGGAGCTGTTCCTTGGGGCGCTCCTCCCCCGCCCAGACGAGCGTGTCGGGGTCGTCGGCGTTCGCCGCGTCGATGGCGGCGACGGCCTGCTCGAAGCGGAACCGGTCCATCGGGCCGGTGCGCCTAGCCGCTCTGATCCGGGGGCCGGAGGTCGACCCGCAGCACGAGGATGCCGTCCTCGAGGGAGCCCTGCGCGTCGCCGATGATGGCGAAGTCCTGGAAGTCGGTCTGGGCCTGCGCCACGAACTTGGCCCGCTCCTCCCCCGCCACGGGTGGGAGGTTGCGCTTCTTCACCGCGGCCGCTCGGTCCCGGAACCGAGCCAGCATCGCGTCCACGTCCAGCGAGTCAGCCATGGTCCCCAAGGTAGCGGTGGGGCCGACCGGTGCTCAGTCCTCCGCCCACCAGAAGCCCTGCTCGTCGTCCTTGTGCTCGAACACCGACCGCGCCGCGGTGGGGGCGAAGAGGTCATCGGGCGAGTCGGGCACCTCCCAGTCCTCCTGGCCGCCGTGCCAGCGGTCCGGGCGTGTGTGGCGCGCGTAGATGACCGTGAGCACGAGGATCAGGAAGGCGACCGCACCAAGACCCACGATGGCCATCCACACCGTCTTGGTGGCGTTGGGGTCGGCACTCGAGTCGTCCGGCGCCTCCTCCACGTTGGTCACTGCGCCGGACGCGACGGTTGTCGCCGTGGCCGACGCGGTCGTCGCGGTGGTGTCGGGGACGAGCACGCCGGTGGTCGGCGTCACGGCCCCCGGTGCCAGCGTGGTGGCCGTGGGGAAGCCCGGCACGCTCGTGTCGGGCGGGAACTGCTCGGTCGACGCATGCGCGGTGCTGCCGGCGAACAAGAGGAGCGAGGCCAGAGCCATCGCTCCCGCGGCTGCTTTGAGGGATGTGTGCATCGCGCCCTACGAACTCCCGTGGCTCTCACCCGCGCCGCTGTCGGTCCACCGACCGGGCGAGCGTACCGGGTGCACGCCCGCCCACTCCAAGTGCCCGTGCCCGGAGGCCCCCCAGCCGCTCAACGCTGATGAACCGGGCACGAGTAGGTCGTGCGCCCACCGACCGTGCGCCGGAGCAGTGGGACCCCGTCGCGCGGGCAGACACCCCCGCGCACACGGGCATGGTGGAGGTCCCCGGTGTGCGAACCGCCCCGTTCACCCAACACCTCGAGGGTGAGCCGGAGGTGGCGGTGCAGGCGACGCAGCTCGGCGGCGTCGAGCGAGCCCGCCTCGCGCGCCGGGTCCAGTCCAGCGCGCCACAGCGTCTCGTCCACCAGGAGGTTGCCGATGCCGGCGAGCCGGGACTGGTCCATGAGTCGTGCCTTCAGGGGGGCGGTGCTGCCGGCGAGCAGATCCCGCAGCTCGGCCGGTCGGACGACCGTGGCGTCGACGCCCCAGCGCCCTTCGTCAGGGTCGAGCTCGACCGCGCCGAGGCGCCGCGCGTCACGCATCACCAGCTCGCCCCCGTCGGCGAAGCGCAGGCCGAAGCGGTCCCAGGCGGGCCGCTCGTTCCCGCGCACGTACTCGAGCTTGTCGATGGCCGCCCAGCCGTCGACGAGCAGCTTGCCCGACATGCCGAAGTGCAGCCCGAGCACCGGCCCGTCCTCCGAGGTGTCCAGCAGCACCTGCTTGCCGATGCGACGGGCCGTGACGAGTCGCCGGCCGGTGAGCTCGGCACGGGCCACCTCCGCGGTGAGACCCCGCTTGAGGTACCAGGCGTCGGGCGCCACCACCCCGGCGATGGGGCGGTCGAGGGCACGCTCCGCGGTGCGCCGGTACATCTCGGCTTCGAGGATCTCGGGCACGTCAGTCCCACACCCTCGGGGCGATCCGTGGGCGCCGGCGGACGACGCTCACCCGTCGATGGAGGCGAGCGCCTGGAGCACGTCGGCCACGACGTCGTCGGGGTGCTCCAGGCCACAGGACATCCGCACCGAGCCGAGCTCGATGCCCGAGGCGATCCGCTCCTCGGGGGTGAGGTTCACGTGGGTGGTGGACGCCGGGTGGGTGACGAGCGTCTCCGGCCCCCCGAGCGACGTCGCCAGCTGGCAGAGGCGGACGTGCTCGACGAAGCACTGTCCTGCCTCCAGGCCACCGACGAGGTCGAAGGCCAGGAGCCCCCCATAGGAGTCCATCTGGCGCTTGGCCAGGTCGTGCTGCGGGTGCGACTCGAGCCCTGGGTAGCGGACGAGCTCGACCGCGGGGTGGGCCTCGAGCACCTCGGCCACCCGTTGGGCGGTCTCGGCCTGCTGGCGGAGCCGCACGCTGAGGGTGCGCAGGCCCCGAAGGCCGTTCATGGCGTCGAACGGTGACGCGTTGGCCCCCTGGAGCACCGCGAAGCCCCAGATCCAGGCCAGCAGCTCTTCCGAACCGGCCACCACCCCGAGGCTGGCGTCGTTGTGGCCGGCGATGGCCTTGGTGGCCGAGTGCAGGACCAGGTCGACCCCGTGATCGAGCGGCCGCTGACCGAGGGGCGTGGCGAAGGTGGAGTCGACGACGGTCATCGGCCCCCGGATGGCGCCCAGCTCGTCGAGGTCGACCAGGTCGAGCTTCGGGTTCGCCGGCGTCTCGGCCACGACCAGCACCGTCTTGCCCGGTACGACCGCGGCCGCGAAGGCCCCGGGCGCGGTGCCGTCGACGAAGGTGACGTCGATGCCGAAGCGGGGGCACGCCATCTGCAGCAGGAGCTGCGTCCCGGCATAGAGCTGGCGCTGGGCCACGATGTGGTCGCCCGCCGAGCACAGCCCCAGGACGACCGCGGACACCGCCCCCATGCCCGAGGCGAAGGCGCGGGCCGACTCGGCCCCCTCCATCGTGGCCATCGCTTCCTCGAAGGCCCGCACCGTGGGGTTGCCGTACCGGCTGTAGAACCGCTCGGCGCCGACCTGTGTGGCCATCTGGCGCCCCTCGTCGACGGTGGGGGTCACGAAGGTGGTCGTGGGCCACAGGGTCGGGGCCAAGGCGGTCTCGCCCTCGCGCCGACCCGCCCGGATGGCGCGGGTCTGCGGCGACCACTCGCCCGGTGTTCGTGGGTCCTCAGGCATCTCGCTTCTCCACGGAGGTCAGCAGGTCGGCGACCGCGGCGCCGATCTCGTCGGTCTCGAGCAGGAAGCCGTCGTGGCCCTGCGGGCTCTCGATCAGGACATGCTCGCACTGCCTGCCCGCGGCCAGCAGCCCGTCGCGCAGCTCGAGCTGCTGGTGCGGCGGGTAGAGCGTGTCGGAGCTGATGCTCATCGTGAGGACGGGCACCGCGATCCGGGCGAAGGCGTTCGCCAAGCCGCCCCGCCCTCGGCCGAGGTCGTGCAGGTCCATGGCCTTGTTGAGGATGAGGTAGCTGTTGGCATCGAAGCGGCGGACCAGCTTCTCGCCGTGGTAGCGCAGGTAGCGCTCCACCTCGAAGTCCTCCCAGAGGTCGAAGGTGTCGAGCGGGCGCGACAGCTCGCGGCCGAAGCGCTCCTGGAACACCGGGTCGCTGCGGTAGGTGGTCTGGGCCAGCGCTCGGGCGACCGACAACCCCTCGTGCGGGCCATCGCCCGGAGTGGCGCCGTAGTAGTCGCCGCCCCGCCAGCGGGGGTCGAGTGCGACGGCCCGGCGCCCGGCGGCACTGAAGGCGATCTGCCACGCGCCGGCCGCCGCGGTCGTGGCGATCGGCACGAGGGAGCGCACCCGGTCGGGGAACATCGCCCCCCACTCGAGCACCTGCATGCCCCCCATCGAGCCGCCGACGACGGACAGCCAGCAGGCCACGCCCAGGTGGTCGGCGAGGCGGGCCTGGGTGCGCACGATGTCGCGGATCGTGACCACGGGGAAGCGGGAGCCGTAGGGCGCGCCGGTGGCGGGGTCGACCGAGGACGGCCCGGTCGTGCCCTGGCAGCCGCCGAGCACGTTGGCGCACACCACGAAGAAGCGGTCGGTGTCGAGGGCCCGGCCGGGACCGATGAGCGGGTCCCACCAGCCTTCGGTGGGGTGCCCCGGCCCCGACGGTCCCGCAGCGTGTGAGTCCCCGGTGAGCGCGTGGCAGACCAGCACGGCATTGGACGCGGTCACATCCAACGTCCCCCAGGTCTCGTAGGCCACCGTGATGTTGCTGAGCGCACCACCGCCCTCGAGAGCGAACGGATGGTCGTCGGCCTCCACGAGGAACTGGCGGTTGCCGGGCGCGTCCCCGGGGCGCCAGGCGCCGGTGACCGGGAGCGGTCCTCGAGGCACGCTGAGGCGTCGGCCGGGATCTGGAGGTCGGTTGTCGGTGCTGCTGGACATTTGGTTGCCCCCATGAGGACCACATCCCCCGCCGGGACGGCGGGCTGGCACCTTGGGTGTCCCCCCAGGTTGCCGGACCCGAACGCTCGGGCCACTCCTGATGTCCCAACGAGCGAACCATGCGGCCCCTGGTGGCGTCAACCGCGTTGGGCTCGCCCTCTCATCATCGGCGACGACGTCGGGCCCGCACCACACCCGGTCAGCGATCGGGCACGACCTCCACCCCGACGGCCCGATCGCCGAATCGGGCCACGACCACGATGTCGGCCCCTCCGGGCACCTGGTCGGCCGACACCACCTTCTCGAAGCCGGCCTGGACCAGCTCGACCCCCAACTCCTGGCCGAGATCCGTTCGTTCCCTGCGCCCGGCCACTCCCACCTGGCGACCGTTCACGAACACGATCACCTGGTCCGCAAGCGCCGCCCCGGCGATGTCGGCGGCCCACCCCTTGAGCGCGAGCACCTGGCGATCGGCAAACGCCGACTCGACCTCGAGGGCCATCTCGTCGTCTGGCTCCTGCACGCGGATGGGACGGCCCGCTCCGCCCTGAGCGACGAGTCGGCCGCGCCGCAGCGCGAAGGTGGGCTGATCGAGGTGTTCGGCCACGGCGTAGGTGGTGTCGGCGCCCCTCCCCGACGGCACGAGCAGGGCCACGTCGTTGGCACCGGCCCGCAGGGCCGTCTCGGCGAGGAGGGCGTTGAAGGTGGTGGTGTCTCCGGCCACTCGATAGCCGCCCCCGACCCCGGCAACGATGCCGTTCACCGCGACGAGGACGGCGTCGGGCAGCGCGGTTCCCGGGGGGCCCTCGAGCCGGCCCGACACCAGGAGGGGCACGAAGCCCGACGCGGGATCGACCGCACCGAGGGCGTCCTCCTGGTCGATGGACCACTCGATGTCGGTCACGCCCGACGTCGGCAGGTCGGCCACGTTCGCGCCGACCACGCCACCGCGGTCACCGACCGCGAACACCCCTCGCCACCCCGGGTCGCGCCCGAAGCGGCGGGCGTTGCGACCGACCACGGCGAGCAGCCCGTCGAGGCCCGTGGGAATGGTCGTGCGGCCCTCGTCGCCGAACACCGCCTTCTCCTCGGGCTCGTCCGAGTTCCCGAGCAGCGAGCGGCCGTCGAACTCCCAGTCGGTCTCGAGGTCGAGGGCATCGACCGTGGTGGGCAGGACGTCGATGAGACGGGCGTTGTCGTCGCGGACCTCTCCGGTGCGCTGGCCCGGCGCCTTGACGAACAACGGCACGCGGTAGATCTCGTCGATGTTCTCGTCCGTGGGCTGACGCTGCGGGCTGCCGGGCCGGAAGCTCACGCCGTGGTCGGCCACCACCACGACGAGAGCGTCGTCCCAGGTGCCTGCCGCCTCCATGCGGTCGATGAGCTCGCCCACCAGGGAGTCGGCGTACCCGACCTGGAGCAGGTGCTGCTGTTGCGCCTGGCGCACCGACCATTCGTCGTCCGCCCACGCCCCGCGCTCGGAGTAGCTGGCGAGATCGGATCGAGAGGTGTACCGGTGACCGCTGGGAGCCATCTGCCAGGGGTAGTGCGGCAACACGACGTGGGCGAACGAAAGCCGTGCGTCTCCCGGGGTCGCCGCGCTGTCGATGAGGTCCTCGATGATGGCGCCTTGCGCGGGCGGCGCCTGGCCCGCGACGCCGCGTTCGGCCCAGCGAGCGAAGTTGGCGAGCTCGGCGGCGTTGCCGCCGCCCCCTCGGCCCGTGGCCGGGACCGCAGCCGAGTCCACGCGCTCCGGGGTCACGCGGTCCCCCGCCGGGGCCACGAAGTCCCCCCATGAGTGGGCGATGGAGGGGAGGTGCGCCCGCACGGACGACGGCAGGGTGCTGTG
The DNA here is from genome assembly GCA_964470715.1 of uncultured Microthrixaceae bacterium. Taxonomy (GTDB): domain Bacteria; phylum Actinomycetota; class Acidimicrobiia; order Acidimicrobiales; family DATDAH01; genus JAEUJM01. The sequence goes on along the minus strand of CAYYDZ010000054.1, from coordinate 9,599 downwards.
GCCGTAGACGACCGCGGCGTCGAGGAGGGACTGGCGAAGGCTCGGCGACGGGGCCCTGGCGGCGGAGGTCGACGAGGCGCACGCGGACGACGGGCACAGGCTCGTGATCTCCTCGTCGACGTGCAACGCGTAGCTCCCCCCGAGGAGGGTGAACAGGTTCCGCGGATGGTCGATCGAGGTCGCGATCTCGTTGTCGGCGGGCTCCTGACCCGTGAGGATGCTGGGCACGCTGTGCTCGGTCTGCCACGAGTGCGAGCTGGCGTCGCGGAACCAGCTCGAGGCCCCGGCCAGGCGGCTGAACCCGGGGAACCGCTCGGCGTTGATGGTGCCGTCGGCCGAGAGGATCGAAGCCAGGGGGAACTCGTCGAAGACGATCTCGACCACCGGGGCGTCGCGGCCGACCTCGACGTTGGTGGCGACCTGTGCCTCCGACTCCCAGATGAGCCGGGAGGTGGAGGAGAACGCGAGGAACACGCCGAGGAAGAGCAGTGGAGCGATCGCCAGGAACCGCAAACCGAGGCGCAGACCGTGCCAGCGACGCTCCCCGATCGCCAGCGCCGCGCCGGCGGCCACGCCGAGCCCGAGGACCACGACCGTCGCATCGAGGTCGAACTGCCGGACCACGGTGAGCCCGAAGCCGGCGCCGAGCAGCGCGACGAACGCGGAGTGCACGGCGCGGCCCACCGGACGACGGATGACGAAGGCCAGCGCCTCGATGCTCATGAGCACCGCCGGCAGCAGGAAGGTGACGGCGAGGCCGAACACGATCACGTCGCGGCCGCTCGCGTCCTTTGCCACGAAGAACTCGGGGTTCTTGCCGAACAGGTCGAGCAGGGGCTGCGCAACCGCCAGGCCGGTCAGGCCGAAGATGACGAGAGCGTCATGGCGGAGCTGGACGGCGGTGGAGGACTCCGGTGCCGTCCCGTCGGCGTCGGCAGTCATCCGTCCCGGTACCGCGCCTCTCGCTCCAGGTGGCCGCCGAGGTCCACGACCTCGTTGAACTCGTCGAAGGTCGCCAACCGGTCGAGGTGCGCACGCAGCGACCCCTCGTCGGCGAGGAGGGCGAGGCTGTCGGCCACTGCGCGGGCCACGGTCAACAGACTCGTCAGCGGGGAGACGATCAGGTCGAAGCCGAGGTCGTGCAGCTCGTCCGGCGTGAGCAGTGGCGTCCGTCCCGTCTCGACCATGTTCGCCACCCGCATGCAGTCGGGCAGGGCCCGGGCGATCGCCTCGAGCTCGGCGATCGATTCGGGCGCCTCGACGAACACCGCGTCGACGCCGACGTCGAGGGCACGGCGGGCTCGGTCGAGCGCCTCGTCCAATCCGATGGCGGCCCGGGCATCGGTGCGGGCCGTCACGTGCAGGTGCTCACGGTGGTCGACCGCGGCGCGCAGCTTGGCCAGCCAGTCGTCGACCGGGACGACCTCCTTGCCGACCATGTGGCCACAGCGCTTCGGCCAGACCTGGTCCTCGATGAAGATGCCGGCGGCGCCCGCCTCCTCCCAGAGCTCGACGGTACGCACGGCGTTGAGTGCGTTGCCGTAGCCGGTGTCGGCGTCCACGACGACCATCGTGTCCGGGACGGCGGCGCACACACGGCGCGCCACCTCGGCCATCTCGGTCTGGCTCAAGTAGCCGAGGTCGGGCATCCCGAGCAGCGTTCCCGAGACGCAGAAGCCGGAAAGGAACACGGTGTCGAAGCCCGCCCTGGCGCTGAGGCGCGCTGACATCGCATCCCAGACGCCCGGCATCAGCGCAGGCACACCCGTTGTGAGCCGGGCGCGAAGGTCGTCACCGTTCATCTCGCCGAAAGGCTACTGACCGGCCCCACGGATGAGCGATCGGGCGGCCTGCGCCCGACGACGTTCGAGACGCCTGAGCCACCAGGCCGACAAGGCGTCGCCGTCGGCGCCGGCGAGACCATGGGCTGCCACCATGGCCCGACCCATCACCTCGAGGGCGTCGCGTCGTGCGGCATCGCTGGCTGCCTCCTGCGCGGCCTGGGCTGCCGCGGCCCCGTCGTCCCAGGCCTTGGCGTCGACGGGGGCGGGTACGGCCCGCACCTGCGCGGCTGACAGCTTCAACGCATCTGGAGCGAGCGCGGTACCGGCGCTGCGCTGGAGCGCCCAGGCGGTCACCGGTGGCGCCAACAAGGCGGCCAGCACGTGCCACAGGCGACCGGGAGGAGCCGGCACGGCGATCACGGGTGTCGAGGGCACCCAGATGCCCTCGACGTCGGCCACTGCCTCCAGCACCCGCGTCTGGGTGGCGACCAGCACCTTGGGGACGAGTCGGTCGGCGACCCAGGCCCCGAGGGCAGGGTTGGCGACCCCCAGACCGGCCACGTCCACGACCGGTGCGCGCCACCGTTGCCGCGCGAAGCGGAGATCGCGCCATCCCCACGCGCACTCGGCGGGGTCGATGAGCCCACTCGTCACCAGCGGGCGCTCGTCCGGGGCGCCGGTCGCCTCCCGGACGTGGTCGACGAGCCCGTAGAACTGATCCCGGAACCCAGCGGTGGCACCCGCCAACCCGTCGTCCGGGGGCGCGGACAGGTGCACCACCGGGGTGTCGCGCAACCCGGCGGCGAGGGACGCCCAGATCCCGGGGCTCGGCGCCTCTCCCGCCTCGGCCCGCCGCACCGAGGGCCCCCACCACCGGCGCACGGTGGTGGTGGCCCTCACCGCCTCCTCGTCGACGACCCGCAACACGGGGGCGCACACGCGGGTCCCGGCGGCGAACACCGGTTCGTCGCAAACCCAGAGTCCCTCCAGTGGGGCCCGCTCGTCGACGACCCGTCGGACCGCGGCGGTGTCTCGGCCGGCGAGCACCGACTGGGGTTGGATGAGCACGACTCGGCCGCGTGGTCGAACCTGGCCGACCGCAGCGAGGAGGAACAGCGCCGAAGTGTCGGCGTACCCCGAGGCCCCGTCTCCGAGGTGTGCACGAAGTCGGGCGGATCCCTCGGCGCCGCGAGCGGTGCGGGAGGCGAGTTGGCTCTGGAACGGCGGGTTGCCGATCACCAGATCGAAACCGAGCACCGGGCGTTCGGGCCAGGGCAGCGTGGTGAGGGCATCGCAGGTCGATACCCGAGCCATCGTGGCGGCATCGCCTGACCACAGCACGAGGGCGGTCGCCGCCACTGCGGACGCCACGGGGTCCACATCGATGCCCACCAGGTGCCGTTCGACGACGGCGCGCCGGTCGACGCCGGCCCGATCGAGGTGGCGGGCGGCGGCCAGGAGGAACGCACCACCACCGCACGCGGGGTCACAGACGACCGGCGCGAGGTCGCGGCCCGTCGAGGCGGCGGGATGGTGAGCGTCGAGGCCATCGAGGCCATCGAGGCCGATTGCCACGAGGCGCTCGGCGACCGTGGCAGGGGTGTAATGCAGCCCGAGTCGACGCAGGGCCTCGTCGGCCAGCGCCTCGTACGCGTGACCCAGGGCGTCGGGCCCCCGTTCGGACCCCTGCGGGAGCGCCGCCCCCGAGAGGACGACGGTGTCGGGCCAGCGTTCGGCCACTGACTCGACCATCGATGCACCTCCGGGCGCAGCGAGGTGACGTGCGATCGTGCCCAGGACCGCGGCGGTCGGATGACCGCCGGCCTGCTCCCGCAGGGCTGCCAGCCAGGGGTCCGGGCGGGGCGTCACGTCTTGGATCGTACGATTGGGCGATGCGGTGGACGATCCATGGTGAGCGACCCGTCTATGAGAGCCCGTGGATCGAGTTGCACCTGGCCGACGTCGAGCTGCCGGACGGCCAGCGTCTCGAGCACCACGTTCTGCGCTATCCCCAACAGGCAGCGGGCGCGATCCTGACCGACCCCGAGCGCGGGGTGCTGTTGCTCTGGCGCCATCGGTTCATCACCGACGTGTGGGGGTGGGAGATTCCGGCCGGGCGCATCGAACCCGGGGAGGAGCCCATCGACGCCGCCGCCCGCGAAGCCCTCGAGGAGACGGGCTGGCGGCCCGGGCCACTGCGGCCACTCGTGCACTTCCGCCCCAGCGGGGGCAGCAGCGACCAGTGGTTCCACATCTTCGTGGCCGACGGCGCCACCCTGGTCGGCGACCCCACCGACCTGACCGAAGCCCAAGAGGTGCGCTGGCACTCGCCCGACGACGTGCGTCAGCGCATCACCGCTGGTGAGGTCACCGACGGCCTCTCGCTCACCGCACTGAGCTACTGGTTCGCTTTCGGGCAGGCCTGATGTCGCTCGCCGCCGGGCACATGGGCCGTTCGGCTCATCGCCACGGGGACGACCTCAACTCACCTTCGGCCGGACCGATCGGGCACCTATGGGTGACGCGGCGCGCGTGCTGGGGTCCAAGCGACGACTGGCGCTGAGCGCGGCCGTCCTCGTGATCGTCACGGGGTTCCTGGCCTCGACGGTGCTCGCGGTGTTCACCGACCTCACCACCAACGACGGCAACTCCTTCTCGTCCGGCTCGGTCGACCTCACGGTCTCACCCGCAACCGCGGTGGTCACGATGTCGGACATGGCCCCCGGGGACCGTGTGGCGCAGCCGTTGGCCGTCACCAACACCGGCCTGCTCGACCTGCGCTACGCGATCGAGAGCACCACCACCGACGACGTGCTGGCCTCCGCCCTCGAGCTGACGATCAAGTCCGGGGTCGCCAACTGCACGACCGATGGCGTCGGCCTGAGCGGCACCGTGATCGCCGGCCCGATCCCGCTGGGCAGCACCGCCACCCAGGCCGTGCTCGGGAACGCAGCCCAAGGCGGGGACCCCGGCGACCGCCCCCTCGCAGCGGGTGCCGCCGAGACCCTGTGCTTCGACGTCGCCCTTCCCCTGGCCACCGACAACACCGCCGCCGGCCTCAGCACCACCGCGACGTTCGAATTCCACTCCGAACAGACGTCGGCGAACCCGTGAGCGCTTGGCAAGGCGCCGGCGCGGGCTCGACGGCCGACCCGCTCGCCGAAGAGCACGAGTGCGACCGCCGGCGACGACGCCGCCAGGCCGGCCTCGTGGGCGCGCTCTCGGCAACCGCGCTGGCCGTCGGGCTCCTCGCCTCGTCGATGGGCGGCGTCAACGCCCTGTTCACCGACACCGAGAACGTGGGCGCCAACGACTTCGCCACCGGAACGCTCGACCTCGCCACCGCGCCGGCCACGGCGGCCATCAGCTACCAGGACATGGTGCCGGGCGACACCGTCACCGAGCCCCTCACCGTGACCAACGGCGGCTCGACGCCGCTGCGCTACGCGATGCGCAGCACCACCACCGAGAACACCCTCGCGGCCCAACTCGACCTCAGCCTGAAGGTCGGCGTCACCTCCTGCACGGGCACCACGGGCTTCAACGCCTCCGGCACCGTGTTGTACGGGCCGGGCGACCTCGGCTCCACCTCCACGGCCGACCTCGTGGGCTCCTCCGCGACGGGCGGCGACGCCGGCGACCGCACCCTGGCGCCGGGCGCCTCCGAGACCCTGTGCGTGCACGTGGCCCTGCCGACGAGCTCGTCGAACGCCTACCAGGGCCTTGCCACCACGGCGACGTTCCAGTTCGTCGCAGAACAGACTGCGAACAACCCCTGACCGTGGTGCGCCGCCTGTCGGGCGCTCTGGTGGTCGGCGCGCTGCTCCTGGTGATCCTGGTCTTCAGCAGTCTGCTCGGCGCTCGCGCGCTCGGTCTCGAGCCACTCGTGGTGCGCAGCGGATCGATGGAGAGCACGATCCACACCGGCAGCCTGGTGCTGGTCGACGACCAGCCCGCCGCCGACATCGCCGTGGGCGATGTGGCGGTGGTCGACCCGCCCGGCAGTGCCCCTCCCCGCCTGCATCGCGTCATCGAGCGCTTCGACGAGCACGGCCACGTCTTCGTGCGCACCCAGGGGGACGCCAACCGCACCCCCGATGCCGACGTCGTCGCCCTGCCACCGGAGGTACCCACCCCCGCACTCGTGGTCCCCGCACTCGGCTACGTCGTCACCGCGGTGTCCTCGCGGAGCGGGATGCTGGCGGCGGCCACGGTGATCGTGGTGATCCTCGGCGCCTCCGCCCTGTGGGCGATGTGGCGCCCGGCCGGCGCCCCCGCCTGAGCGCCGCTCTGACGAGGTTCGGCGCGGTCCGGGTCGGATCGCTCAGTCCCAGACCCAGGTGAAGGGCTGCAGGCGGCTCTCGCCGGCGTCGCTCTCGATCTGCACCTGGGCGGTCCAGGCGGAGCCGTTCCAGACGGCGGCGTACACACCCCTTGCATCGTCGAGGACGGCGTAGCCGATCTGGTCCGTGATGGGCTCGGTGGCCAGCGTCATGGTGGTGGGCAGCGCGCTGGTGGCCAGGCCGACCGCCTCGGCGCTCCATCCCGTCCCGGAGATCCACGTTCGGTACCGGCCCGCGGCGTTGCCCTCCTCACCGTAGGTCGCGAGAGCCTGCCCGCTCTGGCTCTCGAAGGCCACGGCGACGTTCGGGGTGTCGATGACGGGCGCGATCGTGCTGGCCACGGTCAGGTTGGCCCACGCCGTACCCGACCAGACCGCCAGCCAGGTGTCGGCGCCCTCGGTCACCACCCCCATGGCGATGCGATTGCTGCGAGGATCGCTCGCCACGACGGTCCATCGCGGTGTGTCGTCGGAGCCCGTCAGGCCACCGGGAGCGCCGAGGCTGGCCCGAGCGCTCCAGGACGTGCCGTTCCAGAAGCGGTAGCGCACGTCGGTTCCCGGGTTCCCCGGGCCCTCGGCGTAGACGACCATGGCCCGACCCGTCCTCGACTCGTAGGACACGTTGACGTCGCCCCGGTGATTGCCGCTGCCGCCGTCGAGCGCGATTGCGTTGCCCCACGCCGAACCGTCCCACACCAACGCGAAGTCCTGGCTGGCCTCGTTGCTCGCCACGAGCACCATCTCGTCGGACACCGGGGACGCCGCCAGGTGGAGTTGCTGCGGCTCGCCGGCCAGCGGGGTCGTGATGGTCGTGGCCGCTGACCAGGCGACGCCGTCCCACATCCGGTACGAGAGGCCCGCCGTCCCTCCCGTCCCGTTGTTCCAGACCACCATCGCATCGTCGCTGGACGACTCGTACGCAACCCCCACGCCCCACCACGACGACGAGGTCGAGGTGCTCAGGGCCGAGCCGAAAGCATCCTCCCAAACGCCGTCCGACCGCTTCAGCACCCGCACGTCGTTCCCGGTGTCGATGGAGACGGCGAGAAGCTCGTCACGCGTTTCGGAACGAGCCGCCTGGGCGATGCGCCACTGGCCCACCGGCGCAGTCGTCGCCGCCGGCGACCAAGCGGCGCCGTCCCATGCCGACACCAGCGGCGTCGCAACGCCGTCTTCCCGCCACAGCATCGTGGCGTGGCGCTCGCAGTGAGTCGTCACCTGGGCCACGGCCACGCTGGAGGTCCAGTTCTGGTATTCCGCGAACAGCCGGTACTCGTACTCCCCGTTGGGCTGGAGGGGTCCGTCGGAGGCCGACTGGGTGGCGACGCCGCCGACCGTCTGCTCGCCGTCGAGCGCACCGTTGACGTAGCGCTGGAGCCGATAGCCGCTGGCGAAGGGCGACGGGGAAGCCGTCCAGTCCGCATCGACGGACGTGACGCCGCCGCACACCGGGGTGAGCGTCAGCTCCGTCGGGGGGTGCAGGATGCGGGTGGAGAAGTCGTTGCCACCGACGTTGCTGGTGTCGCCGAAGGCTGCCATCGCGGCGGTCGCGCCGCACACGACGAACGCGGCGACGAGAGCGACCGTCGGGGTCGCACGCCGGGCGTGCCGCTTGCCGGTGGGGTGCCGCATGGATCGGGGGAGCCTCCTCCCCCCTCCCGTCGGCCGTAGGCCGCCCGGCGTTGAGGCGCCGGGCGATCAGATCGAGCGGCGGCCAAGCGGGTGCTCAGGCGGGGGCGAGGTCCTCGGAGGGGTCCCACGCGTGGAGGTCGGCGAGGCGCTTGTCGTTGGAGAAGACCTCGACGATGGGCTGGTTGACGCCGATGCGCGTCTGCAGGCGCTTCACGGCCAGCTCCTGGTCCCACAGGACGAGGGTGGCCACCACACCGGATTCGCCGGCGCGGGCCGTGCGGCCCGAGCGGTGCAGGTAGGACTTGTGGTCCTCGGGCGGGTCGTAGTGGACGACGATGTCGATGTCGTCGACGTGGATGCCGCGGGCGGCCACGTCGGTGGCGACCAACACGGGCAGCTTGCCCGCCGCGAAGTCGGCCAGAGCCCGTTCGCGGGCCTTCTGGGGCAGGTCGCCGTGGATGGGGGCAGCCTTGACGCCCTCCTTCTCGAGCTGCTCGGCCAGTCGGTCGCAGCCCCGCTTGGTGCGCACGAAGATCAGCGTGCGCGTGCCACCACGCGAGATCGACGCCGCCACCTTGGGCTTGTCCATCTGGTGGACGGCGAAGAAGCGGTGCTCCATCTCCTCGACGGTGACGCCGACCGACTCCACCTCGTGGAAGACGGGGTCGTGCTGGTACCGCTTGATCAGCGTGTCGACCACCCCGTCGAGGGTGGCGGAGAAGAGCAGGGTCTGGTGGGTGCCCTCGACGTTGCGGAGGATCCACTCGACCTGGGGCAGGAAGCCCATGTCGGCCATGCGGTCGGCCTCATCGACGATCACGTGGTCGACATCGGCGACCGAAACCTCCTTGCGCTCCAGGAGGTCGATCATGCGCCCGGGCGTCGCGACGACGAAGTCGGCCCCGTCCTTGAACGCCTTGATCTGGCGGTCCATGTCGGCGCCGCCGTAGACGGCCACGACCTTGAGGCCACGGCCTTCAGCGAGCGACCCGAGCTCCTCGCGCACCTGGATGGCGAGCTCACGGGTGGGCACGAGGGCGATGGCCGTGGGCCGGCGCGCCTCGGCCTTCTTCTGGCGGTCGAGGACCGGCAGGCCGAAGGCGAGGGTCTTGCCCGAGCCCGTCTTGGCCTTGCCGCAGACGTCGCGGCCGGCGAGGGCATCGGGGATGGTGAGGGCCTGGATGGGGAAGGCCTCGGCGATCCCTCGTGCCGCGAGGGCATCGACGAGATCAGCCGAGACGCCCAGGGAGGCGAAGGTGGCCATGGTGGCTCCGGTTCTTTTGTCTGTGACGTCGAAGGGGGTCTTCCCCTTTCCGTCGGTCACAGTGCAGAACGGAGGTGGTGAGGTCGACCCGCGAGCCACGCACCACACAGGAGGATGGCCGTCCAGCTCGCCTCGCCAGGCTACCGGGCCGGGCCGCGAACGGGGTCGACCCCCTACGGCAGGTTGGCCTCGACGGCGGCGATGATCTCGTCGGCCTCGGGCTCGGTGGTCGGCGCGAACCGGGCCACGACCTCGCCCTCGGGCGAGAGCAGGAACTTCTCGAAGTTCCAGCGGATGTCGCCGTCGACGCCCTCGCCGTCGGCCACCTGGGTGAGCTCGGCGTAGATCGGGTGACGGCCGTCGCCGTTCACCTCGATCTTCTCGAACAGCGGGAAGGTGACGCCGTAGGTCGTGCTGCAGAACGTGGCGATCTCCTCGGCGGAGCCGGGCTCCTGCTCGAGGAACTGGTTGCAGGGCACCCCGAGGACGGTGAAGCCCCGGTCGGCGTAGGTCTCGTGCAGGCGCTCGAGGCCCTCGTACTGCGGGGTCAGGCCGCACTTGCTGGCCACGTTGACGA
>CAYYDZ010000053.1:0-16726 GCA_964470715.1 uncultured Microthrixaceae bacterium | reverse complement strand
CCGTGGCCGGGCGGCATCGGGAGGTCGGCGGGTGCCGACGGGAGGGCGTTCAACGCGTCGATGAGGGTGCGGAGGCGGCCGTAGCGGTTGAAGTCGAAGCGGATGGCCAGGCGGGGGAGCTCGGGGTGGTCGTCGTCGGCGGCCTCGGGGCCGGTGGGGCCCGAGCGCTCGATGCCGCCGGCGACGGCCAGGTCGCCGAAGTCGGCGTTCAGCCGGGCCAGTTCGGCGTCGGTGGGCGGCTGGCGCACGCGGATGATCAGGGTCGCGCCGGTCCAGCGGATGGAGTGGTAGTTGCGGTAGAAGCCGCGGATCTCGGCCACGGCCTCGTCGACGTCCTCGGTGACGAGGAACAGGTCGAGGTCGTGGTCGTGGATGTAGCCCCGGGGGGCGATCTCGGTGGCGAGGAAGGACTGCCACTCGTCCCAGTAGGTGCCGCCCGGCGTCTCGAGGAAGACGATGGGCGCCGGCAGGCTCTTGCCGTTCTGGAGGAGGGTGAGCAGCTCGAAGGACTCGTCGAGGGTGCCGAAGCCGCCGGGTAGGACGACGAACCCGTCCGACTCCTTGATGAGCTCGAGCTTCCGGGTGAAGAAGTACTTCATGGCCACGAGCTTCGGGTCGCCCTTGATGAAGGGGTTGGGCTCCTGCTCGTGGGGGAGGCGGATGTTGACCCCGAAGGAGTGCTCCCGCCCGGCGCCCTCGATGCCGGCGGCCATGATCCCCGGGCCGGCGCCGGTGATGACCATCCACCCCTCGGCGGCCATGGCCCGGGCGAGGTCGCGGGCCTGGAGGTAGAGCGGGTCGTCGGGCTGGGTGCGGGCCGACCCGAAGATGGTGATCTTCGGGTAGGCGCGGTAGGGCGCGAACATCTCGAACGCCACGGCCATCTCCCGCAGGGCGGCGGTGGCGATCTTCAGGTCGAGGCGGTCGGCATCGTCCGCCGCGAGGTCCGTGGCGGTGGCCATCAGCTCGAAGAGCAGGTCGCGATCGGCGGTGGCGCCGGCGAGGTCCAGGAGCCTCGAGATCGCCGCGTCGATCTCGGGGTTGCCGCTGCTGCGCGCCGGCCGCCCGCTGGGGCCCAGCTCGGTCATCCGGTGGCGGCGGCGACCCGGCCGTACAGCGTGGTGCGCTGCTCGAGGGTGCGGCCCAGCGGCTCGACCAACGCCCGGAAGTCGGCCTCCTCGGCCATCTGGCCGTGACTGGCGCCGGCCGCCCGCGAGATGTTCTCGTCCATCAGCGTGCCGCCGAGGTCGTTCACGCCGGCCTGGAGCAGCTGGCGGGCGCCGCCGAAGCCCAGCTTCACCCAGGAGGCCTGGACGTTGTCGATGCTGCCCCGGTAGGCGATGCGGCCGACCGCGTGCATCAGGACCGACTCCCGGAAGGTGGGACCCCGGCGGGCCTTGCGCTGGAGGTAGATGGGCGCGGCCATGTGCACGAAGGGCAGGGGCACGAACTCGGTGAAGCCGCCCGTCTCCTCCTGGAGGGCCCGGGTGCGCACCAGGTGGCGGGCCCAGCTGCGGGGCTGCTCGATGGAGCCGAACATGATGGTGATGTTCGAGCGCAGCCCCACCGAGTGGGCGGTGCGGTGGGCGTCGAGCCACTCGTCGGTGTCGATCTTGTCGCTGCACAGCACCTTGCGGACCTCGTCGTCGAGGATCTCGGCGGCGGTGCCGGGCAGCGTGCGCAGGCCGGCGTCCATGAGGCGCCGGAGGTACACGTCGAGCGGCTCGCCGAGGCGCTTGGCGCCCTCGGTGACCTCGAGGGCGGTGAAGCCGTGCACGTGGATGTCGGGCGCCGCCTCCTTCACCGCGCGGGTGACGTCGATGTAGTAGTCGCCGTCGAAGTCAGGGTGGATGCCGCCTTGGAGGCAGACCTCGGTGGCGCCTCGGTCCCAGGCCTCGCGCACCCGCTCGGCGATGTCGTCGAGGGTGAGCAGGTAGGGCTTGCCCCGCAGGTTGAGCGACAGGGGGCCCTTCGAGAACCCGCAGAAGCGGCACTTGAAGGTGCAGACGTTCGTGTAGTTGATGTTGCGGTTGTGGACCCAGGTGACGACGTCGCCCACCGCCTCGGCCCGCAGCTCGTCGGCGAGGGCGGCCACCGCGGCCACCTCGGGCCCCCTGGCGCTGAAGAGGGTGACGATGGCGTCCTCGTCGACCTGCTGGCCGGCCCGCACGCCGGCGAGGACCTCGGCCACGGCGCTGTCCGCGCTCATGCCCGTCGTGTTTCCGGGGGCTGGCGGCGGGGGGATGAGCACCGGCGGCGCCTCCTCGGCCCCCGAGTACCAGTGGTCGTCGCGTCCCAGCCCCTCGGCGTCGCTGCGGTCCATCACCGGGAAGCGCACGGCCTCGTCGAGCCAGCGCTCTGGCTCGAGGACGTACTCGGGGTAGACGGTCAGGCGCGGGGCGAGGGTGTGGCCGCGGGCCTCGGTGACCGAGCGCAGGCGGTCCAGCGCGGGCCAGGGGCGCTCGGGATTGACGTGGTCGGCGGTGACGGGGGAGACGCCGCCCCAGTCGTCGATGCCGGAGTCGAGCAGGGGGCCGAAGTCGTCGGAGAGGTTGGGCGGCGCCTGGAGGTGCACTTCCGGGGGCAGGATCAGGCGGGCGAGGGCGATGGCCTCGAGGTACTCGTCGTCGGGGCAGGCCGGGTGGAGGTGCATCGCGGTGCCGGGCTTGGGCAGGAAGTTCTGGACGATCACCTCCTGCACGTGACCCCAGCGGCGGTGGGAGGCGGCGATGGCCTCCAGCGCGGCGATGCGGTCGTCGCGGGACTCGCCGATGCCGACGAGGATGCCGGTGGTGAAGGGGATGGCGAGCTCGCCGGCGGCCTCGAGGGTGGCGAGGCGACGCTCGGGGGTCTTGTCGGGTGAGCCCCGGTGCGCCTCGAGGTCGGGGTTGAGGCTCTCGACCATCATCCCCTGCGACGGGGAGACCACACGGAGGGCGGCCAGCTCGTCGGGGTACAGCGCGCCGGCGTTGGCGTGGGGGAGCAGGCCGGTCTCCTGGAGGACCAGCTGGGCCATGGCCGCGAGGTACGCGACGGTCGAGGCGTAGCCATGCTCGGCCAGCCAGTCGCGGGCGGCCGGGTAGCGCACTTCGGGGCGCTCGCCGAGGGTGAACAGCGCTTCGTGGCAACCGGCTTCGGCGCCGGCGGCGGCGATGGCGACGACCTGGTCGGGGGCGAGGTACGGGTGCTCGAGGCGGGCCGGTGGCTGGGCGAAGGTGCAGTAGCCGCACTTGTCCCGGCACAGCATGGTGAGGGGGATGAAGACCTTGGGGGAGTAGGTCACCCGGTTGCCGTGAGCGGCGTCGCGCACCGCTCGCGCCTCCGCCTGGAGATCGGCGAGCGAGCGGTTCGTCAGCACCATGGGCGGAATCTACCGAGTCAATCGTTCTTCGCCTGACGGCTCATCAAATCGTCGTGGCATCCTCGTCCGCAGTCGGCCGCACTCAGGGCCGACACTGCTACGTTGACCACCAGAACACGGGAGTCCGGTGGACCGGGCTGAGAGGGTGGGCTGGCCAGCCCCCGACCGTCGAACCTGATCCGGGTCATGCCGGCGCAGGGAAGTTCGGGATCGCACCGATCCGCCCTCTCAACCTGCCGGGCACGAACGACAGGAGCGAGCGCGTGATCATCGAGGTGCAGTGCCTGCCCCAGCCCCTGGGGACCCCGACGGATCGCTACGCCCACGTCGACGCCGCCATCGCGGTGATCCAAGCCTCCGGACTGCCCTACGAGGTGGGCGCCCTCGGCACCACCGTCGAGGGGTCGCCCGACGAGCTCTGGACCCTCGTGCGCGCCGTGCACGAGGCGACGCTCCACGCCGGCGCCGAGGCCGAGGTCACCGTCTTCAAGGTGGCGGAGGCCGCCGCCGGTGCCGAGCAGCCCACGGTGGCGGGTCTCACCGACAAGTTCCGCGACGGCGCAGTATGAACGCCGCCGCAGCGCCGACGGCGCCCGCGGCGAGCAACGGCCGCCGTCGGCGCGTCGTCGACACCGCCCTCGCCGTCGGCCTGCTTGCCCTGCTCGTGGCGGCCTGGCAGGCCTACGTGCGGGTCTTCGACGTCGCCCCTTACCTGCTGCCGCCCCCGAGCGACGTGTGGCAGGCCTTCACCGAGATCCGCGGCACCCTGCCCGGCCACATCGGCGCCACGGTGACCGCCGCGGTGCTGGGCCTCGTGGTCGGGGCCGCCGTGGCCGTCGCCCTCGCCGTGGTGATCGCCACCGTGCCCCTGGTGCGCCGGGTCGTCCTGCCGTTGCTCGTCGTCTCCCAGTCCATCCCCATGGTCGTGGTGGCGCCGCTGCTCATCGTGTGGCTGGGCTTCGGTCTCGCCCCGAAGGTCGTGGTGGTCGCCCTGATCGTGTTCTTCCCGGTGGTCGTGTCCACCGTGGCGGGCATCGACGCCACCGACCGAGACCTCGTCGACCTCGTCCGCAGCATGGGGGCGGGACGGGCGCGCCTGCTGCGGACCGTCCAGGTCCCCGCCGCCCTGCCCGCGTTCTTCGCCGGCCTCCAGGTCTCGGCCGCCTACGCCATGCTCGGTGCGGTCATCGCCGAGTGGATGGGAGCCTCCGAAGGACTCGGCATCTTCCTCACCCGGGCGCAGACGTCGTTCCGCCTGGACCGGGTCTTCGTGGGCATCGCCGCCATCGCGGTGGTCAGCGTCGCCCTCTTCCTCGTCGTCCGCCTGATCGCCCGGCTGGCCACCCCGTGGCAGCACCCCCGACTGGAGCACTGACATGCACCGCACCCCTCGGCTCCCTCGCCGGGCCCTCGCCCTGTTCGCCGTGGTGGCCCTGGTGGCCGCCGCGGCGGCCTGCTCCTCGGGCGGCAGCCAGGACGCCAGCAGCGACGGCGGCGGCGACCTGCGCAGCGTGACCCTGATGCTGAACTGGACCCCCAACGCCCAGCACGCCGGCATCTACGCCGCCGACGAGCTCGGCTACTACGAGGACGTCGGCATCGACCTCGAGATCGTCGAGCCCGCAGAGACCGGCGTCGAGCCCGTCGTGGCCTCGGGAGAGGCCGAGTTCGGCATCGCCCAGGCGGAGTCGCTGCTGCCGGCCCGTGCGGCCGGGATTCCCGTGGTGTCCATCGGCACCCTCCTGCCCCACAACGACTCGTCGCTGATGGCCCTCGCCGACGCGGGCATCACCCGTCCGCGTGACCTGGAGGACCGCACCTACGGCGGCTACGGGGGCTCGCTCGAGACCGAGCTCATCAACCGCCTGGTCGAGTGCGACGGCGGGGACCCCTCGAAGGTGGACTTCGTGGAGGTCGGCAACGTGGACTACCTGACCGGCATGCAGCGGGGTCGCTTCGACTTCGCCTGGGTCTTCAACGGGTGGGACGCTCTGCGGGCCGACACCGTCGACGGGGTCGACGTCACGACGCTGCCCTTCATCGACTACGAGGAGTGCATCCCCGACTGGTACACGCCGTTGCTGTTGACCAGCGAGTCGACCATCGCCGACGACCCCGAGCTGGTGCGGGACTTCCTCGCCGCCACGGCCCGGGGCTACGACCTCGCCATCTCGGATCCCCAACAGGCCGCCGACCTGCTCCTCCAGGCCGCCCCGGAGCTGGACCGGGACCTGGTCGAGGCCAGCTCGGCTTACCACGCCGGCCGCTTCGCCGACGAGGGCGCGCCGTGGGGCGTCGAGGACGCCCAGGTGTGGTCGGACTTCGGCGACTTCCTCGTGGGGGCCGGGCTCCTGGAGGAGGCGATCGACACCGACGCCGCCTTCACCAACGAGTTCCTGCCCACGGACCCCGCCCCGTCGCCGCCGTCGCCGTGACCTCGGGCGCGGCCGTCGAGGTCGCCGGGCTCCACCATCGCTACGCCGGGCCGGACGGGGTCGTCCCCGTGCTCGACGGCCTCGACCTCGAGGTCCCCGAAGGCGAGTTCGTCTCCATCGTGGGCCCGAGCGGCTGTGGCAAGAGCACGCTGCTGCGCCTCCTGGCCGGCCTCGAGGCGTC
Organism: uncultured Microthrixaceae bacterium; assembly: GCA_964470715.1. Lineage (GTDB taxonomy): Bacteria > Actinomycetota > Acidimicrobiia > Acidimicrobiales > DATDAH01 > JAEUJM01. The sequence continues at coordinate 10,749 of CAYYDZ010000053.1, read as the reverse complement.
GGCGGAGGGTCGGGCCCTCGTCCACGGGCGCACCGCTTACATGCCCCAGCGTGACGCCCTTCTGCCGTGGCGGCGGGTGCTGGGCAACGCCGTGCTCGGCGCCGAGGTGCGGGGCGTGCCCACGGGGGAAGCGCGCCAGGCCGCCGAGGCGCTGGTCGAGCGGTTCGGGCTGGCCGGCTTCGAACGGGCGTGGCCCTCACAGCTCAGCGGCGGCATGCGCCAGCGCCTCGCCCTGTTGCGCACCTTCCTCACCCCGGCAGAGGCGCTGCTGTTGGACGAGCCCTTCGGCGCGCTGGACGCCATCACCCGGCGGCAGTTCCAGCAGTGGCTCGAGCAGGTGTGGCTGGCCGACGGGCGCACGGTTCTGTTCGTCACCCACGACGTGGAGGAGGCGCTGGTGCTGTCCGATCGCGTGGTGGTGCTCTCGCCCCGCCCCGCCCGCATCGTCACCACCGTGGTGTGCCCGTGGCCCCGCCCCCGGCCCGTCGACCTCGTCACCCGGGCCGAGGTGGTGGCCCGCAAGGCGGCGCTGCTCAGGGCTCTCGATCCGTCTCCGAGCTGACCGACTCGTCCTCGCCGTCGGGTGTCGGGCTGGTCGCGCCTTCGCCGACGCCGTTCGCGGCGTCGCGCCGATCGGCACGCAGGCTCAACAGGATCGTGATGGTGAGGACCGCGGCGATCACGAGGAGGCTGGCCCACGTGGGCACGTGGTACAGGTCGGCGCCGAGCATCTTCAGGCCCACGAACGCGAGGATCACGCCGAGGCCCTGGTTGAGGTAGCGGAACTTGTCCTTGATGCCCGAGAGGCAGAAGTAGAGCGCCCGTAGCCCGAGGATGGCGAAGGCGTTCGACGAGAACACGATGAACGGCTCTCGAGAGACGGCGAGGATGGCGGGGATCGAGTCGAAGGCGAAGATGACGTCGGTGGTCTCGATCAGCACCAGCACGGCGAACAGCGGTGTGGCGAGACGTGCTCCCGACCGGCGGGTGAACAGCTTCTGGCCGTCGTACTCGGGGGTGGTGGGCACGACCCGGTTGATGATGCGCAGGGCCGGGTTCTTCTCCGGGTGCACGTCCTCCTCGTCGTGGGTCGAGATCTTCCAGGCCGAGTAGAGCAGGAAGGCGCCGAAGACGTAGAGGACCCAGTCGAAGCGCTCGAGCAGGGCGACGCCGGCGAAGATGAAGAACGCGCGCAGCACGAGCGCACCGAAGATGCCCCAGAAGAGCACGCGGAACTGGTACTTCGCCGGCACGGCGAAGTAGCTGAAGATCACGGCCCAGACGAAGACGTTGTCGATCGAGAGGCTCTTCTCGATGAGGTAGCCCGAGAGGTACTCGCCGGCGGCGGCGGGGCCGTGCCAGCCGAGCATCACGAAGGTGAACGAGAGCCCGATGGCGATCCAGACGCCTGACTCGATGAGGGCTTCCTTCAACGAGATCTCGTGGGGTGTGCGGTGCACGACCAGCACGTCCACGAGCAACAAGGTGGTGATCACCGCCAGCAGGGCGGCCCACGCCCACAGGGGCACCTCGAACGAGGCGAAGTGCTCCGAGCCGGACGAGCCGGAGGCGCGCGTCGCGAGGCCGGCGAGGCTGGCGGGCAGCGGGACGGGGGTCATCGCGGCACCGGGGAGGAGAGAGGCGGCGAGGTCAAGGCAGCTTGGCGGCTGCCGCCCGATCCACCAACCACACCAGACGCTCGGCCCGGAGACGGGTGGCGGGCAGATCCTCGCCGCGAGCGACGGCGGCGAGCGCGTCGGCCTTCTGCTCGCCCACGACGGTGACGACAGCCATGCGCGCTCGGGCGATGCCTGCGAACGTCAGGGTCATCCGTGGGTGGGGGTTGTTCCCGAGCGGGTCCTCGTTCATGACCACCAGGCGGCCAGGGTCGGCGTCGAGGGCCGCGGAGCCAGGGAAGAGGGACGCGGTGTGCCCATCGGCGCCCAACCCGAGGTGCACGAGATCGAACTTCCCCAGTTCGCCGAGACGGAGCTGGTAGGGGTCGGCGCCTTCCTCGCAGCGCATCGGGTAGTTCGCATCGACCGCTCCGACCCGCTCGAGGAGGGCCTCGCGCCCGAGCCGGTAGTTGGAGCCCGGGTGGTCGAGGGGCACGCAGCGCTCGTCGCCCCAGTAGACGTCGACCTTCCACCAGTCGATCTGCGTGCCGCCTACGTCGGCGAGACGCTCGTAGCAGGAACGGGCGGTGTCGCCCCCCGAGAGAGCGAGCGCGAAGTTGTCGTTGGGACGGGTGTGGAAGGCCTCGATCACCCGCTCGGCGAACTCGGCGGGGACATCGTCGACGACGACGAGATCACCGTTCATCGAGGGCGTTGCCTCCGGTCCGGGCCAGGCATGGGCCGACGATAGACCGCGGGGGGACCGACCTCACCGCTGACGGAGCTGCTGCGCCTTGTGGTCGAGCACGCCCAAGAGCTCGTCGAAGGACTTGGAGAACGACGCCAGGCCCTCCTCCTCCAGGACGCGGGTGACGTCGTCCATGTCGACGCCGACCTCGGCGAGGGTGTCGAGGACGGCCCGGGCGGCCGCGGGATCGGCATCGACCCGACGGGCCACGGTGCCGTGGTCCTCGAAGGCCCCGAGGGTGTTGTCGGGCATGGTGTTCACCGTGCGGGGGCCGATCAGCTCGTCCACGTAGAGCGTGTCGAGGTACTCGGGGTTCTTCGTGGAGGTCGACGCCCACAACGGGCGCTGGACACGGGCTCCCTGGGCCTCCAATGCGTCCCAGCGCGGGCCCGAGAAGCGCTCGAGGAACAGCTGGTAGGCGCACTGCGCCTGGGCGACCGCGGCCTTGCCGCGCAGGGCCAGGGCAGCCTCGGTGCCGATGGCCTCGAGACGGCGGTCGACCTCGGTGTCGATGCGGCTCACGAAGAAAGAGGCGACGCTGCTGACCGCACTCAGGTCGCCTTCGGCGGCCTCGAGGCCGGCGAGGTAGGACTCGATGACCTCGTCGTAGCGGTCGAGGCCGAAGATCAGGGTGACGTTGATCGAGCGGCCCTCGGCGATCATCTGCTGGATCGCCGGCAGGCCCTCGACGGTGCCGGGGATCTTCACGTAGAGGTTGGGGCGGGCGATCGTGGTGTGCAGGTGCCGCGCCGCCTCGATGCTGGCGTCGGTCGCGCGAGCCAGCCCGGGGGCGAGCTCGAGCGAGACGTAGCCGTCGAGGCCGCCGCTCGACTCGTGCACCGGGGCGAGGATGTCGAGGGCGTCGCTGATGTCCCGGGTGACGGCCGCCCAGTAGCTGTCCACGGTGCTGCTGCCCGCCGCGGCAAGCTCGGCCAGCTGCGCGTCGTAGGCGTCGCCTGTGGCCATCGCCTTCTGGAAGATGGTGGGGTTCGAGGTGACCCCCCGCACGCCCCGGGCCACCCACTGCTCGAGCTCACCGCTGGTGATCCAACCCCGCTTGAGGTTGTCGAGCCACGGGCTCTGGTCCTGCTCGTCGAAGAGCTGCTGCAGTCGGGTCATCGTCGGTGGCTCCTGGGCGGGGTGGTGTCGGATGGGGGGGCCGGGTGGGAGGCGCTCAGGCGAGAAGGGCGCCGGCGCGCTCGGCCACGTGGTCGGGGTTGATGCCCAACTCGGCCAGGGCCACGTCGCCCGGTGCCGAGATGCCGAAGCGGTCGATCCCGACGGAGTCGTCCACCCACTGGGCCCAGCCGAAGGTGGCGGCGGCCTCGACCGAGAGCCGGGGCACGCCCGGCGGGAGCACCGCGGCCCGGTAGGACTCGTCCTGGAGCTCGAAGAGCTCCCAGCTCGGCATCGACACGACACTGGCGGCCACGCCGTCGGCGGCGAGCTGCTCGGCGGCAGCGAGGCAGACCGCGACCTCGCTGCCGGTGCCCACGAGGACGATCGCCGGGGCGTCGACCGAACGCACGGTGTAGGCGCCGCGCGCCACGCCGTCAGGGTCGACGCCTTCGAGCACGGGGAGGTTCTGGCGGCTGAGGATGAGGGCGGTGGGCCCGTCGTGGCCGATGGCGAACCGCCAGGCCTGCGCCGTCTCGTTGGCGTCGGCAGGCCGGACGACCGTGAGCCCCGGCATGGCCCGCAGGGAGGCGAGGTGCTCGATGGGCTGGTGGGTGGGGCCGTCCTCGCCGAGGCCGACGGAGTCGTGGGTCCACGAGTAGATGACCTTGGCCCCGCTGATGGCCGCGAGGCGCACCGCGCCCCGCATGTAGTCGGCGAAGTTGAGGAACGTACCGCCCACCGGCACCACGCCGCCGTGGAGGGCCATCCCGTTCATGATCCCGCCCATCGCGTGCTCGCGGATGCCGTAGTGGAGGACCCGGCCGGCGGGCTCGTCGACGCTGAGGGAGTTGGCTCCGACGATCTGCGTGCCGGTGTTGCCGGTGAGGTCGGCGCTGCCGGAGAGCAGGCCGGGCACGACCTCGGCGGCGGCGGTCAGGCAGTCACCGCTGGCCACCCGCGTGGCGACCTTCTCGCCGGGCACCCAGGTGGGCAGCTTGGCCTCCCAGCCCGTCAGGCCGGTACCGGCGAAGCAGGCCTCGAGCTCGGCCCGATCGCCCGGCCAGGCGCCGAGGCGGTCCTCCCAGCGCCTGCGGGCCTCACCACCTCGGCGGCCGGCGGCGCGGTAGTGCTCGAGCACGTCGTCGGGCACCCAGAAGGTCTCGTCCGGGGGCAGGCCGAGGAGCTCCTTCGTGACGCGGACCTCGTCCTCGCCGAGTGGCGAGCCGTGCGCCTTCGCCGTGTCGGTGAACTTGGGGGAGGGGTAGCCGATGTGGCTGCGCAGGACGATCAGCGAGGGCGCGTCCTCGACGGCCATGGCCCGCCGGAGGGCCCCCTCGAGGGCGTCGGTGTCGTTGGCGATCTCGCCGACGTCGTCGACGTGCCACCCGTAGGCCTCGAAGCGCTTCGGAGCGTCGTCGCTGAGGGACAGCTCGGTCGGGCCGTCGATGGTGATGTGGTTGTCGTCGTAGACGTAGACGAGGCGGCCGAGCCCGAGGTGGCCGGCGAGCGACGCCGCCTCGTGGCTGATGCCCTCTTCGAGGTCGCCGTCGCTGCACAGCACGAAGGTGTGGTGGTCGACGAGGTCGGCACCGAAGCGGCTGCGCAGCCAGCGTTCGGCGATGCCCATGCCCACCCCGTTGGCGAAGCCCTGGCCGAGGGGGCCGGTGGTCACCTCCACCCCGGCGGTGTGGTGCACCTCGGGGTGGCCGGGGGTGGCGCTGCCGAGCTGGCGGAAGTCCCGCAGGTCGTCGAGGGTCAGGCCGTAGCCGGTCAGGTGCAGCATCGAGTACAGCAGCACGGAGGCGTGGCCGCAGGAGAGGATGAAGCGGTCGCGATCGGGCCAGGCGGGCGCCTCGGCGTCGTAGGTCATGACCCGGTCCCAGAGCACGTGGGCCACCGGCGCGAGCGCCATCGCCGTGCCGGGGTGTCCCGAATTCGCCCGCTGAGGCATGTCCATGGACAGGCCCCGGACGACGTTGATGGCCCGCTGCTCGAGGTCGGGATCGGACACGTTTCCTCCAGCGGGGGACGACGAGCGGTACGCGGCCCGACCCTACCCGAGCAGGTCGGTGAAGAGGATCATGGATGCGCGGGGTGGCCAGGGGTGCTCGCAGAGCGGGGCCGCGAACGGTGGGGGCTCAGGGCCCCCGTCAGCCGACAGGCGGTAGCAGCGTGTAGGGAACGACGGTGACGTGGCCGAGGTCGATGCGGCAGTGCGCCTCGACCGTGCCGTAGTCCTCGAAGTCGATCTCGCCACGCACCAGCTGCTGGCTGAACTTGCCCGGCTCGACCTGGAGCACCGACACGTTGCGAGCGATCTGCTCGCCGGCTCGGCGGTAGACCACTTCGAGGGCGCCGGTGCCCGCTTCGTCGGGGGCACAGCGGACGATGACGCAGAGGTGCGGTGCCCACGTCAGGGGAACCGGCTGGGGGGCGGCCGCCGAGAACTGGACGCCGGTCAGGTCGATGCGGGTCGAGGGCCCGGGGGCCTGACGCATCGCGACGTCGTCGATGAAGAGGGCCGAGACGATGTCCACGGCGGCGACTGTACCGAGCAGCCCCCGTCCCGCACCGCGCTCAGCACTGTCGTTCGCCGCCGATCCAGGTGCCGGCGACGGCCACGTCGGCGGTGAGGGCCACCACGTCGGCGCGCCGTCCCCGCTCGAGGGCGCCGCGATCGTGGAGGCCGAGCAGGCGCGCCGGCGTCGTGGCTGCCGCGGCCACGGCGTCGGCCAGTTCGACACCCGCCTCGCGCACGAGGTTGCGGATCGCCTGCTGCATGGTGAGGGCGCTGCCGGCGAGCGTGCCGTCGGGAAGTCGGGGGACCCCATCGTCGTCCACGCTCACCGCTATCGCCCCTGCATGGCCCGCCCGCCAAGCCACCGCGTCGGTGACGAGGGCGACGCCGCCGGCTCCCTTGGCGCGGAAGGCGAGTCGGAGGAGCGCCGGGTGGACGTGGGTCAGGTCGGCGATGAGCGAGACCGCCAGGCGGTCGTCGCTCAGCGCGGCACCGAGGAATCCCGGGGCCCGCTGGTGCAGCGCCCCGGAGGCGTTGAAGCAGTGCGTGACGAGCCGGGCGCCGGCGTCCACCGCGGCCTCGGCCTCCTCGTAGCTCGCCGCCGAGTGACCGAGCGCCACCAGGGCGCCTCGGTCTCTGAGGGCGGCGATGCCGGCCGCCACCCCGGTCACCTCGGGGCTCAGGGTGACCACCTTGACGATGGGAGGGAGCTCGGCCAGCCAGCCGGCGTCCACCGCGCGCAGGTGCTCGATCGGGTGGGCCCCGGCTTGGCCGCCGAGGAACGGGCCTTCCAGGTGCGCGCCCGCGATGGTGGGGCGCACGCCGTCGCGGCCGGCGGCGCGGGCGATGCGGGCGAGGGCGGCCGGGTAGGCGCCAAGAGGCGCGGTGACGAGCGTGGGGCACCAGGTCGTCACCCCCTGGGCGACGAGCAGTCCGTCCAACCGGTCCCAGTCGGCGCCCTCGGCGACCGCCACGTCGATGTCGTCGTGCCCGTTCACCTGGAGGTCCACGAATCCTGGCACCAGCGCGACATCGGGCACCGTGCCGGCGGTGGGGCGGAGCCCATCGATCTGGCCGGCGTCGTCGACCACGAGCTCTACGGGACCGGTCCAGCCCTCGGGGGTGAGTGCGCAGGCACCCCGAATCGCCCTCACAGGCCGGCCGGTACGGTGACGTCGCAGCCGGCGCCGGCACAGTGGCGCAGCTGGTGCAGCAGGGCCGAGAGCCCGGCGATCGCCGGGGCCCGGGCGGGATCGGACGCGACGTTCTCGAGCTCGTCGGGATCGGTCACTCGGTCGTAGAGCTCGATGTCGCCGGTGTCGTAGACCACGTAGGTGTAGCGATCGGTGCGCACGCCGTCGTAGTGGGGGATGCGGGCCGAGCCTCGCGGGGGGCTCTCGAGCAGCAGGGCGCGAGGAGAGGCGTCGTCGGCCCCAGGGCCGCCGGGGAGCGCTCGCCCGTCGAGGGCGAGGCCGGGGGCCGCGCCGGTCGCAGCGAGGATCGTGGCCGGCAGATCGACGATGGCGACTTGTCCGTTCTGGACGGCCCCGGGGGCGAAGCCCGCGCCCCGCACGACGAACGGCACCCGCACGACGTTCTCGTACGGCAGGACCTTGGCGAAGGGGATGCGGTGCTCGCCGAAGCTCCACCCGTTGTCCGAGACGAACACGATGAGGGTGTTCTCGAGCGCGCCCTCGTCGTCGAGGGCGTGCACCAGGCGGTCGACTGCCTCGTCGACCGCGAGGAGCGACTCGAGATAGCGCCGATAGGCCAACGTCGTGAGTTCCTCGAGGGTGTACTCGGTGCCGTACTCGGCGTTGTACCCGATCACGCCGAGCTCGAAGGCCTGCTCGATCTCCCGCACGTAGGCGGGCTTGTCGGAGAGGTCCTCCTCGCCGATGGCGGGGGCGTCGGGCAGCGCTTCGGCGGCGAAGGCGCCGAGGTGGCGCGGCGCCGGGGCGGGCGAGAAGGGCAACGCGCCCGGGCCCGTCCCGGTGTGGGGTGCCGTCGGCCAGAAGTCGAGGAAGAAGGGCTCGTCGCCACGGGCAAGGGCGCGGACCTGGGCAACTGCCTCGTCGGCCAACACGTCGGTCTGGTAGTCGGCATCGGCACTGCCCCGGTGGGTGATGCGGCCGTCCTCGTTGACGTCGTAGTCGAAGTAGTCGGTGGCGGTGGGGTCGACGAGCGAGAACCAGTGGTCCCAGCCCGGCGGCACGGCCGGCTGCGCGGCTCGGGTGTAGGCGTTGAGGTACTTGCCCACGTGGGACGTGGCGTACCCGGCGCGCTGGAGCCACACGGGGAGCGTCTCGTCGTGGTCGAGGGCCGGGTACCCGCCGTCGGGCGGGGCGTTGTCGCGCACCCCGTTGTTGTGGGCGTACTGGCCGGTGAGGAATTGGGCTCGGGCCGGACAGCACAGGGGGAAGGTGGCGATCCCGTTGGTGAACGTGGTGCCTTCGTCCGCGAGCAGGGCCTGGGTCTGCGTCATCACCCGCAGGCTCTCGGTTGTCTGGTCGTCGGTCATGATCACGACCACGTTCGGGCGCTCGTCGCGGTCTTCGGCGGCATCGTCGTCCCCGTCGCCACAGGACGCCAAGGGCGACGCCAGGGCGACGAGGGCCAGGAGCGCTACCCACCGCCGCTGCATCTCGACTGTCTACTCGCCCCACGATGCCCACCGGGGCGCGACGGCGGTGGCTCGGTACGATTCGACGGTGGCCGAACCCCTGCTCGTGATGTCGACGCGCGAAGCGATCCTCGTCGAAGCTCGCCGCTGCTTCGCCGAGCACGGCTACGAGGGCACGTCCCTCAACGACATCGCCGATGCGGTGGGCATCCGCCGGCCGAGCCTGCTGTACCACTTCGAGTCCAAGCAGGCCCTGTACCGCGAGGTCTTCGAGACCGCGCTGGCCGAGTGGTACATCCTCATCGAGGAGGCGGTCACCGACACCGATCGCCACGGGTGGAACCTGCTCGAACGCGGTCTCACGGCGGGCTTCCGCTTCTTCATGGAGAACCCCGAGTTCGTTCGCCTCCTGCGCCGGGAGTTCCTGGAGAGCGGCGGTCACCTCGGCATCGACCTCGGCGCGGCCATGCGCCCCCAGTTCGAGCGCGCTGCGGGCTTCCTCGAGCGAGAGATGGACGCGGGTCACTTCCGCCGCCACGACCCCGAGCAGCTCCTGCTCACGGGCTACGGGGCCATGCTCAGCTACTTCAGCGATCTCCCGGTGATCGAATCGATGCTGGGCCGCGATCCCACCTCGCCGGAGGCACTCGAAGCCCGTCTCGAGCACATCCGCGAGTTCTTCCGCGCCGCCCTCCAGGTCTGAGCGCGGCCGTCGCCGTGGCGGCGGTTCAGGACGCGTCGGCCAGGCCGGCCAGAGCGAAGCGCACCAGTCGGTCCACGGCGTTGGCGTCGTCCTCGACGGCCCCAGGGCGCAGGACCCACCGGCCGGCGTCGTCCTGGCCGAGCACGGGTCGGAAGCTGCAGCGCGGGCCGAGGACGGTCACGGGGGACCGACGGACCGCCGGCCAGGTGAAGGCGATGGCGAGGGCCTGCTCGTGGGCCGCGGCGACCTCGCCGTCGGCCAGAGCGTCCAACAGGCGCACCGCGGCACGCCCCACGCGGGCCTCGGCGTGCACCTGCTCGACCCAAGGGTCGGCCTCGCCCTCCAGGCCGGGCGCCGAGCAGCGCGCGGCGGCGTCCAGCCAGGCGGCGAGCGGGCCCGTCGGCGCGCCGGCGACCACCTCGGCGACGAGGGCGGCGGGCGCGGACCCGTCGCAGGCCTCGCCCAGCACCCGGAGCTCGCCCACCTCCACCTCCCAGACCCTGATCGGGTCCTCGCCGCGGAGGTAGGCGGCCGTGCTCGCCAGCGCCACCTTCGAGGCGAGGGGCTGCACCATCGGGTTCGCCAGGTAACCCGAGCAGACCTCGTCGAGGCGCGGGTCCCGCCCTCGGAGCGGGCCGAGGAACAACCGGTCGGCCATGACGGCGTCGTTCACGGGCCAGTTGTCCCACAGGAGGGGCGGGCGCCCGTCGAGGGCCCGCCCCCGCCGCAGGGCGTCCTCCTCGGTGATGGTGTCGTTCACCACGGCGGGCCCCGTCCACCCGATGGGCACGTCTTCGGGCAGGTCGGCCAGCGCCTCCAGGTAGGGCGTGGCCCCACCCGTGCCCGTGTACTCGGTGGGGATCAACGCGAGGGTGGCCCGACCGTCGAGCCATCCGTGGAGCCATGAGGTGAGGGCGGCGTGCTCCTCGCCCAGTCCGGGACGGGGCGGGAGGTCGTCGAGCGCCAGCACCACCAGTTCGACCCCACGGTCGAGCATCGGTGCCAGCTTGGCGGCCAGCGCGTCGCGGTCGGCGGGGTCCCCGGCATCGATGGACAGGCCGGGCGAGATCGCGAAGCCCACCGTGAGGTCGCCGTCGGCGATGAGGCGCTCGAAGCCCGCGAGCGCCTCCGCCGGGTAGGGCTCCCGCCAGCGCTCACGGTGGTGGGGGTCGTCCTTCGGGGCGTAGACGTAGTGGGTCATGCCCCGGGCGGCGCACGAGCGGGCCACGTCGATGCGCTCGTCCCACGTCCAGGGCGGGCCGTAGAACCCCTCGATCAGCCCCCGGATCGCCCATGCCACGGCCGGACGCTACGCGATGGCCACCTCCGGCTGCCCGGTGCGGGGGAGCGGCCACCCCCGTCACGTAACCTCCAGCAGATGTGTCCGACGCTGTCCGAAGCCGAGTCGAAGCGCCTGTTGGC
>CAYYDZ010000052.1:7606-16955 GCA_964470715.1 uncultured Microthrixaceae bacterium | reverse complement strand
GACGGCGCCACCGTCCACGCCTCCGGCTGGACCGACGACCCGTCCGAGCTCGTCGCCCTGATCGCCCCCGCCCTGCGCCCGGACGCCCTCGAGGTGGTGGCCGACCTCGGCCCCATCACCGACGCGGTGGCCGCCTACGTCGCGGGTGAATTCGGCGCCATCGACGCGGTGGCCGTCCGCCAGCAGTCGGGGCCGTTCCTCGTGGAGGCCTGGGAGGTGTTGCGCACGGTGCCCGCCGGGGCCCCGGTGACCTACGCCGAGCTGGCGGCCAAGGCCGGACGTCCCGAGGCCGTGCGCGCCGCCGCCAGCGCCTGCGCCCGCAACGCGGCCGCCTTGTTCGTGCCCTGCCACCGGGTCGTGCGCACCGGCGGCGGCCTGGGCGGCTTCCGCTACGGCCTCGACGTGAAGCGCTGGCTCCTCGACCACGAGGCCGAGGGCTCCTGACCGCGACCCGGTCGTCAGGCGGTGCGCTCGGCGTGGTCGGCATCGACCTCGGCGCCCACCAGCACCGAGCCGGCGCCCAACCACAGCCACAGCAGCACCACCACGATGCCCGCCAGCGACCCATAGGTGCGCCCGTAGCGGGCGAAGTTCGCGGTGTAGATCGAGAAGCCGGCGGAGCTCACCAGCCAGCACAGCGCTCCCACTGCGGGCCCTGGGGTGAGATGGAGGCGTCCACGCCCACCACCGACCACGCGGTACAGCGCTGAGAGGCCGCCCGCCATCAGGAAGAACAGGGCCGGCCAGCGCACGGCGTCCACGATCCAACGGCCGGTGCCTCCCAGGTCCGAGGCCCCGATCCAGGGCGGCACGACGACGGCGACGAGGCCGATGAGCACCACGAGCACGATGCCGCCGAGGGTCAGCGCCAGCGAGAGGCCGCGCTGCTCGACGAAGCGGCGGGGGCGCCGGCCGTGGGCGATGTCGATGCCCCGCACCAGGCTGTTCACCCCCGCGGACGCCGTCCAGAGCGCTACGAGCGTGCCCACGAGGACGGCGGCGGTGCGGCTCGTCCCCCCGCCGGCGGCGATGGCCCGGATCTGGGACAGCAGCAGTGCGCGCACCTCTTCGGGCACGGCGCCGGCGTGGTCGCCGAGCTGGCGTTCGATGTCGGCCGGATCGGCGAAGATCCCGTAGAGGGTGATGGCCACGATCACCGTGGGGACGAGGGCCAGGAACGCATAGAAGGCGACGCCCGCGGCCACCAGCGGGAGGAAGTGGTCGTCCGCCCGCCGCTTCGTGCGACGGGCGGACGCCACGAGGCGGGCCAGCGGGCGGTCGCTCACCGGCCCTTGCTACCCCATCGGGAGCCGGTCAGACGGCGACGCGGAACACGTTCGGGCTGATCTCGCCGGGTGCCATGTCCGTGTTGGCCGTGATCAGCTGGCTCAGCGAGACCCGGTAGTCGACGCCGTAGCGCTCCCGAATGAACGGCAGTCCGGTGTCGTTGCCGTAGAAGTAGCGGTCGCCGTCACGCAGTGCGGTGAACTGGCGGTTCCACACCGCGGCCTGGAGGGCACCGAATTCGCTGTCGCGGAGGTGGCGCTCGGCCACCATCCCCACGAAGGCGTCCACCGCGTCCACCGAGCCGTAGATGGCCCGCAGGCGGGCGGCGAGGGTCGTGCGCCGGACGGCGCGCACCGCCTGCTCGTTGCCTTCGTCGGTACCGGGGGTGAGCACGTCCCCGCCGGCGTCGCGCAAGTCGACGACGTCGAGGATGTCGGGGTCGTCGAGTGGGTCGGCGGCGTCGATCTGGGGGTCGTTCGGGAACCGATCGGTGGCCTCGCCCGTGAGCTGGGTGAACGACCTGATGCGGGGCAGGCCGTACGCCGCCCGCAGGTCGTTGTAGCTCGGGATGCCGTGGTCCCGGGCCCTGGCGATGTCGATGGCGGCCAGGTCGACCACCCCCGTGAAGCACTGGGTGAGGTCGGACTGGTCGTTGCACTGGGTGGCCGGGTCGGTGACGCCGGGGCCGGGCACCTGGAACATCACGCTGCGGAGTTGGTTGTCGAACTGCTCGTCGTTGGCGTACTGCGCCTCGGCGCCGAGGGCGGTGAGCATGGCATCGACCCCGATCTCCTCGAGCAGGTCGGGGTTGCCGAACGCAACGGTGAGGGGGATGGTCAGCTCCAGCTCGGCGCCTGCCGGCGTGACCGTGATGCCCTGGGCATGAAGCGAGGACTGCGCGGCCGCGTCGAGCTCGTCGGCATCGACGTCCACCTCGAACTCGCCGTGGATCATGCTGTGGGCCCGGTAGCCCACCGTGGCGAACTCGTTGGAGATGCTGGCGTCGACCCCGGGGTCGTACCCCCGGTAGCGGGGCAGCGTGATCCCGAGGGCGGGGAGGAATTCGCGGTAGGTGATGTACTGCTGCTCGGCGATCACGACCCGCCGGGCGATGTCGAAGCGGCGCTGCGCACCGAGGCCCGATGGCAGCAGGTCGACGATGCGGTTGTGTTCGCGGGCGAACAGCGTGTGGATCGCGGTCAGCGCCACGTTCTCGTTCGCTCGCACGTCCCCGGCCACGGCCGCCTGGTCGGTGGTCCCGGTCAGGCGGCCCATGAGGTCCATCGGCGGCGCCGCGGACGAGTTGCCGCGTTCGTTGCGCCTCGGGAGGTTGCCGTCCTGGTCGAGCAGCAGGTGGGGGCCGTTGTTGGCGAGGTTGCCGTCGACGGGGCCCTCGCGGAGCCACTCCAGGCGCGCCGCGGTGCCCCCGTAGACGTTCCAGGCGTCGAGGTAGGAGCTCACCGTGTTCACCTGCTGGCGGGTGCCGGTGCGGCCCGCGGCCGCGTCCCGGGTGAAGCCGATGACGCCGAAGTCGTTGGTGAACGACTCGAGCGGGTCGTCGGCGTCGAAGGCCAGGTCGGCCGACTCCGTGCCTGCCCGGGCGAGCCCGAGCGCGTGGTCGAGGAACTGGCCCCACGCCCAGCCCCACTGGCTCACGCCGCGGGCGGAGAAGATGTTCTGGCCGGTGTCGTTGAAGATCCGATTGCTGACGTAGCGGGGCGAGGGCCCGTCGACCATCGCTGATGTGCCGTCGGCGTACGCCGCTCGAGCCACGCGGGGGTACGGCTGGCCGGAGGCGCCCAGGGTGGCCCGTCGGGCGTTGTTGCCGGTGCCGTCGAGGGAAGGCACGAGGACACGCTCGCCGCCGGGCGAGACGCTGGGTCGGGGCGCCGCTTCACCAGCGGGCCCGCCCTGGGCGTGGACGTCGGCGGTGGCGACGCCGGTGGCGAGGGTGGCGGCGAGCGCCAGCGCGAGGGCGGTCTGCGCCCGCGGTCGGCGGGCTCGGGCGGCACGGCGCCCGGTCGGTCGTTGCATCGGGTTCCCCTTCCGGGAGGTTGCTCTCGGGTCGGGCCAGCGCCCGAAGAGGTCGGGGGGATACGGGGCCGACCACTCAGGTTCCTCTCAGGTGGGGCCCGTACCTTCCGGCCGTCCCCCGGCGCTGTAGGAGCCATGCACCTCCCGACCGATGTCGTACCCCTGGCGGTTGAACCCGATGGCAGCGACGTCCTGGTCGCGCGCCTGCGCGCCCTCGGCGCCGCGCCGGTGGCCCCGAAGGTCGCCGCGTCCCATCTGGGCGCCATCGACCGCCAAGCCGGTGCACGCAGCCGGCGCCGCCGGGCCGCCGTCGCCGGGTTGGTGGCGGTGAGCGTGCTCCTGGGCTCCACCAGCCTCGCCGCCGCGGGGGTGCTGCCGGCGCCGGCGCAGACCGCGATGTCCTCGACGCTGCGCCGCCTCGGTATCGAGGTGCCGGCCCCGCGGCGTGCCGCCGGCACCGAGGGCACCCCCCGACGAGGCGCTGCACCGGCCGGCCGGGCCATCGCAGAGCGTGCCGGGAACGGCGGGGCCGACCGCCTGCACCCCGACCGTGCGGCGACCCGATCCCGACCGGCGCCACGCCCGTCCGCTCCCCGGCCGGCCGGCACCGCAGCGACGGCCCCGGGCCGGTCGACCGCGGCGGGTGGTGATCGCGCCGCGGTGGCGCCGCCACCGTCGAACGCCGGCCCCGCTGCCGTCCCGTCCCGCCCGACGCCCCCTGACCGGCCGGGCGACGACGGGGTGGGCATCGCGCCGAGCGGCCCCCCTCGACCGCCGAGCGGTTCCCCGTCCGGTGGTGCCTCGGCCGGTGGTGCCTCGGCCGGTGGTGCCCCGGCCGGTGGCGCTCCCACTGGTGGCACTTCTGTCGGTGGTGCCACCCCCGGTGGTGCACCGGCGGTGCCGGCGGCCCCCGCCGGGGCCTCCGGCGCCTCTGGGGCATCGTTGCCACGTGCCCGCGGTCTCTCCTCCGACCCAGCGGCGGCGTCGTGACGCCCGTGGCCACCGAACGGCGGACCGCGGGCGCACGCGGTGCCACGGTCACCGCCCTCGACGACCGGGACGCCACCGGTGTGGTCCGCTGGCCCGAGGCCGCGCCCGACCGCCAGCGTGGGACGAACCGCTCCGCCCGGTTCCGTCCCGACGCGACCGTGGCCTACCGCGAGCTCGCCCCGGTGGTGCTCGGCTACCTCCGGGCCCGCCGGGTGCCCGATCCCGAGGACGTTCTCGGCGAGGTCTTCCTCCAGGTCAGCCGGGACCTCGACCGCTTCACCGGCGACGCAACGGACCTGCGGCGCTGGGTCTTCACCATCGCCCGCAACCGCATGACGGACGCCTTCCGCCGCCGGGCCCGACGCCCCCAGGTGGTCGACCGCACGCCGCCGGTCGTGGTGGCGCCACCGGCGCCCGAGCCGGTCGACGACGAGCTGATCGCGGCGCTCGCGGAGCTGGGTGAGGACCAGCGGGAGGTGGTCGTGCTGCGCTTCGTGGCCGACCTCACCCTCGAGGATGTGGCCGCCATCACCGGCCGCAACGTGAACGCGGTGAAGGCGATGCAGCACCGCGCCCTCGCCAACCTCCGCCAGGCCTTGGCCCCCCGGTAGCGTCGGCGGCCGTGGGCGCCGCCGCTGAGGGAGATCTGTCCGACGTCGGGCTGAACGACGTCGACCTGACCGACCTCGACCTCTTCGCCGCGGGCTTCCCCCACGAGGTCTTCACCGAGCTGCGCCGCCGGCGGCCGGTGTTCTGGCACCCACCGACCGAGCACGCCCCCGGCGGCGAGGGGTTCTGGGTGGTCACCCGCCACGCCGACGTGCTCACCGTCCTGCACGACCCGGCCACCTTCTCCTCCGAGACCGGTCCCGGGCGCACCGGGGGCGGCACCACCCTCGACGACCTGCCCCCGGGCTTCGTCACCGGCGTGATGCTCAACATGTCCGACCCGCCCACGCACACCCGCATCCGGGCGCTGGTCAACCGGGCCTTCACCCCGCGGGCGGTCGACGCCCTCGACGCCTGGCTGCGGGCGCGCACCGACGCGATCCTCGACGAGGTCGCCGACCGCGGCGAGTGCGACCTGCTGCTCGACGTCGCGGCAGAGCTGCCCCTGCAGACCATCGCCACCCTGATGGGCGTCCCGCAGGAGGACCGCCACCAGCTCTTCGCCTGGACCACGACGATCCTGGACTACCGCGACCGGGACCTCACCGGGTCGAGCGACGAGCTCGCCACCGCTGGCCTCGGCCTCCGGGCCTACGGCGACGACCTCATCGCCGAACGCCGGGCGGACCCCACCGACGACCTCTTCTCGCAGGTCGTCCACGCGGTGGCCGACGACGGGTCGGGCACCCTGTCGGAGGCCGAGCTCCAGGCCTTCTTCAGCCTGCTGTTCACCGCCGGCTCGGAGACCACCCGCAACTCGATCGCCGGCGGGGTCCTGGCCCTCATCGAGCACCCGGACGAGCAGGCTCGCCTGCGGGCCGACCCGGGGCTGCTGCCCACCGCGGTCGAGGAGGTGCTGCGCTGGACCAGCGCCACGGCCTACAACCGACGCACCGCCACCCGGGACACCGAGCTGGCGGGCCACACCATCCGGGCCGGGGACAAGACCACCCACTGGTACCCCTCGGCCAACCGGGACGAGGCCGCCTTCGCCGACCCGTTCCGCTTCGACATCGGGCGCGACCCGAACCCCCACGTCGCGTTCGGCCATGGGCTGCACCACTGCCTCGGCGCCCCCCTGGCCCGCAAGGAGATCGCCGTGGTGCTCGGCGCCGTCCTCGACCGCTTCGACGACCTCGCCCTCGTCGGCCCGGTGGAGTGGGGGCGCAGCAACAAGCACACCAGCCTGCGCCACCTCCCCATCTCCTTCCGGGCCCGCTGAGGCGCCGACCGTGCCGCTCCTGGACCACGCCGCTGTGGCCAGCGACACCACGGTGGTCCCAGAGCGCCGGAACGACCGTTCCGGGACCACCCCGCTCTGCCCCCGCACCTCACGGTGGTCCCAGAGCGCCGGCGGTGGCAGGTGGTGTGCCCGGGCCGTGGTCCACGTGCTGACCGTCGCGCTGGTGGCGACGGGCCTCGCCGCCTGTGCCAGCGGTTCGGCCCCATCCTCCGACGGCGCCGCTGGGCCGGCGTCGAGCACCACCGCCGCCGTGTTCGTGCCCGACGATCCCTCGGCGGCGGAGGCATCGGCTGCGGTCGCCGAGCTCGTGACCGCCGCCGGGGAGGACGGGGAGCCGGGGTGCGCCGTCAGCGCGGTCGTCGACGGCGAGGTCGTGTTCGAGGGTGGCAGCGGCACCGCCGACCTGGCCACCGGCGAGGCCATCGACGCCGCCACGACCTTCGACATCGCCTCGGTGTCGAAGCAGTTCACCGCCGCGGCCATCTACCTGCTGGCCGACCGGGGCGATCTCTCCCTCGACGACGAGGTGCACGAGTACCTGCCCGAGCTGCCCGACTACGGCGCGGCCATCACCCTCGACGACCTCGTGCACCACACCAGCGGCCTCACCGACTACACCGAACTGCTGGGCGAGGACTTCGCCGACACCGACGTGACCACCACGGCGCAGGCCCTCGAGGCCCTCGCCGACGCGGACGAGCTCGCCTTCGACCCTGGCACCGCCTTCGAGTACTCGAACACCAACTACTTCCTCCTCGGGCAGGTGGTCGAACGGGTGGACGGGCGCACGCTGGCCGACTTCCTCGCCGACGAGGTCTTCGCCCCGCTGGGGATGGACCAGACCGTGGTGCGCGACGACGCCGACCTCGTGGTGGCCGACGGGGCCGAGGGCTACGCCGCCGGCGGCGACGGTGGCTTCGAGCCCGACACGACCAACTGGGAACAGGCGGGGGACGGCGCGGTGTGGACGAGCGTGCGCGACCTGCAGCGCTGGGCGGAGAACCTGCGCACCTTCGCCCTAGGCGGGCCGGCGCTGCGGGCCGGGCTGCTCACCCCCGGTCCGGTGCCCGACGAGGACGGGTACGGCTACGGCGGCGGATTGACCCTCGGTGACGGGCTGATCGAGCACTCGGGGGCCTGGGCCGGGTTCAGCGCCGACTTCCTCGTGGCGCCCGACTCGTCGACGTCGGTCGTCGTCCTGTGCAACCGGGACGACGCCGAGCCCTACGACCTGGCGCTCGAGGTGCTCGACGCGGTCTGACACCCGGCGGTCACGCCGGCCACCCGGCATCGCTAGTGTCGGCCGTTCAACGACCCAGGAGCGAACGATGGCGGACAGTCGACCGGAGGGACGCACGCTCGGCCCGCTCGGCGCCGGGCGGGCGATGGCCGAGGGCGTCGTGCACCAGATCGTCAACGGCGTGGTGCGTGAGCTCGACGTCAACGCCATCGTCGGTCAGGTCGACATCGACGACCTGCTGACCCGCATCGACATCGACGCGCTGCTCGAGCGCATCGACATGGACGCCCTGCTCGAGCGGGTGGACGTCGACGGCATCATCAAGCGGGTCGACCTCCAGGCGCTCATGGCCGACATCGGGCTCCAGGACATCGTCCGCCAGTCGACCGGCGTCCTCGCCAGCGACTCGGTGAAGCTCGTGCGGGTGCGCACCATGAACGGTGATGTGCTGCTGGGTCGGTTCATCGACCGGATCCTCCACCGCCCGCCCCGCTACCCCGAGCTGGCGCCGGCGGCCCCGGCCGAGGTGGCGTCGTGACCGTGATCACCGCCGAGGAGATCTCCCCTCGACACGGCCAGCCTGCAGGCATCGTGTCGCGGGGCGCCGCCGCCCTCGTCGACTTCGGGGTCGTGTGGGTGATCAGCGGGGCCATCTCCCTCAGCCTCAACCTGGTCCAGTCCGTGCTCGGCACCGACGCCAGCGGCGAGCTCGGTGCCGTCGGCGCCCTGCTGGCCGGCGCCGCCCTGCTCTTCACCTACCTGTCGATCTGCTGGATCGTGGGCGGTCGCACCATCGGCCAGCTGCTGCTGGGCCTGCGGGTCCGCCGGGTCGGAGGCGCCCGCATCGGCTTCCTCCAGGCGATCGCCCGGGCGTGGATGGCCACCTACGTGCTGCCGCTCCTGCTCTGGTCCATCGTCTCCCGGCGCAGCGCCGCCGTGTGGGACGTCGTCGTGCAGACCGAGGTGGTCTACGACTGGACGAAGGCCCAGCCGCACCCGAAGTAGGGCGCGCCGGGTGGGCACGGGACCATGAGGTGGCAACGAGGGCAGCGCAGCCGCGACCTGCGTGACGAGCGGGCGTCCACCCAGGGCCGGGGCGGGGGCGGTCTCGGCGGCCTGCCCCTGCCGTCGGGCAAGGGCGGGCTGATCGTCCTCGCCATCGTCGTGGTGGTCAGCCTGCTCGGGGGCGGCAGCCTCCTCGGCGGAGGCGGTGGGGGTGGCGGCTCGTCCGACACCGGCATCGACATCACCGACATCCTCGGCGGGCTGGGCGACGCCACGTCGGCGCCGTCCGGCGCGGCCGACCAGGTGCCCGGCGCCCCGGACCCCGAGGCCGAACTGGTCGACTTCACCTCCTACGTGCTCGACGACGTCAACGCGACCTGGGACGAGATCTTCCAGCAGTCCGGCCGGCAGTTCCGCCACGCCGAGCTCGTGCTCTTCCGCGACGGCGTGGACACCGGCTGCGGCCCCGCCAACTCGGCCGTGGGGCCCTTCTACTGTCCGCCCGACCAGACCGCCTACCTCGACCTGGGCTTCTTCCGCGAGCTCAACGACCGCTTCGACGCTCCCGGCGACTTCGCCCAGGCGTACGTCATCGCCCACGAGCTCGGCCACCACGTCCAGAACCTGCTCGGCATCAGCGAGGAGGTGAACCGCCGGCAGCAGGCCGACCCCGACCAGGCCAACGAGCTGTCGGTGCTGCTCGAGCTGCAGGCCGACTGCTTCGCCGGCATCTGGGGCCACTCGGTCTACAACCGCGGCGTCCTCGAGGACGGCGACCTCCAGGAGGGCCTCACCGCCGCCGCCGCCGTCGGCGACGACCGCATCCAGGAGTCCGCGGGCGTCGACGTGGACCCCGAGACCTGGACCCACGGCTCCGCCGA
>CAYYDZ010000052.1:5060-7506 GCA_964470715.1 uncultured Microthrixaceae bacterium | reverse complement strand
CCGAGGACGAGGAACTGGGCGTCGGGGAAGCGCTGGCCGAGCATGGCCATGAAGGGGATGGTGCCGCCCTCACCCATGGCCGCCGCCGGCTGCCCGAAGGCCGCCTGCGACGCTCCTTCGATGGCCGGCGCCAGCCAGTCGGCCGTGGGCGGAGCGTTCCAGCCGGTTGCGGCCCAGTCGCCCTGCACCTCGACGGTGGCCCCGTAGGGCGGGTCCGCGGTGACCGCTTCGGTGGCCGCGGCCAGGGCGGCGGCGGCGTCGCAGGTCGGGGGCAGGCGCACCGACACGTTCACCGCGGTGACCGGGCGGAGCACGTTGCCGGCGTCCTCGATGGAGGGCAGGCCGTCGGCGCCGATGATCTCCACCGCCGGCCGCCAGGTGGCGTTGAGCAGCAGCTCGGCGGGCGAACCCGCCACCGGTCCGCCCCCTTCGGCGAACGGGAAGCGCTGCCAGATGGCATCACCGAGGACGGCGGCGGCGGCGTCGGCCTGCGCCACGCGCTCGTCGGGGATGGGGGTGTGGAAGGCGGGGAGGCGCACCTCGCCGGTGGCGGGGTCCTCCAGCCGGTCGAGCAGCTGGCGCAGCACCCGGAAGGTGGAGGGGACGATGCCGCTGGCCCCGGAGTGCACGCCCTCGGTGAGCAGGCGCACCGACAGGGTGAAACCGGCGAGGCCGCGGAGCGAGGTCGTGGTCCAGAGGCGGTCGTAGGTGCCGCAGCCCGAGTCGAGGCAGACCACGAGGCTGACCGCGCCGAGGCGCTCGCCCAGGGCGTCGACGTGGGCCTCGAGGTCGGGGCTGCCGCTCTCCTCGGACGCCTCGATGACCACGAGGCAGCGGCGGTGGCCGCCGCCGAAGCGCTGCACGGCCTCGATGGCGGTGAGGGCGGCGAAGATCGAGTAGCCGTCGTCGGCCCCGCCGCGGCCGTAGAGGCGGTCGCCGTCCAGCACGGGCGACCACGGGCCGAGCCCGTCGCGCCAGCCGACCATCGGCGGCTGCTTGTCGAGGTGGCCGTAGAGCAGCACGGTGTCGGGTGCCTCGCCTGCATCGGCCCGCGCCCCTGCTTCACCATGGGCCGGCACCTCCATCACGATCAGCGGGGTACGGCCGGGCAGGGTCGCCACCTCGACGGTGAGGCCCTCGATCTCCTGCGCCCGGGCCCACTCCTCGAGGAGGGTGACCGCAGTCTGCATGTGGCCGTGCTCGTCCCAGGCCGGGTCGAAGGCGGGCGACACGTTCGGGATCGCGATGTAGTCGTGCAGCAGTGGGACGACGGTGGTGTCCCAGCGGTCGACGACGAAGGCGGTGAGCTCGGCGGCGGGCAGCGGCATGGCACCAGCCTGCCCCATCAGGTCCCACTCGCCGTTCAACGCCGACGGGGCGCGAGCCGATAGGTACAACGACCCAGAGGAGGCCGCCGCATGCCCATGGAGGGCAGCTCCGAGGAGTACGAGAAGCTGACTCTCGCGTCGCTCAAGAAGGCCGCGTCCCCGGACTCCGACGCGACGTACCACAACAACCGGGCGGCGATCTTCGCGAGCCTGGCCGCGGCGGCTGCCTCCGCTGAGATGGCCGAGGCCCTCAACCGCCTCGCGGGCCCGCCGGCAGCGGCACCTGTCGCTCCCACCGCCGCGGCGCCGGCCCGGCGCGACCCGGGCGATGGCCACGGCAACGGCAACGGCCGGCCGGCGCCGGCGGCCCCCGGCAAGGACCTCGCCCGCCGCGAGTCTGCGTGAGGTCGCCCAAGAGGTAGGAAGGTGGGATGAACCGGCGCACCCGCAACGTCCTGTGCGCCTTGGTCGTCCTGGCCCTTCTGGGCGTGCTGGCCTCGCGCCTGCTGGCCGAGCCGGACCACGTGCTGCTCGCCGGGGACTCGATCCTGCGTCAGACCGGCCCGAAGCTCGACGAGACCTTCGGTCGGGACGTCGCCATCGACAACGCCGCGGTGAACAACTCGGGCCTGCTCACCCCTGGCTACGTGGACTGGGCCCAGCGCCTGCAGGAGAAGGTCGAGGCGCACGACCCGGACGCCGTCGTGTTCCTCTTCATCGGGAACTACACCGACACCGACTACGCGGTCGGCGCCGACGGCAACCCGATCATGAAGAACACCCCCGAGTTCTTCGAGGCCTGGGGCAAGGAGGCCGACCACCTCATGCAGGTCCTGCACGACTCGGGGTCGGATGCGAAGGTCTACTGGGTGCTGCCGCCCCCCGAATACACGCCCGAGAACCAGGCCATCACGGTGGGCCTGCGGGCCGAGTACGAAGCCTTGGCCGAGCGGTGGCCCGAGATCACCCTCATCGACGCCAACGACGCCCTCGCCGGCCCGAACGGCGAGTACCTGGCCTCGACCACCAACCGCCACGGCGAGGTCGTCCCCCTTCGGGTGCCCGACACCGTGCATCTCACCGACGCCGGCGCCCGCCGCCTCGCCCGCGTGATCCAC
>CAYYDZ010000052.1:0-4960 GCA_964470715.1 uncultured Microthrixaceae bacterium | reverse complement strand
TGGACGTGGCCATCCTGGTGCACGACGGGGTCAGCGCCGCCGAGGCGCTCGCCCCCGCCGAGGTGCTGCGGCGCGTGCCCGACGTGGACGTGCACTTCGTGGCCCACCGCATCGGGCCGCATGCCACGCAGGGCCGGCCGGGCGTCCTCGTGGCCGAGCGGGCCGTCGCCGACTGGCCGCAGCCCGACACCCTCGTGGTTCCCGGCGGGCTCGGCGTCCGCCGCCTGGTCGAGGACGACGCCCTGCTGGGGTGGATCGCCGAGGCCCACCGCACCACCCAGTGGACCGCCGGCATCTCCACCGGGGCACTGCTGCTCGGCGCCGCCGGCGTGCTTGACGGTTGCGATGCGACCGGCCATTGGTTGGTGCTCGACGAGCTGTCCGTCGCCGGCGCGGTGCCGAGCCCCGAGCGTCTGGTGCGCGATGGGCGGGTCATCACGGCCACCGGGTCGGCGAGCGCCTTCGACCTCTCGATGGTGATCGTCGAACGCTCCTTCGGGCCCGAGACCGCCGCTCGGGTGCGCGCCGAGTTGGCCGACGACCCCGACGGCAGTCGCCAGCGGCGCACCCACCGCTGGCGGTCGCGCGTCGCGGCCCACCGTCCCGCCGGTCGCTACGTGCTCGTCGATGCCGCCGGCCCGGACGCCGGCCGGCGCCGACGCGGCCGCCGGCGCGCCCCCTCCGCCTGACTCGCGGCGCCGAAGCGCGGCGGGGGTCGGTCAGATCCGCTCGAAGCCCCGCTGCAGCTCCCAGTCGGTGACGGTGCGGTTGGCCGCCGCCCACTCCTGCTTGGCGGTGTTGAGCAGGTGGTGGTGGACGTCCTCGCCGAAGGCCTCGCGGGCCATGTCGCTGCCCTCGAAGAGCTCGATGGCCTCCACCAGGGTGGACGGCACACGGGGCACGTCGGTGGCCTCGTAGGCGTTGGTCTCGAAGGCCGGCCCGGGGTCGATGCCGTGTTCGATGCCGTGGAGGCCGGCGGCGATGGTGGCGGCGAAGGCGAGGTACGGGTTGCAGTCGGCGCCCGGCACGCGGGACTCGACGCGGAAGCCCTTGCCGTGGCCGACGGTGCGCAGGCCGCACGTGCGGTTGTCCCGGCCCCAGACCAGCGCGGTGGGCGCCCACGAGTCCGGCATGTAGCGCTTGTACGAGTTCACGTAGGGCGCGTAGCACCAGGCCAGCTCTCGACCCGTGGCCAGGAGGCCGCCGACGTAGTTGCGGTACACGTCGCTCATGTGGTCAGGGGCGTCGGCGTTCCAGGTGAGGGACTCGGTGCCCTCGGCGTTCCAGAGGCTGGAGTGCAGGTGACACGACGAGCCGACGTCGTCGATGGACCACTTGGCCATGAAGGTGAGCGACCGGCCGTTGAGGGCGGCGATCTCCTTGGCCCCGTTCTTGTAGACGGTGTGGACGTCGGCCATGGGCAGGGCGTCGTCGTAGGTGATGTTGATCTCGTGCTGGCCGTAGCCCGCCTCACCCTTGGAGAACTCCACCGGGATCTCCGCGCCGAGCATCCCGTTGCGGATCTGGCGGATCAGGTACTCGTCCTTGGTGGTCTGGAGGATGTGGTAGTCCTCGATGAACTTCGAGTGGGGGGTGAGGCCCTTGTAGCCCTTCTCGAAGGCCTCCTCGTAGGTGTCCATGAAGAGGAAGAACTCGAGCTCGGCGCCGAACTTCACCGAGTAGCCGAGGTCGGCGGCCCGCTGGATCTGGCGCTTGAGGATCTGGCGGGGCGACACCTCGACGGGCTCGTCGGTGTCCTCGTCCTCGAGGTCGCAGATGACGAGGGCGGTCTTCTCCAGCCAGGGGACGAGGCGCAGGGTGGACAGGTCGGCCACGCACTTGGCGTCGCCGTAGCCCTGGTCCCAGTTGGCGTAGCGGTACCCGGGCAGCGGGGTCATGTCGACGTCGACCGCGAGCAGGTAGTTGCAGACGTGGATGGCGCCCTCGCCCTCGCTCGACACGACCTGGTCGAGGAAGTACTCGCCGGTGACCCGCTTGCCCATGAAGCGGCCCTGCAGGTCGGGGAACACGGTGAGGACCGTGTCGATCTCCCCGGCTCCGATCATGGCTTCCAGCTCGGTGAGCTCCATCTGGGTCCCCCTTGGCGTCGGTGGTGCGGGTCCGTGCTGCGGTTCGTTCGAGGCCGTGCCGGGTCGGGACGGCGGTCTGGCTATGCCGGCTCGGTCACTCCGGGGTGACGTACGCGGCGCTGATGCCGCCGTCCATCACCAGTTGCTGGCCGGTCATGAGCGACGACTCGTCGGAGGCGAGGAACAGCGCCGCGTTGGCGATCTCCTGGGCCTGGCCGAAGCGGCCGATGGGCACGTGCACGAGGCGGCGGGCCCGCTTGGCGTCGTCGGAGAGCAGCTCGGCCATGAGGTCGGTCATGATCGGCCCCGGGCACAGGGCGTTGATGCGCACCCCGTCCTTGGCGTGCTCGATGGCCATCTCGCGGCTCATGGCGAGGACCCCGCCCTTGCTGGCGGTGTAGGCGATCTGGGCGGTGGCCGAGCCCATGATGGCGACGAGGGACGACACGTTGATGATGGACCCGCCGCCCGAGGCGATCATCGCCGGGATGCCGTACTTGCAGCACAGCCAGACGCCCTTGAGGTTCACCTCCATGACCACGTCCCATGTGGACTCGGGGGTGTCGAGGGTGGCGCCGTCGTCGGACGGCATGATGCCGGCGTTGTTGTAGAGGACGTGCAGCCCGCCGTAGGTGTCGACCGCGAACTGGATCATGCGCTCGACCTGGTCCGCCTTGGACACGTCCACCTGCACGAAGGCGGCGGTGCCGCCGGCAGCTTCGATGGCGGCGACCGCCTCGCGGCCGTTGGCCTCGGAGAACTCGGCCACCACGACGCTGGCGCCCTCGGAGGCGAAGAGCTCGGCGGCGACCCGCCCGAGGCCCTGACCGGCGCCGGTGATCAGCGCGACCTTCCCGTCCAACCTGCCCATGGGTCCCGACCCACCCTTCTGTGTCACGCGCCCCGCTCGGGGCGACGGCCTACGGAATCCGCACCCTATTGCGTGGACGACGGGCGGGTCGCGCCGAACACCCGGCCGGTGGGGGAGTGGGGCGGGCCCGTCCCGCCTTCAGGCCGGCGAGGTGGTGATCTCGGACGCCTTCACCGACGCCCAGGCGGCCTCGCCGACGGCCAGGTGGAGGTCCGCGACGGCGGCGGCGGTGACCTCCGCCAGAAGGGGAAGGGTGCCGTCCAGCTGCACGCGGACGGCACCGCCCCGGTGCTCGATGCCCGCCACCACGCCTTCGACCACGTTGCGCGGCGACCCCTCGGGCCGACTGCGGTGGAGCGCGACCGCGCTCGGGGCCACGACCGCGAGGACGGGACCGTCGGGGACCGGGCCGGCGGTGACGAGCTCGCCGCCCGAGTCGAGCACGAAGCGGCCGCCCGTCCCGGTGCCCCGCCAGAGGTTGAGGCCGACCACGCTGGCGGCGTAGGCGGAGCGGGGGCGCCGGCGGACCTCGTCGGGCGTGCCCTCCTGCACGACTCGCCCGTCCTCGACCACGACCAGGCGGTCGGCCAGGACCAGCGCCTCGACGGGGTCGTGGGTCACGAGCAGGCGGCTGCCCTCGAAGGACGCGAGGTGGCGGCGCAGGTCGGCCCGCACGGCGGGGCGGACCTGGGCGTCGAGCGCCGACAGCGGCTCGTCCAGGAGCAGCAGCCGGGGTTCGGTGGCGAGGGCGCGGGCCAGGGCCACGAGCTGCGCCTGCCCGCCCGAGAGCGCGGCGGGCCGTTCCCCGGCACGGTCGGCGAGGCCGATGCGCTCGAGCCAGTCGTGGGCGGCGGCGCGGGCGGCGGCCTTGCGGGCGCCCCGGCTGCGCAGGCCGAAGGCCACGTTGTCGAGCAGGGTGAGGTGCGGGAACAGGCGCCCGTCCTGGAAGACCACGCCGACGGGCCGGTCCTCCGGGGGCAGGTCGACGCCGGCCCCGTCGTCGAGGACCACGCTGTCGCCGATGGTGATGCGCCCGGCGGTTGGGACCAGGCCGGCGAGGGCGCCGAGCAGCGTGCTCTTGCCGGCGCCGTTGGGGCCGAGGACGACCACGAGTTCGCCGTCGGCGGCGGCGAGGGCCACGTCGAGGCTGAAGGCGCCGCGGTCCACCCGCACGGCGGCGTCGAGGCTCACCGGTCCTTCCTCCCGTCGCTCCGTCCCGCAGGTGGCTCGTTCTGGCGCCCGATGTGCTGGTTCCGGGCAGTAGATCGGGCGCCAGAACCGACGCAGCCGGCACCTGTGGCCCTCGGCGGCGTCATCGGTCCGCCGTGCGCACGTCGCCGGTGGCGAGCCAGCGGTCGCGCAGGCCGATGAGCACGGCCAGCGAGATGGCCACCATGACCAGGCTCATGGCGATGGCGGCGCCGCGGTCGCTCTCGCGGGCCACGAACACGGCGAGGGGCATGGTCTGGGTGCGGCCTTCGAGGTTGCCGGCGAAGGTGATGGTGGCGCCGAACTCGCCGAGCGCCCGGGCCCAGCACAGCACCGCGCCGGCGACGAGGGCCGACCTGGCCTGGGGCAACGTGACCCGGCGGAAGACCGTCCAGGGTCGGGCGCCGAGGGTGGCGGCGGCGTCCTCATAGCGGCGGTCGGCGCCCCGGAAGGCGGCCTCGACCGTCACCACCAGGAAGGGCATGGCCACGAAGGTCTCGGCGATGATCACGCCCGTCATCGAGAAGGGGAGGACGACGCCGAACCACTGGTCGAGCCACTGGCCCACGAGGCCCCGCCGGCCGAGCGCCAGGAGCAGTGCGGCGCCACCGACCACCGGGGGCAGCACCATGGGCAGGGTCACCAGGGCGCGGGCCACCCGCTTGGCCGGGAACACCACCCGGGCCAGCACCCACGCCAGGGGCACGCCGAGCACGAGGGAGATGGCGGTGGCGGCCAGCGAGGTGACCATCGACAGCCGCAGGGCCTCCCGCACGGTCGAGGTGCCGAG
>CAYYDZ010000051.1:15993-17229 GCA_964470715.1 uncultured Microthrixaceae bacterium | reverse complement strand
CTCGACCCCGACGTGCTGCTCCTGGCCTTCTCGGGGCTCATCGTCGTCGCCGCGTGGCGCATGCTCACCGGCTGCCCGACCTGCACCCGCGTGGGAGAGGAGGCGGCCGAGCGGGCGGCCGCCGAAGCCGGCGCGGGCGACGACAGCGGTGCGACCCGGGTCGGTGTGCACCTGCGCCTCGACGCGGTGACCGTGGTGAAGGTGGTGGCGGCCGGCACTGCGGTGGGCTTCTTCACCGGGCTGTTCGGGGTCGGCGGGGGCTTCATCATCGTGCCCGCCTTGACCCTGCTGCTGGCCTTCCCGATGCCCAAGGCCATCGGCACCTCGTTGCTCATCATCGCCATGAACTGCGCCTGGGCGCTGCTGGCCCGGGTCGGCCACGCCCAGGTGGACTGGGCCGTCACCATCCCGTTCGCGATCTCCGCCCTCGCAGGCGTCGTGACCGGTACGCGGGTCGCCGACCGCCTGCCTGCGCAGACCCTGCTGCGCTGGTTCGCCGGCCTGCTCGTCGCCGTGGCCGTCTACACGGCGACGTCGTCCCTCCTGAAGCTCTTCGCGTAGCGCCGCCCCCTCGGCGCTCGGGTCGCGTCAGGTAGGAGAGCGGTCCGCGAGGGAGCGGACCCGGCCGGCCGTGTCGCGCGTGGCGTCGCGCAGGTCGTCGATGAGCTGACGGGCGTCGTCGCGCACGCCGTCTCGACTCACGGAGGCCTGGGCCCGCAGCTGCTCCAGCGAATCGCGGGCGCGGTCGGTGGCCTGCTCGGCCCGCTCCAGGGCCTGCTCCAACTGGTTGCGGGCGTCGCCGCCGAGCGAGCCGGCCTGGCCCCGGAGCCGGCGGAGCTGGTCGAGCGAGGAGTCCACGAGGTCGGCGACCGCGGCGCGGTACGCGCTGGCGCTGGTCGCCGCCTCGGCGCGCAGGTCGGCGCCGAGGGTGCGCAGCTCTGCCTCCAGGCGGTCGCCGGCGGCACGGGCGTCCTGGGCGGCGCCGTCCCAGAAGTGGCCGGCGGCCTCACCGAGGCGAGCCACGGCGGCGCTCAGCGCCTCCCAGTCGACACGGGCCTGGTCCACGAAGGGCTCGAGGCGGGTGCGGACCTCGGCGGACTGCTGGTCGAGCTCCTGGCCGAGGGTGCGCAGGCGCCCGCCGAGGTCGTCGAGCCACTCGGCCATCGCGGCGCGGGTGGCCTCCCGGTCGATGCCGATGGCCGGCGCCGGAGAGGCCGAGGCCTTCTTCGTGGTCGC
>CAYYDZ010000051.1:3248-15893 GCA_964470715.1 uncultured Microthrixaceae bacterium | reverse complement strand
TGGCGGGGGTCACCTTCTTGGCGCCGGTCTTCTTGGCGCCGGTCTTCTTGGCGCCCGCCTTCTTGGTCGGGCCCTTCCCAGCCGAGTCGTTCGCCATCGCCGCCAACCTCCCAGGATCGTGGGTCGTCACCGACCCGGTCGCGCCATCTTCGACCCTACGAGGCCCGCTGACCAGGGGCGAAGGTCGGTTCGGCCGGCGAAGGCCTTCCCGCACGGCGGGTGGCGGCCCTGGCGCCGCCGGCACCTCAGGCCCGAGCGGCCTCCACGAGCATCCTCCGCTCGGAGGCGGCGAGCACCCGGCGGGTGGCGAGGGCGGCGTCGGGGGTCACCGACACGGAGGTGATGCCGAAGCGGACGAGGTGCTCGGCGAACGACGGGTCGTTGGACGGCGCCTGGCCACACAGCGAGCTGGTGAGGCCGTGGGCCCGTGCCTCGCCGATGATGGCCCCGATCGCGGCGAGCACGGCGGCGTCGTTGGCGTCGAAGAGCTCGGCGCAGATCTCGGAATCACGATCCACGCCGAGGACGAGCTGGGTGAGGTCGTTCGAACCGATCGACACGCCATCGATCCCGGCCTTGGCGTAGTCGGCGATGCGGTAGACGACCGACGGCACCTCGGCCATCACCCAGCGGTGCAGGCCGCGCTGGTGGCCGAGCGGGCTGGCGTCGACGAGCTCCAGACACGCCTCGAGCTCCCACAGGGTGCGCACGAACGGGAGCATGAGGTGGAGGTTCGGCGTCTCCTCCCGCACGCGGGCGAGCACCTCGAGCTCCATGGCGAACACGTCTGGTTCGCGCACGTAGCGGTAACAGCCGCGGTAGCCGATCATCGGGTTGTTCTCGACGGGCTCGAAGTCGGCACCCCCGTCGAGGCCGCGGAATTCGTTGGTGCGGAAGTCCATGGCCCGGTACACCACCGGCCTCGGGGCGAAGGCCCGGGTGACCTGGGCGAGGGACGCGACCATGGCCTCGACGAAGGTCGAGCGCCGCCCGTCGGCCAGCAGCTTCTTGGGGTGGACGCCGCCGAGGGCGTCGGTGATCATGAACTCGGCCCGGAGCAGGCCGACGCCGTCCACGGGGAGCGCCGCCGCCTCCTCGGCCCGCTCGGCCATGGCCAGGTTGACGTAGAGCCGGGTGGCGAGGGGCTCATCCGCGCCTCCCGTGCCGGGCGCGGCTGCTGCCGCCGCAACGGCGATCGCTGCGGGTGAGGGGGTCGCGAGCGTCCTGGACACATCGCCGGCCCACACCTGGCCGTTGGCCCCGTCGATCGTCACGACCTCGCCGTCGCGCAGGGCGGTCGTCGCCGTGCGTGCCCCGACGATGGCGGGCACCCGCAACTCGCGGCTGACGATGGCCGCGTGGCAGGTCATCCCGCCGCCATCGGTCACGATGCCGGCGGCGCGCCGGATCGTGGGCACCCAGTCCGGGTTGGTCATGGGTGCCACCAGGATCTCGCCGTCCTGGAGGCGGTGGCCTTCATCGACGGAGCGCAGCACGCGTGCCCGGCCGACGGCGATCCCGGGGGCAGCGCCGAGACCCCGCACCAGCACCAGCGCATCGTCGCCCGCGGGCGCGCCAAGAGAGGCCGATGCCGCGGGCGAACCCGTGACGGGGGTGCGGTCGTCCAGCGTCGTGATGGGCCGCGACTGCACGAGGCGCAGCTCGCCTCCGGGGATGATGACCCATTCGGTGTCCTGGGGTGTGCCGTAGTGCGCCTCGACCGCTCGTCCGAGCGCGGCGATGGCCACGACCTGCTCGTCGGTGAGCACGCGCCGGGTGCGCTCGTCGCCGGTGAGGGTGACGGTCTCGTCGCCACCGCCGGCGGCCCGAACGATCTTGTGGCTCTTGATGCCGACCCGGGCCTCGCGCACGTGGAGCGTGTCCTTCGCCACCAGGTAGGAGTCCGGCTCGACCTGGCCGCCCACCACGACCTCGCCCTGGCCGGGTGCCCCCTCGATGACCAGGGTCGTGCGGTCGCCGTTGGCCGGGTTGGCCGTGAACATCACCCCGGAGGCGACGGCTTCGGCCATCTCCTGCACCACGACCGCGATGGCGGGCTCGTCGGCCAGGTGCTGGCTGGCGCGGTAGGCGAGCACGCGGGCGCTGAAGGCGGAGGCCCAGCAGTCGGTGATGGCGATGAGGAGGGCATCGGGGCCGTTGATGTTGGTGAAGGTGGCGTTCATCCCGGCGAACGAGGTGCCGGCGGTGTCCTCGGACGTCGCCGACGACCGCACCGCCACGGCGACGTCCTGGCCGAGTGCCGCGTAGGCGTCGAGCACCTCCTCCCGCAGGTCCTCGGGCACGCCGGCGCCGCGCACGAGGCCCTGGCAGTGATCGGCCAGCGCATCGAGCGCGTCGGGGTCGAGGTCTCCCGCGGTGGGGACGAGGGTGCGCAGCTCCTGGCGAACCCCGCCGGCGTCCATGGCCCGCAGGTACGCCCCCGCGGTCACCACGAAGCCGGGCGGCACCGGGAAGCCGGCCTGCACGAGCTCTCCGAGGTTGGCGCCCTTGCCGCCGGCCACCGGCACGGAGCTCCGGTCGAGGTGGTCGAGGGTGAGGACGAGTGGAGCGGCGGTGGTGGCGTCAGCGGCCATGTCGGTGCCTCCAGATCTGACGCGAGGTGGTGGGTGGTGGCGGTGGGGGAGGGAGGGGTGCGTGCGTCGACGCGGTCTCTCGCTCGGGTGGTTGGTCGAGGAGGTGCTGGAGGTCGCCCCGGCTCACCACCCCGATCACACGACCTTCGCGCACGGCGAGCATCGCGTGCCGGGGGGCGTGCCCGAGGCGCTCGAGCACCTCCTCGTTGACCGGATCGTCCGCTTCGATCCACCACTCCTCCCGGGGATCGAGGGCCGTCCCGGCGAGCTGCGGTGGGGCGGGGTGCATGAGGTCGGCCACCCGGCGGCCCGCGAGTCGCACGTGGAGGACGGTGGCCGCCTCCTCCGCGGCGGCCCCGAGGTAGACGAACACCCCGATGAGGATGAGCCAGAGGTTGACCAGCACGCCGACCACGACGAGGAGCACGGCGACGAGGCGACCGAGGCGGGCGGCCCGATGAGTGGCCTGTTCGAGGTCGAGCCGGGTCTCGAGGAGCGCCCGCAGCACGCGGCCGCCGTCGAGCGGGAACGCCGGGAGGAGGTTGAACGCACCGAGGAGCAGGTTGAACCAGAACAGTCGGGTGGGCATCGCGCCGACGACGAGGGTCGGTGGCAGCAGCTCGTCGCCGCGGGACACCGCCGCCAGCCCGGCCAGGAGGGCCAGGCCGAAGCTGCTCAAGGGCCCGACCACGGCGATGGCGAACTCGTCACGGGCGACCTCGGGGAGGCGCTCCATCCGGGACAGCCCGCCGATGGGCAGCAGGAGGATCTCGCTCACGGCCACCCCCCGCCGGCGGGCCACGGCGCAGTGGGCGAGCTCGTGCAGCAACACGCAGGCGAAGATCAGGGCGAGCCAGAGCAGCGCCGCCGGCGCCCCGCCTTCCACCTGGCCGGACGTGAGCAGAACGAGGGCGACGAGCACCGAGAACGACGCGTGGACGCGGACCTCGATGCCGGCGATGCGTCCGAGGGGCAACGACCACCGTGAGTGCGCGGCGGCGCCCCGATGCTCGCCGTCGAGCGGTGCGGGGGCGGGGGCCGCTGCGCTCATGGGGTGCGGTGCACGAGCACCGGGCAGGGTGCGTGCTGGGCGACGTGGGTGCTGACCGACCCCAGCAGCGCTCGGCCGAGGGGTCCGCGGCCGTGGCTGGCGACGACGAGCAGGTCGGCGTGCAGATGCTCGGCGACGGCGCAGAGCGTGGGTCCCGGGTCACCCGTCTCGATGCGCACCTCGCCGTTGAGGCCGAGGTCGCCGGCCAGGTCGAGGCCGTGGCGCTCAGCGGCCCGCCGTTCCTCGTCGAGGACGTGGTCGTCGACGACCGGGGGGTCGAGACGGGTGAGGGCGTCGGTGGCCCGGGCCTCGTGGCTGACGACCCGGACCAGCTCCCAGCGATGGTCCAGCCCGAGCAGCTCGACCGCCCAACGGGCGGCGGCGTCGGCCCGGTCGGTCCCGTCGACGGCGGCCAGGATGGTTGCCATGTGTCCTCCGATCGAGGGGCGGCACGTCAGCGCAAGGTTCCCCTGCCCCACCACTCAAGCCGCTGCCGCTCGTCGGGGGAAGGGGACAAGGTCCTCGCCAGGGTCGACCGGTGACCATCGGCCCTGTGCCGAGGGCCGTCCGTCCGGAGAACATGGGGACGTGACGGGAACGCTGCCCGGGGACGCGCCCCGGAAGCTGCCGATGGGCCTGTCCGCAGAGGAAGCACGGCGGCGCCAGGACGCCGACGGCCCGAACCGGCTTCCTCCTCCTCGTGTCACGCCGGCGTGGCGCAAGTTGGCGGCCGAGTTCGTCAACCTCTTCGCCATCATGTTGTGGGTCGCCGGCGCGCTGGCGCTGATCGGCGGGATGGCGCCGCTCGGCTTCGCCATCTTCGCCGTCGTCATCTTGAACGGGGTGTTCGCTTTCGGCCAGGAGTACCGCGCCGAGCGGGCCGCGGCCAGCCTCCGCGACCTCCTCCCCAGGCGGGCGACGGTGATCCGGGGCGGGCAGCGCCTCGACGTGGATGCCAGCGAGCTGGTCGTCGGCGACACGGTGTGGCTCGAGCCCGGCGACCGGGTGTCGGCGGATCTGCTCCTCGAGGACGCCCACGGCGTGCTGGTGAACACGTCGACGCTCACGGGGGAGAGCGTGCCCACGCCGGCGGAGGGAGACGACGAGCTGTTCGCGGGGACGTTCCTCGTCGAGGGCACCGGGTTCGCCACGGTCCACGCGATCGGGGCCGACACCCGTCTGGCCTCCATCGCCCAGCTCACCACCGGCGCCACCCGCCCGCGCACACCCCTGCACCGTGAGATCCAGCGCGTGGTGCGCACGCTGGCGGTCATCGCCGTCTCCCTCGGCACCCTGTTCTTCGTCCTCTCGCTGCTGCTCGGGCAACCGGCGAGCGACGGGTTCCTGTTCGCCATCGGCGTCACGGTGGCCGTGGTGCCGTGCGGTCTCCTCCCGACCGTGACCCTGTCGTTGGCGGTCGGCGCCCAGCGCATGGCCGATCGCCACGCCCTCGTCCGTCGGCTGGAGTCGGTGGAGACCCTCGGATCCACGACCTTCATCTGCTCCGACAAGACCGGCACGCTCACCCGCAACGAGATGCAGGTGGTGGCGGTCTGGACTCCTGCCGGCTCGCTCGAGGTCGAGGGTGAGGGCTACCAGCCCGACGGCGAGGTGCGTGACGAGGGACCGGCCAGCCGTGCGGCCGCGGAGCTGGCGGCCCGCGCGGTGGTCGCGTGCTCGACGGGCTATGCCCTCGAGCGCGACGGCGCGTGGACCACCCAGGGCGATCCCATGGAGGTGGCCCTCGACGTCCTCGCCCGCCGCCTGGGGATCGACACCGATGCCGTCCGGGAAGTGGTGGCCGACCGGATCTTCCCGTTCGACCCGCGTCGACGGCGCATGTCCGTGGTCCGCGAGGGCTGGGTGCTCGTCAAGGGAGCGCCCGACGCGGTCCTCCCGCGGTGCCTCGGGACTGACCACGCCCAGGGGGCCCTCGACGTGCTCTCGGCCAAGGGCCTTCGGGTCATCGCCGTGGCCCGCCGTCCCGACGGCGCACCGAGCGACGCCGACCAGGCCGAACGTGACCTCGAGCTCCTGGCCCTGATGGCCCTCGAGGACCCGCCGAGGGCGGGCGCGGCCCACGCGCTCGCCGCCTGTCGTCGGGCGGGCATCGCGGTGGCCATGGTCACGGGGGACCATCCCGCCACGGCGCAGGCCATCGCCGACCAGGTGGGCCTGCGTCGTCCGCACGACCCCGTCCTCACGGGCGCCGACCTCCCCGACGACGAGGCCTTGCTCGGCGCCCTGATCGACCACGACGGCATCGTGATCAGCCGGGTGGCGCCCGAGGACAAGCTGCGCATCGCCCGTGCCCTGCGCTCGCGTCGCCACGTGGTGGCCATGACGGGCGACGGGGTCAACGACGGGCCGGCGCTGCGCGAGTCCGACATCGGCATCGCCATGGGGCGCTCGGGTACCGATGTCGCCCGAGATGCCGCCGACCTGGTGCTCCTCGACGACGACTTCGCCACCATCGTCGCCGCCGTGGAGCAGGGCAGGGCGACGTTCGCCAACATGCGGCGCTTCCTCACCTACCACCTGACCGACAACGTGGCCGAGCTGACGCCCTTCGTGATCTGGGCGCTCTCGGGGGGACGCTTCCCCCTGGCCATCGGGGTCCTGCAGGTGCTGGCCCTCGATGTCGGCACCGACACGCTGCCCGCGGTCGCGCTCGGCGCCGAAGCGCCGACGCCGGGCGTGCTGGACCGTCCCCCCTCCGAGGGGCGGCTCATCAACTCGACGGTCGCGTTCCGGGCCTTCGGCGTGCTGGGCCCCACCGAGTCCCTGGTGTCGATGATCGCCTTCGTCGTGGTGTTCCTGGCCATGGGCTGGTCCCCGGGCGAGCCGTTCCCCGAGGGCCACGTGCTGGACATGGCGTCCGGGGCCGCCTTCACCGCGGTGGTCGTCGGACAGATGGCCAACGCCTTCGCCTGCCGCAGCACCACCCGGTGGCCCGGCGGCCTGGGGTGGACGAGCAACCGCCTCCTGCTGTGGGCCGTCGGCTTCGAGGTGGTCCTCGCCTCGGCCTTCATCTGGTTCCCGCCCTTGGCCCGGCTCCTCGGCCAGGCGCCGCCGCCGCTCGAGGGATGGCTCGTCGTGGTCCTGGCCGCTCCGGCGGTCCTGGCCGCCGACACGGTCGCCAAGGCCGGACTGCGCCGTCGCCGACGCCGGCGCCTCCACGTCGTCGTGGCGGCCGACGACCGCGTGATCCCCGTCGCGCCGGGGGGCCATCGGTGAGACTGGTCGGGATGATCTCGTTGGACCGTTTCGACGCGGTGATCTTCGACACCGATGGGGTCCTCACCGACACGGCGGTGGTGCACGCCGCCGCCTGGCAGCGCCTGTTCGACGAATTCTTCGCCCGGTGGGCGGCATCGGGCAGTGGCGTCCCGGCGCCCTTCGACCCAGTGGGGGAGTACCTGGCCCTCGTCGACGGCAAACCCCGCTACGACGGGGTGCGCAGCGTGCTGGCTGCCCGTGGCATCGACCTTCCCGAGGGCGACCCCCACGACGAGCCCGGGACCGAGACCGTGTGCGGGCTCGGCAACGCCAAGGATGTGTACTTCCACGAGCGCCTGCGGGTCGACGGCGTCGAGGCCTTCGCCGACGCCGAGCGCCTGCTCGACCGTCTCGAGGCCAGCGGCCACTGCGCCGCGGCGGTGTCGGCCAGCCGCAACGCCCGGGAGGTGCTCGAGGTCTCGGGCGTGCTCGACCGCTTCGTGGTGGTCGTCGACGGGGTGGACAGCGACGAGCGGGGCCTCGCCGGCAAGCCTGACCCGGCGCTGTTCCTGGCCGCGGCCGACCTCTTGGAGGTCCTGCCCGAGGCCGCGGTCATCGTGGAGGACGCCGTCGTCGGGGTCGAGGCGGGCCGTCGCGGCGGGTTCGGCCTGGTCGTCGGCCTCGACCGGGTCGGCCAGGGGGACCGCCTCGCCGGGGCCGGCGCGGACGTGGTGCTCCCCGACCTCGACCACCTGCACCCCATCCCCGAGCCGGACGAAGCGAGGGCATCGAGATGACGACCGTCGGCGGCGGAACGACCGCGGCGACCGAGCCCATCGGCCACTGGTGCCTGCGCTTCGAGGGGTTCGACCCCGACGACGAGGGGCGCCGCGAGGCGCTGTGCACCCTGGCGAACGGCTACTGGTCGGTACGGGGGGCGGCACCGGAAGCCGATGCCGACGGGGCCCACTACCCGGGCACCTACGTCACCGGCGTGTACAACCGGCTCGAGGACGACGTCCAGGGCCGCACCGTGAGCAACGAGAGCCTGGTGAACCTGCCCAACTGGCTCCTCCTTCGGTTCCGGGTCGCGGGCGGCGACTGGTTCCGCCTCGGCGCGGTCGACCTGCTCGACCACGTGGTCGAGCTCGACACCCATCGGGCCGTGCTGCACCGCGATCTGCGCTTCCGTGACCCCGAGGGGCGGGTGACCCGGGTCGAGCAACGCCGCTTCATCCACCTGGACGAGCACCACCTGGCCGCCCTCGTCACCACGTTCACCGCCGAGAACTGGTCGGGGCCCCTCGTGGTGCGCTCGGGTATCGACGGCCGAGTCCGCAACACGAACGTCGAGCGCTACCGGCCGTTGTCGTCGACCCACCTCCTGCCCGACGGCGAGGAGGCGGTGGACGACGAGACGTTGCTCGTGCAGGTGACCACCACCCAGTCGCGCGTCCGTGTGGCGGTGGCGGCCCGCACCCGGGTCCTCGACGGGTCGGCGCCGAGCGCATCGACGGTTCCCCGCCACCTGATCCACGAGCCCGGCTTCCTGGCCCACGAGCTCAACCTCGAGTTGCGTGAGGCCCACCCCCAACACGTCGAGAAGGTGGTGGCCCTGTTCACGTCGCGCGACCATGCCATCAGCGAGCCCGGGGTGGATGCGGCGCGCGCCGTGCGTTCGGCACCCGACGCCGGCACCCTCGAGCGCACCCACGCCGTCCACTGGGCCCATGTGTGGCGGCGGGGCGACATCCAGATCGAGATCGACGACGGCGACGAAGAGCCGACGCCGGAGATCGCGCTGCGGGTCAACCTCTTCCACCTGTTGTCGACCGTCACCAAGAACACCGCCGACCTCGACGCCGGCCTGCCGGCGAGGGGCCTGCACGGCGAGGCCTACCGCGGCCACATCTTCTGGGACGAGCTGTTCATCTTCCCGTACCTGAACCTGCGCTTCCCCAAGCTCACCCGCGGCCTGCTGCTCTACCGCTACCGACGCCTGCCCGAGGCCCGTCGCGCCGCGACGGCGGCCGGGCTCCGCGGCGCGATGTTCCCTTGGCAGAGCGGGAGCAACGGGCAGGAGGACACCCAGACCTGGCACCTGAACCCGATCTCGGGGCGCTGGCTGGCGGATGGCTCTCACCTGCAGCGTCACGTGAACATCGCCATCGCCTACAACGTCTGGCAGTTCTACGACGCCACCCACAACTACGAGTTCCTTTCGTTCTACGGGGCCGAGCTGCTCCTCGAGATCGCCCGCTTCTGGGCCAGCGCCGCCACGCACGCCGCCGATGGGCGCTACGACATCGACGGCGTCGTCGGCCCCGACGAATACCACGAGTGCTATCCCGGCGCCGACCGGCCCGGCCTCCGCAACAACGCCTACACGAACGTCATGGCCGCATGGGTGCTGGCCAAGGCCCTCTCCCTGCGCGACGTGCTCACCGAGCACCGGTGGACCGAACTCCGCGAGAAGCTCGTCATCGGGGCCGACGAGCTCACCGCCTGGGACGAGATCAGCCGGCGGTTGCGGGTGCCGTTCCACGACGGCGTCATCAGCCAGTTCGAGGGGTACGGCGACCTGGCCGAGCTCGACTGGGACGCCTACCGGGCGCGCTACGGCGACATCCGACGGCTCGACCGCGTCCTCGAGGCCGAGGGTGACAGCACGAACAACTATCGGCTGTCGAAACAGGCCGACGTGCTGATGCTGCTGTACCTGCTGTCGGAGGACGAGGTGATCGCCCTGC
This sequence comes from uncultured Microthrixaceae bacterium, assembly GCA_964470715.1. Classification (GTDB taxonomy): domain Bacteria; phylum Actinomycetota; class Acidimicrobiia; order Acidimicrobiales; family DATDAH01; genus JAEUJM01. Next base: position 6,279 of record CAYYDZ010000051.1, on the reverse strand, counting down.
TCGGAAGGCTCGGCTACGAGGTCCACCAGGCGCTCCTCGACGAGACCATGGACTACTACCTGGCCCGGACCTCCAACGGCTCGAGCCTCAGCGGGGTGGTCCACACCTGGCTGATGGTCCGGGCCGGTCGTGAGCCCTCGTGGCCCCTGTTCGCCGAAGCGATGGTCAGCGATCTGCGGGGCGGCGACGGGGGCACGGTCCGCGAGGGCATCCACCTCGGGGCCATGGCCGGCACGGCCGACCTCGTCCAGCGGGGCTACGGCGGCGTGGCGCCCCGCGACGGCGTCCTCTGGATCGAGCCCGCCCTCCCGCCCGAGATCGCCCGCCTCCGCTTCAACGTGGGGTACCGGGGTGCCTCGGTGACCGTCGCCGTCGAGGACGGTCGGTGCACGGTCGAGGCCCACCCCAACGCCGGCCCCATGAGGGTCGGCATCGCCGGCGAGGTGGTCGCCCTCGCCCCCTGCGAGGAGCGCACCTTCGCGGCGCCGCGCCGATCGGCGCCCGGCCCCAGAGCACGCACGTAGCGTCGGTCGCCCAGCGGCGGCCCGCCGGAGCTCAGCGGCTGCGGCGGTCCCAGTTGGCGCGGCGGTACGAGCCCTGCATCGCCGGCGACCAGTGGGCGCCGTCGACCGAGGCCTCCATGCGCAGGGTGAGTGCGTCGCCGTCGGCGAGGGGAGCGCCGAAGGCGAGGCGCACCCGGCCCCGCGTGGTGACGCGCTCGAAGACGAGGTCGTCGCCGTGCCATTCGCCGAGGGCCGGGCTGCCCGGGTCCTCACCGAGGTCGTCGAACCAGTGGAGCGTGCACTTGTCGCTCGAGGCGTCGAAGCCGAGCACGGCGTGGACGAGGCGGGTGATCGAGCCGTACTGCTCCTGCTGGTAATCCATGACGAGGAAGTGCCCGCCCAGGCCCATGTGGGTGCGGAAGCGCCCGGTTGCCTCGCCGGCGGCGCCACCGACCTCGGTGTAGACGGACTCCGGGCCGGCGTAGGCCCCGGCGAGGCGGGCCAGGCGGGAGTGCGCGGGTCGCAGGGTCGCTGTCTCCATCCCCATCACGTCGGCAGTACCGTCACGGCCATGAGCGAGCAGACCGGCCCCGACCTCTTCGGCCTCGCCGCCTCCGACTTCGGCGACGACTTCACCTGGGGGGTCGCCACGGCCTCGTACCAGATCGAAGGCGCCTGGGACGAGGACGGCAAGGGCCGCTCCATCTGGGACACCTTCACCCACCGCACCCGCCGGCCCATTCCCACGGTGCTGACCGGGGAGAACGGCGACGAGGCCTGCGACTTCTACCACCGCTACGAGTCCGACCTCGAGCTCATGGGGAGCCTCGGCGTCGGGGCCAACCGCTTCTCGGTCTCGTGGCCCCGCATCCTCCCCGACGGGACCGGGCGGGTGAACGAGGCCGGCCTGGACTTCTACTCCCGGGTGGTCGACGCCACCCTCGCCAACGGCATGGCGCCTTGGCTCACCTGCTACCACTGGGACCTGCCCCAGGCCCTCCAGGACCGGGGCGGCTGGACCAACCGGGACGTCGTCGGCTGGTTCGAGGAGTACGTCGGCGTGCTCGCGGAGCGCCTCGGCGACCGGGTCAAGCACTGGATGATCTTCAACGAGCCGCTGTCGTTCGTGTACGGCGGCTACCTGATGGGTGCCCACGCCCCCGGGATCATCAGCGTGAAGGGCGCCGCCGCGGCGGTGCACCACGTGAACCTGTGCCAGGCCGCCGGCGCCGCCGCCATCCGGGCCCGCGTGCCCGACGCCACGGTCGGCACCACCCATGTCATCAGCCCGATGCACACGGCCAGCCCCATGGGCCTGTTCCAGGAGGCCAAGCGCAAGGCCGACGCCCTGGCCCACGGCGTGTTCCTCGAGCCCGGCTTCGGCATGGGCTACCCGCAGGACGCCGGCCTGTTCGTGGACCACGTGGAGCGCAACGTCCGCCCCGGCGACGAGGAGGCGATGACCGTCGACTTCGACTTCATCGGCGCGCAGTACTACGCCTCGATGCGGGCCATCCCCGTGCCGGTGGTGGGGGCGCTGCCGCTGCGGCTCCCCCTCGACAAGGGGACCGACCGCGACCAGATGGGCCACTGGAACAACCCCGACGGCCTCTACGACGCCATCGCCGTGGTCAACCGCTACGAGCGCTGCCCGCGCATCGTCGTGACCGAGAACGGGGCGTCGTTCCCCGACGAGGTCGAGGGCGCCGGCGACGACGCCCGGGTGCACGACCTGCGTCGCATCGACTACCTGCGCAAGCACCTGGGCGCCGTGGCCCGGGCCAAGGCCGACGGCATGCCCGTCGACGGCTACTTCTACTGGTCGTTCATGGACAACTTCGAGTGGGCCCTCGGCTACCGCCCCCGCTTCGGTCTCGTCCACGTCGACTTCGCCACCAAGGCCCGGGTCGTCAAGGACTCCGGCCGCTGGTTCCGCGCCTTCCTCGCCAGCTGATCCGCCGGCGCGGGGTGCATCCCCAGCAAGCGTGGGTCGTCAGAGAAAGATAGTGACAAGTCACTTTCTAAGTGTTACCGTCACCGCATGGAGCACCTCATCGTGTTGCTGGTGTCGGTCCCGGTGTACCTCGTGGGCATCGGGGTGGAAGCGGTGGCGCTGCCCCGTCTGCAGGCGTCGGGCCGCGAGGTCCTCGGCTACGAGCGGCGGGACACCGTGGCCAACCTCGCCATGGGGGCGGGCTCGCTCGTCATCGGCGTCCTGTACGCGGCGCTGGCGGCGGGTCTGGCCACCTTCCTCTACCGCTTCCGGTTGTCCGACCTGGACGGGGCGTGGGCCTGGGTGGTGGCCATGGTGGGGTGGGACTTCCTCTACTACTGGACCCACCGGTGGGAGCACGAGGTGCGCTTCTTCTGGGCGGGCCACGTCAACCACCACTCGAGCGAGCGCTACAACCTGTCCACCGCCCTGCGCCAGCCGTGGACGCCGTTCCTCACCATCGTCACCTTCCCGCTGCTGGCGCTGGTGGGCATCGAGCCGTGGCTCATCTTCGTGGCCGGCGGCCTGAACCTGC
>CAYYDZ010000051.1:0-3148 GCA_964470715.1 uncultured Microthrixaceae bacterium | reverse complement strand
GCGCTGGTGGGCATCGAGCCGTGGCTCATCTTCGTGGCCGGCGGCCTGAACCTGCTCTACCAGTACTGGATCCACACCGAGGCCATCGATCGGCTGCCGGTGTGGTTCGAAGCGGTCATGAACACGCCGTCGCACCACCGGGTCCACCACGGCTCGAACGGGCCCTACCTCGACAAGAACCACGGCGGCATCCTCATCGTGTGGGACCGCCTGTTCGGCACCTTCGAGCGGGAGGACGCCCGGGTGCGCTACGGGCTCACGAAGGACATCGACTCGTTCAACCTCGGGGTCATCGCGTTCCACGAGTACGCCGCCATCGCCCGCGACGTGCGAGCGGCGCGGACCTGGTCCGAGCGCTTCGGCTACGTCCTGCGCGGTCCCGGCTGGGCGCCGGCGGCGTCGGTCCCGTCGACCGCGGCACCGGCGGTGGCCCAGCCGTCGGCCCCGGTGGAGGCCGTCCAGGCGGCATGATCGAGCGGTGAGCCCCGCCGCCCGCCCGCCCCGCCGCACGCAGGAGGAGCGCCGGGCCGCCACCCGCCAGGCCCTGCTGGAGGCCGCGCTGGAAACCCTCGTGGAGGTGGGCGTGGCCGGCTTCACCACCACCGAGGTCGTGAAGCGGGCGGGCACCAGCCAGGGGGCCCTGTTCAAGCACTTCGCCACCAAGGCCGACCTCTGGACCGCCACCATCGACCACCTCTTCGCCGCCCTGCGGGCGGACTGGGCCCGTGAGGTCGAAGCCGTCCGCCCCGAGGAGCGCAGCGCCCACCTGGCGGTGGACCTCCTGTGGCGTCAGATGCACGACGAGCGCCTCGGGGCCGCCTTCGAGCTCTACACCGCGGCTCGCACCGACACCGTCCTGCGGGCCAGCCTCGAGCCGGTCGTGCGGGCCCACGTGGCCAGCCTCCACGAGTTGTCGCGCCTCGCCCTCCCCGACGCACTGGGAGACCCCGACGAGCTGGCCGGGCTGGTGGACCTCGTCGTCCTCGCCATCCAGGGGCTGGTGATCGACGACATGGCCGCCCCCGACCACCGGGCCGGCGACCGCCTCCTCGCCACCATCCACGCTCTGGTCGACGCCGTCCTCGACTCGCCGTCGGACGCCTGAGCCGGAGCGCCGGGCGGGCGGAGCCTGGCGGTCTACTGCTCGTCCGGGGGACCCAGGAAGAAGTCGAACATGAGGGGCGTGGCCTCGATGTCCATGGTGGTGTGGCCGAACTGGGCCTCGAACCCGGGCGTCGGCCGGCCGGGCCAGGTGTGCCCGCCGCCCTCGACGACGTAGAGCACGGTCTCGGCGTCGCAGCCCTCCCACGTGTAGCGCAGGACCTCCGAGGAGATGCGCTCACCCGTGCGACCCCGCTCGCAGCCGTTGTGGGCCGCCCAGTTGCGCATGGCCGAGTCGACACCGTGGTGCTCGGGCACGTCGTCGGGGATGGCGCCCTTCCAGTAGTGCATGTTGGCGATCGTCTCGGAGTTCAGGCCTCCGCCGTCGTAGGTGACGATGGGGTCGGCGTCGCCGTGGAAGGCCATGACCGGCACGGGGCGGTCATCGCACACGCCCCGCTCGGCCGGGAACTCCACGCCGGCGATGGGCGCCACCGCGGTGACGCGGTCGGACATCTGGCACGCGAGCACCGACGACATCTGTGCTCCGTTCGACTGCCCGGTGCTGAACACCTTCGTCGTGTCGATGCAGAGCTCGGCCTCGAGCTCGTCGAGCAGCGCTTCCATGAACGCGACGTCAGGGTTGTCGGGCACCGGTGACGCCATCCAGAAGAACGTGCCGTTGTCGACGAGGTTCGAAGGGGAGACGCCGATGAAGTCGTAGTCCTCGGCCATGTCGGCGAAGCCGGCGCCGGCGGGGACGAACGTGTAGCTCACGGTCAGCGCGTGCAGCCCGAACACGAGGGGGAGCGGCGTGGTGCCGTCGTAGCCCTCGGGGACGATCAGCTGGTATCGGCCCTCGTTGCCGTCGACGGTGATGGTCTCGTCGGTGGTCCCGGGCGCCGCGGCGGGCGTCCCCTCGCAGCCCGCGGAGGGCGACGGGCCGGCCACGGTCGTGGTCGTCGGCGCCGCCGCGGTCGTCGAGGGCGTGCCCGCAGCGGCGTCGCTCGACCCGCCGCCGTCATCGGACGAGCAGGCGCCGCCGAGGACGAGGCCGGCGAGGGCCACGAGGGTCACGATCGTTCGGGTCGGGCGCATCACTCGTCTCCGGACTCGGGGTGGAAGGTCAGCAGGCCGCCGTCACCGGGGCCTTCGAACAGGTTGTAGCCGTAGCCCCACAGCAGGTCACCATCGGCGATCGACGGACCCGAGCCGGTCTGGGTCGGCGCCTGGAACTGCCAGAGCACGTCACCGGCAGCCACGTCGAGCGCGAGCAGGGTGCCGTCGGTGGTGCCGACGAAGGCCACACCCGGGATCGCGCTGACGGGAGCGAAGACGTTGGTGTCGAGGTCGTGCGCCCAGCGCGGGTCGCCGGTCGAAGGATCCAGAGCGACCACCCGGGAGGCGTTCGTCGGGGCGTTGTTCTCGGGGTTGCCGACGTTCGAGGTCACCACCAGGGTGCTGTCGACGAATGCACCCGAGCCGATGGTGCCGCCGAGCATGCTGCCGGTCGTGAGGTTGGCCTGCCAGATCACCTCACCGGTGTCACGGTCGAGTGCGTAGTACACGCCGCGCTTGTCGCCCGCGCCCACGAAGTCCCGCCCGCCGGCACTCCAGAGGTTGGGCGCCGCACCCACGTCGGCGTCCGTGCCGCCCCCGGCGCCGGCCGCAAAGACGTCGGGATCGGTGAACTGGGTCGACCAGACCACCTCGCCGGTGTGGAGGTCCAGCGCCGTGATGCTGTCGGCGAGCGGGCTCGTGGGCTCCTCGTAGGTGTTGCCGGTCCCCACGTACATGACCCCTCGATCGAGGTCGACGGCCGGGGTCGACCAGATGCCGACACCGGCGCCACCGGTTGCGTCGTCGGGGGTCATGAAGCGCCGCCAGACCCGCTCACCTGTCTCGGCGTCCCACGCTCCGACGGCACCTCGGAAGCTGTACTGCTCCAAGGGCACGGTGACCTCGCCGCTGGCCACGCCTTGGAGGACGAGACCGTCGGCCACGACCGGTGACGACGAGATCATCGCCCACGGGTGGCGGTGGGTGG
>CAYYDZ010000050.1:13345-17485 GCA_964470715.1 uncultured Microthrixaceae bacterium | reverse complement strand
CCTCATCTCGCCTTGACGAGCGTCCCGAGGTAGAGCTCGATGACCTTGGGGTCGACGAGGAGCGCCTCTCCGGTGTCGGTGTAGGCGTTGCGGCCCTGGTCGAGCACGTAGCCGCGATGGCAGATCTCGAGGCAGCGGCGGGCGTTCTGCTCGACCATGACGATGGACACGCCGGCGGCGTTGATGCGCCGGCAGCGGATGAACACCTCGTCCTGGTAGAGCGGCGACAGGCCCGCCGAGGGCTCGTCGAGGAGCAGCACGGAAGGGTCCATCATGAGGGCTCGGCCCATGGCCAGCATCTGGCGTTCACCACCCGACAGCGACCCGGCCCGCTGCTTGAGGCGTTCGGACAGCAGGGGGAAGAGGTCGGCCACGACGTCGAGGCGCTCCTTGAAGCGCTTGGGCTCGAGGTACATGCCCATCTCGAGGTTCTCCTCGACCGTGAGGCGCGGGAACACGTTGTTGTTCTGGGGGACGTAGCCGATGCCCTTGGCCACCAGGGAGTGGGCAGGCTCGCCGGTGACGTCTTCGCCGCGGAAGGTGACGACGCCCGACGAGACCTTCACGAGGCCGAAGAGCGCCTTGAGCAGCGTGGACTTGCCTGCGCCGTTCGGGCCGATGATGCCGATGAGCTCGCCGTCGGCGAGGTGGAAGTCGCACCCGTTGAGGATGTTGACCTCAGGGGTGTAGCCCGCGACCACCTCGGAGGCGGAGAGCACGACCTCGCCGCCGGCCGGCGGCGGCGGGATGGGGTGCTCGCCCTCGGGGAGGGCATCGCCGGAGAGCGCGGACGCCTCGCTCACAGGCCCAGCTCCTCTTCGCGCTCTTCCTCGATCTCTTCCAGCTTCGCCTCGACCTCTTCCAGTTCGGCCTCCTCCTCCTCGAGGGTGAGGGGGGCGTCGTGGTGGGCGCCGAGGTAGGCGTCGACGACGGCTTGGTTCTGGCCCACCTCCTCAGGTGGGCTCTCGGAGATGATGCGGCCCTCGGCCATCACCACCACCCAGTCGCTGATGCTCGACACGACGTCCATGTCGTGCTCGATGAAGAGCACCGTGGCACCGTCGGCCCGCATCTCCTTGATGTGCTCGAGCAGGGACTGCGTGAGGGCCGGGTTCACGCCGGCCATGGGCTCGTCCAGCATGATCATGCGCGGCTCGCACATGAGGGCCCGCGCCATCTCGAGCAGCTTGCGCTGGCCGCCGGACAGCGTGCCGGCGAACTCGTTGCGCATGTGGTCCATCTTGAAGCGCTTGAGGAGATGATCGGCCCGCTCCTCGATCTCGCGCTCCTGACGCCGCCAGATGCCGGGGACAAGGGCCCGGAAGAGGTTCTCTCCCCGCTGGCCGGGTGCGGCCAGCTTCATGTTCTCGATGACCGTGAGCTTGGACAGCGCCTTGGTGAGCTGGAAGGTGCGCACCATGCCGGCTTTCGGGAACTTGTGGGCCGGCGCTTTGGACAACGACGTGCCCTCGAAGCTCCACTCCCCCTCGTCGGGGTCGCCGAAGCCGGTGAGGCAATTGAAGAACGTGGTCTTGCCCGCGCCGTTGGGCCCGATGAGGGCGGTGATGGAGCCGCGCTGCACTTCGAGGTGGTCGACGTCGACGGCGGTGAGGCCACCGAACCGGCGGGCCATGCGGTCGGCCACGAGGATGGCATCGGGCTTGGCGACGCCGGGCTCAGCGGGGACGTCCTTCAGGACCGCAGCCACGCGGGCGGCGTCGGCGGTGGTGTCGTAGGTCGTGTCACTCATCGAGGGCGAGCTCCCGCTTGTTGCCGAAGATGCCCTGTGGTCGGAAGACCATCAGCGCCACCAGGCCGACGCCGACGAGCATGAAGCGCACCTGGCCGACCTGGGTGCCCGAGATGATGGCGTCGGGCAGCTTGTCGTTGGACACCAACTGGCGCAGCAGGCTGTCGGTGAAGGCCAGGAGGAACCAGAACATGATCGAGCCGATGACCGGCCCCCAAGTGGTGGCTGCACCGCCGAGGATGAGGGCGGCGTAGGCGAAGAAGGTGAAGTCCGTCGAGTAGTTGTCGGGCTGCACCGAGGTCTTCGCGATGGCGAAGGCGAAGCCGGCGATCGCGCCCATCATGCCGCCGAGGATCAGGCTCTGCATCTTGTACCAGTACGCGTTCTTGCCGAGGCTGCGCACGGCGTCCTCGTCCTCGCGGATGGCCTTGAGCACCCGGCCCCACGGGCTGCGCATGATCGTCCAGACGAAGAGGGTGAGCAGCAGCACGACCATCCACCCGACGGTGACCATCCACAGGTCGTTGGCGCTGAGTTGGATGGGCCCGATGGTGTGGCGACCGTCGCCGTAAGGGTTGAGGTCGTAGAAGTCCTGGGCGAACTGGCTGAGGCCGGCGCTGCCGCCCGTGTACTCGTTGAAGGTGACCGAGCGGGCCACCAGGCGGATGATCTCGCCGGCGGCGATGGTGACGATGGCGAGGTAGTCGGCCCGCAGGCGCAGCGTGGGCAGACCCAGCAACAGGGCCAGGACCACCGAGGCGGCCAGCCCGACCAGGATGCCGGCCCAGAGCGACCACCCGAGGTAGGTGACGCTGATGGCGATGCCGTAGGCGCCGACGGCGGCGAAGCCCACCTGGCCGAAGTTGAGCAGGCCGGTGTAGCCGAATTGCAGGTTCAGGCCGATGGCGGCGAGGGCGTAGATCACGGCGTCCACGCCCACCGCGGCCGAGAAGCTGTTGTCGATGACGGATCGGAAGTCCATGTCGTCGCCTCCCTCAGCCGACCCGCTCGGACTGGCCCAAGATGCCCTGGGGCCGGACCAACAAGATCAGGATCAAGATCACCAGGGCTCCCACGTTCTTCAGCTCCACCGGCACCCAGAGGGTCGAGACCTGCACGAAGATGCCCACGATGAGGCTGCCGACGAGCGCCCCGTAGGCCGTGCCGAGACCTCCGAGGGTCACGCCGGCGAACATGAGCAGCAGCAGGCGGAAGCCCATCTGGTAGCTCACCTGCTCGGTCACGCCGAACATGACGCCACCGAGAGCGGCGAGGCCGCCGCCCGCGGCCCAGACGAAGAGGATGACCCGGTCGACGTCGATGCCCGAGGAGGCGGCGAGGTCGCGGTTGTCGGCCACCGCCCGCATGGCCTTGCCGATCTTGGTCTTGTTCAACAAGAGGCCGACCCCGATCAGCACGACGATCGACAGCCCGATCGAGATGAGGTCCTTCGGCGCGATGGAGATGGGCCCGAGGTCGATGCCCTTCTGCACGGCGTAGTCGGCGTAGGGCCGGGTACGACCGCCGAAGATGTACAGGAAGAAGTAGCGGAACAAGATGGCCATGCCGATGGAGATGACGAGCATGGCGATGAGGCCGGTGCCGCGCTTGCGCAGTCGCCGCCAGAACGCGAAGTCGTAGATCGCGGCGGCCGCGGCTCCGACGAGGATGGCCAGGAAGGCGGCAGGGATGAGCTGGATCCCCAGGTTCACGTTGAGCCACCAGGCCGCCATCGCCCCGAAGGTCACCATCTCGCCATGGGAGAAGTTGGTCAGCCCCGTGGTGCCGAAGATCAGCGACAGGCCGATGGCGCCCATGGCGATGACGAGGCCGAACTTGATCCCCTCGACCAGCAGCTGGGCGAACTTCTCGAGACCGGTGACCTCCTGCTTGTCGCTCTCACCGAGGGGGAAGAGCAGCGGCCGGCTCTGGCCGGGGCGCAGGGTGAACTCGAGGGTGGCGCGGTCGGGGTTGCGCAGGTCGACGCCGCTCGGCAGCGAGTCCACGTCGAGGGTGGCGCTGTAGTCGCCGGGGCCCGGCAGCGGGATGTCGTACTCGCCGTCGGCATTGGTGGATGCCTCACCCACGACCTCGCCGGATGCGTCCTTCACCGTGATGGTGACGCCCTCGACGGGCTCGTCGCCGTTCTCGATGACGCCGCTGACGCCGACGTCGCCGCCCGCCGTCGTGGTGGTGGCCGACTGGTTGCCGCCATCGGTGGTGTCGGTCTGTGCGCCCGCGGGGCCGCCCGAGAACAACACCGACCCGCCGGCCAGGATGGCGAGCACGATGAGAATCAGCTTGCGCACGTGGTGTCTCTCCCCTTCGACGGTGGCCGAGCCCCGCACGAGGCACCGCTGACCGCCGGGGCACAGTAGCGAATCGTGACG
>CAYYDZ010000050.1:0-13245 GCA_964470715.1 uncultured Microthrixaceae bacterium | reverse complement strand
AGCGAGACGTACGAGTCGACCACCGTGAGGCCGGCGGCCTGCACGTCGGTCTGGAATCTGCGCAGGCGCACGACGTCGTCGCTCAGCACCATGAAGGCGGCGTCGGCCTTGTGGCCGAGCATGGCCACCGGCACGACCTGGTCGCCGTCACCTTCGGCGCGCTTCACCGCCGCCACGATGGCCTGGGGGTCGACGCCCGCCTGCGGCTTCACGAACAGGTGCAGGACGGCGAGCCCGACGGACGGAGACAGTGCTTCGCTCATGCGGACAAGGCTAACGACGCCGTCCGACCGATCAGGCCGGACCGTCCGGGCTGTAGAGGTTGAGCGTGCCACCCCGGGTGAAGCCGGCGAGGGTGAGGCCGGCGGCGCGGGCCGTCTCGACGGCCAGCGAGGACGGGCCGCTGACCGCCACCACCGCGGCGAAGCCCGCCGCCCACGCCTTCTGGACCATCTCGAAGCTGGCCCGGCCGCTCACGAAGAGGCCGAGCCCGGTGGCGGGCAGGCGACCGTCGAGCAGCAGGCGGCCGACCACCTTGTCGACCGCGTTGTGGCGACCGATGTCCTCCCGCACGAGGAGGGGCTCGGCGGAGCGGTCGAAGGCCGCGGCGGCGTGCACCGCCCCCGTGGCCGCGAACAGCTTCTGCTCACCCACCACGCGATCGGGCACCGTGGCCAGCAGGGGCAGGGAGAACGGCTCGGTGGGCGGCAAGGGCGCGAGGCGAGACGCCAGGTCGCCCAGGCTCGTGCTGCCGCACAGCCCGCAGGCGGCGGTGGCCGTCTGGAGCCGGGGCGTGGGCGTCGGGGCGACGCCGCCGGTGTCCACGCTCACCACGTTGAACTCGGTGTCGACCGCCGAGCCCGTCCCGCAGTAGCGACAGGTCGCGATGGGCGCCCCCGCGAGGAAGCCGTCCCCGTGCAGGAAGCCGGCGGCGAGCTCGAAGTCGTGGCCGGGTGTGCGCATGGTGGTGGCCACCAGCACACCGTCGAGGTGGATGGCCAGCGGCTCCTCGACGATCACCTCGTCGGGGACCCGACGGGCCTCGACGCCGTCGAAGCGGCGGCTGAGCACCTTGGCCACTCGTCCCCGGACCGCTCCAGCCATGGCCCGAGGGTACCGATGGAAGCGCCGTGCCAGTATGGGATCCGGTGGCCGACTCGCACGCGGGGCAGGAGGGGTCGGAGGACGCGCTGTTGGCGCGCGTCGTCACCGACGACCCGGCGCTGGCGGTCATCCTCGATGCCGACTTCAACGTCGTCTACGTCAACGCCGCGGTGCAGCAGTACGGCTGGGCCAGCGACGAGATCCTCGGCCGCAACGCCCTCGACTGGATCCACCCGGACGACATGCCCCGGGCTGTCGCCGCGGCCCGGGCGGTCCCGGCCCAGGCGGGGTTCGGAACCTCACCGTTCCGCTTCCGCGTGAAGGACGGCGGCTACACCGTGCTGGACGTGGCCTCGGTGATCATCGCCGACGACGACGGGCCCCACCACTACGCCTTCTCGCTGCGGCCGAACCCCTTCGACCGGGCCCGCACGGCGGCGTTCCGGTCGATGGTGGCGGGCGACCCGCCCGAGGTGTCCTTGGGGGGCCTCGGCGCCGCCTTCTCACCGAGCCGGCCGGCGGCGCTCATCGCGTTCGACGGAGGGGCCACGCGCACCGTCGTCGGTGAGCTGCCGTCCGAGCTCGGAGGCATCTTCGACGGCCGCCAGGACCACACGGCGGGGGCGCCTTGGACCGTGGCGCTCGAGGAGCTCACCACGGTCTCGGTCACCGACACCGACGGCCTGCCCGAGGCCGTCCAACGGGCAGCGGACGACCTCGGCGTGCGCTCCGCCGTGTTCATGGGGACGCCCGACCCCGGCCGTCCACAGGGAGCGTTGCTCGCGGCATGGTCGCCCGACCCCGACCTCACCGCGCTCTTGGCAGTCAACCTCGGCGACATCGAGTCGTTGGTTCGACTCGCCCTGGACCGGCGGGCCACGTCAGAGCGCCTCGATCACCTCGCCCACCACGACGCACTCACGGGCCTGGCCAACCGGGTCCGGTTCTTCACCATGCTCGATGCCGCAACCGCCGCCGACTCGCCCGTGGCGGTCGCCTACCTCGACCTGGACGGGTTCAAGGAGGTCAACGACCGTCACGGCCACGCCGCCGGCGACGAGCTGCTGCTCGAGCTGGCCCGCCGCTTCGGCCGGGAGATGCGCGCCGGCGACGTCGTCGCCCGCCTCGGCGGCGACGAGTTCGCGGTGCTCATCAGCCAGCCGCCCGACGAAGCCGCGGCCGTGGCCGTCCTCCGGCGACTCCTGCACGCGGCTCGCCAGCCGGTCGACCTGTCGCACGGTGAGCGTGTCGCCGTCGCCGCGTCCGCCGGGCTGGTGGTGGTGGACGACCCCCGGGGCACGAGCCCCGACACGCTCGTCCACCGGGCCGACACCGCCCTGTACGCGGCCAAGCGCAGCGCCAAGGGGACGTTGGTGGTGGCGTCCGACGACGCCGCTCCTGAACGCCGCGACGACCACCCCTGAAGACGACGAGGACCGGGCCCCGAAGGGCCCGGTCCCCGACGTCGCTCCGAGGAGCGGTGGAGGTCCTGTCAGAGGACTAGAAGTCCTCCATGCCCCCGCCGGGCATGCCGCCGCCGCCCGTCTCAGGGGCATCGGCGATGACCGCTTCCGTGGTGAGGAACAGGGCCGCGATCGACGCTGCGTTCTGCAGCGCCGAACGGGTCACCTTGGCGGCATCGATGATGCCGGCCTTCACGAGGTCGACGTACTCACCGGTGGCCGCGTTGAGGCCCTCGGACGGGGTCTCGAGGTTGCGCACCTTGTCGACCACGACGCCACCTTCCATGCCGGCGTTCACCGCGATCTGCTTCAACGGCTCTTCGAGGGCACGAAGGACGATGCGAGCGCCAGTGGCCTCGTCGTGCTCCTTCTTCTCGAGCTTCTTGGCGAGGTCGGCGATGCCCTCCTGGGCCCGCAGCAACGTGACGCCACCGCCGGCGACGACACCCTCCTCGATGGCCGCCTTGGTGGTGCTCACGGCGTCCTCGATGCGGTGCTTCTTCTCCTTGAGCTCCACCTCGGTGGCGGCGCCGACCTTGAGGACGGCCACCCCGCCCGACAGCTTGGCGAGGCGCTCCTGGAGCTTCTCGCGGTCGTAGTCGGAGTCGGTGTTGTCGATCTCGGCCTTGATCTGAGCGATGCGGCCGGTGATGTCCTCGTCCTTGCCGCCGCCCTCGACGACGGTCGTCTCGTCCTTGGTGATGACCACCTTCCGGGCGGTGCCGAGCAGGTCGAGGGTGGTGTTCTCGAGCTTGAGGCCCACCTCCTCGGTGATGACCTGGGCGCCGGTCAGGATGGCGATGTCCTGGAGCATGGCCTTGCGGCGGTCGCCGAAGCCGGGTGCCTTGACGGCCACGGACTTGAAGGTGCCACGGATCTTGTTGACCACGAGGGTGGCCAGGGCCTCGCCCTCGACGTCCTCGGCGACGATCACGAGGGGCTTGCCCGACTGCATGACCTTCTCGAGCACGGCGAGCATGTCGCGCACGGCCGAGATCTTCGAGCCCACGAGCAGGATGTACGGGTCGTCGAGGACGGCCTCCATCCGATCGGGGTCGGTGACGAAGTACGGCGAGATGTAGCCCTTGTCGAAGCGCATGCCCTCGACGAGGTCCATGTCCATGCCGAAGGTCTGGCTCTCCTCGACGGTGATGACACCGTCCTTGCCGACCTTGTCGATGGCCTCGGAGATCATCTGACCGATCTCCTCGTCGGCGGCCGAGATGGACGCGACCTGGGCGATCTGCGACTTGTCCTCGACGTCCACCGCGACCTTGCGGATGGACTCGACGGCGGCCTCGACGGCGGCCTCGATGCCCTTCTTGAGGCTCATGGGGTTGGCGCCGGCAGCCACGTTGCGCAGGCCCTCGTGGACCATCGACCAGGCCAGCACGGTGGCGGTGGTGGTGCCGTCACCGGCGACGTCGTCGGTCTTCTTCGCCACTTCCTTGACGAGCTCGGCCCCGATCTTCTCATAGGGGTCCTCGAGCTCGATCTCCTTGGCGATCGAGACACCGTCGTTGGTGATGGTGGGTGCGCCCCACTTCTTCTCCAGCACGACGTTGCGGCCCTTGGGGCCGAGGGTGACGCGCACGGCGTCGGCGAGCTGGTTCATGCCCGACTCGAGGCCGCGGCGGGCCTCCTCGTCGAACGCAATGATCTTCGACATGCGGTGGTCCTCCGTTGGGTGACCGGTTGGCGTGCGGTGACGTAAGCATTAGCACTCTAGAGGGGAGAGTGCTAATCACGAAACCCGGGGGTGCAGGAAGCCGAACCCCGGCCGCGGTGTGTGCCGGTGACCGCGGGTCACGTGGCGCACCGGAGCGCAGCGCGGCGAGGACGAACCCGATGCCGAAGGCGGTCCGAGACGGAGGACCGAAGCAGGATGCCCCCGGCCGGGGGGCTCGGTGCCGCCACGCACGTGCCCAGCCCGGCCGGGGAGGTTCCCGCAGTGCCGGGGAGATCGTCGGTGCGGCGGACGCGCTCGAGCGTTCAGGGCCGATCGACCCACGCCCACGGTCCGGAAAGGGCCGGTCGGCCCACTGGCGGCCAGGCCGTCCGGCGGGCCGCCGGTCAGCCGCCGGCCACGGCGGGGATGATCGACAGCGTCTCGCCGGCGGGAACTGCGGTGTCGAGGCCGTCCATGAAGCGGACGTCGTCGTCGGCCACGAACACGTTGACGAAGCGGCGCAGCTTGCCCTCGTCGTCGAAGATCTTGTCCTTGAAACCGGGGTGGGCGGCGTCGAGGGCGGTGAGCACCGCGCCGACGGTGTCGCCTTCGACCGACACTTCGGACTCGCCCCCGGTGAGGGTGCGCAGGGTGGTGGGCACGCGGACGGTAACGCTCATCGACTCGGTTCCTCTGGTGTGTCGGAGAGCCCTTCGGACACGACGGCCGAGAGGGCGGAGACAGTGGGAGGGATCGTACCGGTCACCCGCCCCGGAGCGATCCCCGCCGGCGGAGTGACCGCCCACCGGTCGTGGGGGCCGCCGGTGAGGCAGGCCACGACCCTGGTGCCGGCGGGCAGGCGCCCGGCCACGGCGAGGCGGCCCACGGCGGCCACCACGACGCCGCCGGCGGGCTCGACCGAGATCCCCTCGGTGTCGGCCAGCAGGTGCTGGGCGCCGGCGATCTCGTCCTCGGGAACGGCGAGGACCCCGCCACCCGTGGCGCCGGCGACGGCGAGGACCTCGGGGCCATCGGGCGGGTCGCCCATGGCCAGCGAGGCGGCGACGGTGGCGGGCCGCACGGGCAGCACGTCGACGGCGCCCGCGGCGAAGGCGTCGGCCACCGGGGCACAGCCCGCGGGCTGGGCCCCCCACAGCGCCGGCGGAGGGCCCGGGGGCACGAGGCCGACGGCGGCGAGGTCGACGAACGCCCGGTGCAGGGCCAGCGCCATCGCCCCGGAGGCGATGGGGACGACGACGGCGTCGGGCACGGTCCAGCCGAGCTGCTCCGCGATCTCGTGGGCGACGGTGGTCGAGCCTTCGACGTACCAGGGCCGAAGCCCGATGTTGCACCACGCCCACGCCGAACTCGGCCCGTCCATCGACGCTTCGGACGCGAGCCGGTTGGCCGCGTCGTAGCCGCCCGTCACGGGCACCACGGTGGCGCCTCCGGCAGCGAGGGCCTCCAGCTCGGCGGCGGGCAAGGCCTCGGAGACGAGCACGACGGCGCGCAGCCCCGCCCGTGCCCCGGCGCCGGCCATCGCGTGGGCGAGGTTGCCGGTCGACGCTGCGGCGAGGACGGTGCGGCCCTCTGCGAGGGCCCTCCCGAGCGCCGCCGCCACGACCCGGTCCTTGAACGAGCCGCTCGGGTTGGCGGTGTCGTCCTTGAGCCAGAGGTCGGTCACGCCGAGGGCGGCCCCGAGCGCTCGCGCCTCGACGAGCGGGGTGTCCCCCACCTCGTCGGCACCGGGGGGCTCGTCGAAGGGCAGGAGGTCGCGGTAGCGCCACATCGTGGGTGGCCCGGCCTCGACGCGGCGGCGCAGCGCCTCCCCGGTCACGACCGGCGGGCCCACCACCACGTCGAGCGGGCCGAAGCAGGCCTCGCAGTACTGGACCGTGGCGTGGTCGGGCTCGTCCGAACACACCCGGCACCGGAGCGAGGAGGGACGAGCCACGGTCCCTACGATGGCCGCCGTGACGTCGGCCCCGCCACCGACCTTCCACCACCGGGACTTCGCCCTCGCGGACCTGGTGGCGGCCAAGGCCGACACCAGCGTGTCCGTCTGCCTCCCCGCCCGGGACGAGGCGGCCACGGTCGGGGCCATCGTCGAGTCCATCCGCACCCACCTGGTGGACGACGCCGGGCTCGTCGACGAGCTCCTCGTCATCGACGACCACTCGTCCGACCGCACCGCGGCGGTGGCCGCCGATGCCGGCGCCGCCGTGGTCCGCACGACCGACGGCCAGGGCAAAGGCGAGGCCCTCTGGACCTCCGTGGTCGCCTCGAAGGGCGACCTGATCGTCTGGTGCGACGCCGACGTGCGCGCCTTCGACCCCGCCTTCGTCACGGGCCTCCTCGGCCCCCTGCTCACCCGCCCCGAGGTCGGCTTCGTGAAGGGCTTCTACGAGCGGCCCCTCAACGACCAGCAGGAAGGTGGCGGCCGGGTCACCGAGCTCGTGGCCCGCCCCCTCATCGCGCTGCTCTTCCCCGAGCTGGCCGGCATCGTGCAGCCGCTGTCGGGCGAGTACGCCGGGCGGCGCGACGTGCTCGAACGCCTGCCCTTCGTCCAGGGCTACGGCGTGGACCTCGGCCTGCTGGTCGACGTCACCCGCCTGATCGACCCGGAAGGCATCGCCCAGGTCGACCTCGGCGTGCGCCACCACCGCAACCGGTCGCTGGCCGAGCTCTCACCGCAGGCCCTCGCGGTCATGCAGACGGCGTTGCGCCGCGCCGGCCTCGACGCCGAGGAGCCGGCCATCCTCACCCGTCCGGGTGTGCCCGACGTGTGCATCGAGTCGAGCGAGCGCCCGCCGCCGGTCGAATCCCCTGCGTACCGCCGCAGCTCCTCCTGACGCCAGGCGCGATGGGGATCAGGCGTGGACGGGCGGGCGCCGGTCGGCCCAAGGCGCCACGGCTTCCAGCTGTGACGCCACGCGGATGAGCAGGTCCTCACGACCATAAGCGGCCACGAGCTGCACGCCGATGGGCAGGCCGTCCGCGCTCCAGTGCAGGGGCAGCGAGATCGCGGGCTGGCCTGTGGTGTTGAAGGGCGCGGTGAAGGGCACGATCTCGGCCGAGCGGAACAGGCCGACCAGCGGGTTGTCGGCGGTGCCCGTGAACTCGCCGAGCAGCGGCGGCGGCTCGGGGATGGTCGCGGTGAGCAGCAGGTCGAAGCCACCCTCCCACCAGTCGGCCACCTTGCGGGTGTACGAGTGCATGTACTCGATGGCCCTCAGGTAGTCGGTAGCACTGACGAGCCGGCCGGCTTCGGCGAGGGCCCAGGTCCCCGGCTCGACGTCGTCGGCGGTCACCGGCGTGCCGACCGCTGCGCCCATGCGGTCGAGATCGCGCGCCACCCACGAGTTGTAGGCGTTGATGAAGTGCACCACGAAGTCGGGGTCGTCGAGCGCCTCCGGGGAGGACTCCTCCAGGCGATGGCCGACGGATTCGAGCTGCCCGGCTGCCCCCTGGACGGCGGCGACGATCTCGGGGTGCGGGTCGCCTGCGATGCTCGGGGCGTCGAGGCGCCACCCGATGCGGAGCGAGCCGGGGTCGGCGCCCAGCTCGTCCACGTAGGGTCGCGCCGGCGGGGGTGCCGTATAGGGATCGCCGGGCATCGCCCCTTGGACGGCGTCGAGCACAGCGGCGGTGTCGCGGACGCTGCGGGTGACCGCGAGGCGGGCCACCAGGCCGCCCCACGATTCTCCCACCTCGGGGCCGACGGAGTGGCGGCCCCGCGAGGGCTTGAGCCCCACCAGACCGCACTCGCTGGCCGGGATGCGGATGGAGCCGCCGCCGTCGCCGGCGTGGCCCACCGCCACCATGCCCGAGGCCACAGCGGCGGCGGAGCCGCCGCTGGACCCGCCGGTCGAGCGCGCGGTGTCCCACGGGTTGCGGGACGGTCCGTAGGTGGCGGGCTCGGTGGTGGGGACGAGGCCGAGCTCGGGGGTGTTGGTGCGCCCGACGCAGATCAGGCCGGCGGCACGGAACTTCTCGGTCAAATAGGTGTCGCGCTCGGGTCGCCAGTCGTGGTCCCGCAGGAACTTGGTGCCGCCGTAGTAGGGGTCGCCGGCGCTGTAGCCATCGAGGTCCTTCACCACGAAGGGCACCCCTCGGAGTGGTCCGTCGGGTACGTCGGCCGACGCCTCGGCCCGCGCCTTGTCGAAGCGCTCGTGGATGACGGCGTTCAGCTGCGGATTGAGCCGCTCGATGCGCTCGATGGCGGCGTCGACGAGCTCGAGCGGGCTGGCCTCGCCCGATCGCACCAGCTCGGCTTGCGCGGTGGCGTCCAGGAAGGCGGCGTCAGAATCCATGGGCGCGAGCGTAGGGTTTGGCGATGGCACCGGGTGACGAGCTCGAACGGCGGGGCGGCGGCGACCTGGAACGGCCGCCCATGGCGTGGTTGCCGGTCGTGGTCATCGGCGGCCTGGCCCTGTTCGGGGCGTGGTCGCTGTTCACCTTCGTGATCGCCACCATCGGCACCCTGGTGAAGCTCGGGATCGTCGTCGGGATCGTCGCCCTCGTGGGCTGGATCCTGGTCAAGGGCTACAAGGGCCCACCGGACACCTGACCTCGAGGGCCCGAGGCGGTGCGGGCGCCGGAGCGCCTGGCGCCATGGCTCAGGAGGACGAGCCCAAGGTCTCCAGGTGCGTCGCCACGGCCTCGGTGACACACGCCGCGGTGTCGTGCAGCGCCCGCTCCTCGCCGAAGCGCTCGACGAGCGAGATCACCGGCACCCGGTCGTGCACGTCGTCGTAGACCTGGCCCACGACGGCCAGCACCGGCACCCCGAACTCGGCCGCGAGCGCGGTGACCCCGCCGACCACCTTGCCCTCGAACGACGCCTCGTCGAGGAAGCCCTCACCCGTCACGGCGAGGTCGGCACCCTCGATGGTCTCGTCGAGGCCGACCTCGTCGGCCACGACATCGAAGCCCTCCACCAACCGGGCACCGGCGGCCGCCAGGCCTCCGGCGAGCCCACCGGCGGCGCCGGCGCCGCGCAGGGTGCTGACGTCGACGCCGTGCTCGTCCTCGTAGACCTGCACGAGGCGCTCGAGACGGCGCTGGAGCAGCTTCACCTGCGCCGCCGACGCGCCCTTCTGGGGGGCGAAGCGCTCGGCGGCGGCGACGAAGGGGATGGTGACGTCGCACGCCACGAGGATCTCGACGCCCTTGAGCCGCTGGAGAGGGTAGAGCGCCCGCAAGGCCCCGAGGCCGCCATCGGTGGTGGCCGAGCCACCCACGCCGACGATCACCCGGCGGGCGCCGGCCTCGACCGCCTCGTTGATCAGCTCACCCGTGCCGTAGGTCGATGCGGCCATCGGGTCGTTGCCCTCGGCCCCACCCACCAGCGACAGGCCCGAGGCCAGCGCCATCTCGACGACCGCGGTCGAGCGGTCGAGCCGCCACGGCGCCGCGACCGGGTCCCCCAGGGGACCCGTGACCGTCGAGGTCCGGTTGGCGCCGCCGAGCGCTTCGAGGAGACCCTCGCCGCCGTCGGCCATGGGCACCTCGTCGCAGGTCCACCCCGCCTCCCAGGCAGCGCGTCCGATGGCGTCGGCGACCTCGGTCGCCGACGCGGTGCCCCGGAACTTGTCGGGCGCGGCGACCAACCTCACCGAGGCAGTGTGGCCGATCATCCACGCCCGCGATACCCGCACGGCGCTCGGAGCTGGAGGAACCACCAGTCATCGGTGACCGACATCTCCCCCTCGGGCCCCCAGCGGCGCGCGATCGGCGGGGACGACGGCGGTGGGACCAGGGACGGGTAGGTTCGGCGTCATGGCCCAGCGACCGGTGGTGATCGTGTCGAACCGTGGGCCGGTGTCGTTCCGCTACGGCGACGACGGCGAGCTCGTGGCCAAGCGGGGCGCCGGCGGCCTCGTGTCGGGGATCGGCCCCCTGGTGGCCGGGACCGACGCCACCTGGATCGCCGCCGCCATGTCCGACGCCGACCGCGAAGCGGCCGCCGGCGGGGTCATCGAGGCCGAGGGCTTCCGGGTGCGGGCGCTCGCCATCGACCCCGACGACTTCCGCCTCGCCTACGACGTCGTGTGCAACGCCGTGCTCTGGTTCGTGCACCACGGCCTGTTCGAGACGGCCCGACGTCCCCGCTTCGACCGGCGCTGGCGGGAGGCGTGGGCCGCCTACCGCCGGGTCAACGAGGCCTTCGCCGACGCGGTCGTCGCCGACGCGCCCGAGGGTGCCGCCGTGCTCGTGCAGGACTACCACCTGTGCCTGCTCGCCCCACGGGTGGCCGAGCGCCGGCCCGACCTCGCCCTCGTCCACTTCAGCCACACGCCCTTCGCCCCGCCCGAGCTGCTACGGGTGCTCCCCGACGCCGAGGCCCACGAACTGCTGGCCGGCATGGCCGCCCACGACGCCTGCGGCTTCCACTGCACCCGTTGGGCGGCGGACTTCGAGGCCAGCGCCCGCCTCGTCCTCGGCAAGTCGCCCCGGACCTTCGTGTCTCCGCTCCCCTCCGACCCCGACGACCTGACCGCCGTGGCCGCGTCGGACGCCGGCGTGGCGGCCCGGGCCGCACTCGAGCGTGAGGTGGGCGACCGGCGCCTGCTGGTGCGGGTGGACCGCATCGAGCTGTCGAAGAACCTGCTGCGTGGCTTCCTCGCCTACGACGACCTGCTCACCACCCACCCGGAGTGGCGCGAGCAGGTTGTCTTCGGCGCCCTCGTCTACCCCTCCCGGGAGGGCCTGCCCGAGTACCTCGCCTACCGCCAGGAGGTCGAGCGGGTGGTCGCCGACGTGAACCGTCGCTGGGCCACCCCCGGCTGGACACCGATCCTGTACGACGCCTCGGACGACTTCCCCCGCTCGCTCGCCGCCCTGGCCCTCGCCGATGTGCTGCTCGTCAACCCGGTGCGGGACGGGCTGAACCTCGTCGCCAAGGAGGGGACGCTGCTCAGCGCCCGTCGGTCGGTGCTGGCCCTCAGCCCCGAGGCCGGCGTGTGGGAGGAGGTGGGCGACACTGCCCTGCGGGTGCACCCCTTCGACGTGGCCGGCACCGCCGACGCCCTCCATGCGGCGCTGTCGATGCCCGCCGACCAGCGCGCCGACCAGCACGAGCGCCGCCTCGCCATCGTGGCGGCCCGCCGGCCGAGCGACTGGCTCACCGACCTGCTCGCCGCCGCCGACGCCTGACCGTCCCGACCGGCGCGAGGAAGCTGGCGTCACCTGCGCCCGCCACCCGGGCGGGACTGACGCCGGAACGAGCGAGGGGCGGGTCAGGCCTCGGTGAGGCGCTGGAGGAGGTCCTGCACGCCGGCGGGGCC
Organism: uncultured Microthrixaceae bacterium; assembly: GCA_964470715.1. Lineage (GTDB taxonomy): Bacteria > Actinomycetota > Acidimicrobiia > Acidimicrobiales > DATDAH01 > JAEUJM01. The sequence goes on along the minus strand of CAYYDZ010000050.1, from coordinate 1,720 downwards.
GTCAACCACCAGGTCGGCCTGGTCGAGCAGCTCGGGGGTCGACTCCTCGCTGCGCACCGCCACCCGGAGGGTCTCCCGACCCTCGGCGGCGAGCACGTCGAGCTGTGCGAACGCGGAGAGGTCACCGACGTCGTCACCCACGTACATCACCGCGTGGACGCCGTTGGCGATGTTGCGTACCGCAGTGCCCTTGTCCACGTCGATGGGCGGATGCAGCTCGTAGGACATGCGGGCCGGGCGGCAGCGGAGGCCCGAGCGGGCGGCTTGGGTGGTCGCCCAGTCGTGCACCTCGGCTTCGATCTCGGGGTGCGTGCGGTAGTGCAGGGTGAGCGAGAGGCCCTTGCGCTCGACGAGCATCCCCGTCGGGCCGCGTACCTCTCCGAGGGAGGCGACGTCGTCGATCACCTCACGCCACGCCCCACCCTGGGGGTGATCGAAGCGTCGGTCCCCGCTCAGCGCCTCGAGGCCGTACAGGCCGGTGAGGATCAGCGAGTGGGGCAGGACGTCGAGCAGGAAGGCGAGCGGCCGGCCCGACACCACGGCGACTCGGGCGAAGCGCCGCGTGAGGTCGTCGAGCAGCTCGGGCACACCGTCGAGGGGCACGGCTTGGGTGGGGTCGTCCACGATGGGCGACAAGGTGCCGTCGTAGTCGATGATGATCGCGGCGTCCTCGGGCCGGGTGAGGAAGGGTGCGAGGGCATCGAGAGATGCGGGTTCCCCGGTCACGGCATCAACGCGGTGCCGGCGGAATCAGCCCGCGGGGGCCTGGGCGAGGTCGGGGCCCAGCCACACGACCACCACAGCGTTCTTGATGTCGAAGCCCGGGTCGGCCGGGAGGGGCTGCACCGCGGTGGGCTGTGCGCCCAGTGCGGCCGCGACCGCCTGCGCATCGGCCTGGTAGCTCGTCGTCGCGTCCTCGAAGTAGTAGACGATCGTCGTGGGCGTGGTCGGGGCCGAGCCCTCCGGCGGGATGGCGGCGGTGTAGCCCGCCTGGGCCAGCTGGGTGGTGGCCACCCCGGCTGCCCCGCTCACCCCCGAGCCGTTGGCGACGTAGACGGGCAGCGACGCCGGCGGCACCTGGGTCGTGCCCGTGCCAGCGATGACGTCGGTGGAGTCGGTGGAGTCCGTGCCGGTTCCGACACCGCTCGGCACCGTGGTGTCGGTGGTCGGGAGCTCGCCGGCGTCGATCGTTACCCCGCCGTTGTCGAAGCCCTTGCTCAGGAACAGGAAACCGATCAGAACGGCCGCCCCGATGAGCAACAGCCCTCGGACCGGTGCGGCTTCAGCTTGGTTCGCCATGGCTCACCGTCCGGGGTGTTGGCCGACGGAGTGTCCCACGAACCGGGCGCGGCGTCGTTCGGTCCGGAGCTTCCGGAGGCGGCGGACCACCAGCGGGTCGTACTCCTGCGCCCCGGGATCGTCGAGGAGCTGGTTCAACAGCTGGTAGTAGCGGGTGGGTGACAATTCGAACTGCGAGCGGATCGCGTTCTCCTTCGGTCCGTCCTGGGTCCACCAGGTACGCTCGAAGTCGAGGATAGACCGGTCGCGGTCGCTCAAACCCATCACCTTCGAGCGTGGCACGCCGGTGCACGCAGATCGCGGACCCTCCCGGCCACCCACCCGTCGGTACGCTGGCCTCCCCCGCCGGGTTAGCTCAGTTGGCAGAGCGCTTCTCTTGTAAAGAAGAGGTCGTCGGTTCGAGCCCGACACTCGGCTCTCG
>CAYYDZ010000049.1:17061-18288 GCA_964470715.1 uncultured Microthrixaceae bacterium | reverse complement strand
GCCGCCGAGGTCGTTGACCACGATCTTGGCGCCCTGGCCCGCCAGCATCAGGGCGTGCTCACGCCCGATGCCCCGGCCGGCTCCGGTGATGACTGCCACTCGACCTGCACAGATACCCGACATGTTTTTCGAAAATCCCCCTCGTGGGCGCGACCGCCAGCGATGATGGCATGTCTAGCGTGTGTGGACCCACCTGGTCGCACACGCGGCCCGCGCCCCCTCCCCCACCCCGCGCCCACCGATGAGCGTCTTCGAACCTGACGACCTGCCCGAGCCCCGACGCCCCCGCGGACGCCGCCGGGGACGACGGATCGTGTTGACCCTGGCCATCGTCGTGCCCGTCGTCCTGCTGGGTGCGGCCGTGGCCGCCTGGGCCGTCGACACCAAGGACGACACGCGTGTCGTGCGCAACGTCACCCTCGCCGGGGTCGACGTCGGCACGATGTCCGAGGCCGAGCTCACGGACACGGTGGCGGGCCTCGCCGAGGAGTACCAGGACACCGAGGTCACCGTCGAGGTCGGCGACCGCACCATCGAGGCCACCGTCGGCGAGCTCGGTGCCAAGGTCGACCAGGAGGCCACCGTCGCCGCGGTGATGGACATCGGTCGCGCCGGCTCGATGGTCGCCCGCCCGGTGGCGTGGTGGCAGTCCTTCCTCGACGGCGAGGTTGCGCCCGTCGTGTTCCGGGCCAACCCCGTGCGCGTCGAAGAGGCCCTCGTCACTCTCCAGGGCCAGGAGCGCACCCCACCGGTCGAGCCCGGCATCGAGCTCGTCGAGGGCCAGTACCAGGTGGTGCCCGGCGTCGACGGCCAGGGCATCGACCCCGCGGACATCCTCACCGGCCTCAACGCCGAGGGCATCGACAGCGCCGGCCCCGACGCCGCCATCAGCCTGACCGTCGAGAACAAGACCATCCCGCCCCGCTTCCCCGACTCGGACGCCGAGGCGCTGGCGGTCCAGGCCAACGACATGACCGACGAGCCCCTCGCGATCAGCGCCGGTGGCGAGACCGCCACCGCCACGACCGCCCAGCTCCAGAACTGGATCAGCTCGAAGGTCGGCGCCGAGCGCCTGAAGCTCAAGATCGACAAGGAGCAGATCAAGACCGACCTGCCCATCATCCTCCCCGCCTTCGGCGAGCCGCCGGTCGACGCCAGCTTCACCGTCGGCGGCTACGGCCCCGAGGTCATCCCCGGCCGGTCCGGCACGGGGTGCTGCGCGGCCGG
>CAYYDZ010000049.1:12176-16961 GCA_964470715.1 uncultured Microthrixaceae bacterium | reverse complement strand
CGCCATCGAGAACGGCCAACACGTCGAGAGCGTGGGCGGCGGCGTGTCCCAGTTCGCCACGACATCGTTCAACGCCGCCTTCTTCGCCGGTCTCGACATCCCGAGCTACCAGTTCCACACCGAGCACATCGGGCGCTACCCCTTCGGGCGCGAGTCGACGGTGTCGTACCCCGAGCCCAACTTCGTGATCGAGAACAACACCCCGTACGGCGTGCTCATGTGGCCGACCTACACCGACACGAGCATCACCATGCACCTGTACTCGACCCGCTATGCCACCGGCGCCCAGACGGGCCAGAGCACCAGCTCGCGGGGCAGCTGCACCGACGTCACCACCACGCGCACGCGCACCTTCGTGGACGGCCACACCGAGGACGACACCTTCCACGGCTACTACCGCAACGCCGGCCCCACCTGTTAGCACCTCCGATCGGCCACCGTCGGAAACCACTTGGTGACGGCCGCGGCGCTGGCCAAGCTGGCGGGGTGGAACACCGCACCATCGACGAGCTGCTCGCCGGTCTGAACGACGTCCGAGCCGCCTCCGCGGACGCCGGGACCGTCGAGCTCATCGTGCGCCGGCCAGGGTTGGGCGTGCGCGAGGTCCTGGACGAGGGCGAGCTGGACCCCAGTGTCGGCCTCTTGGGTGACACCTGGAACGTGCGCCCGTCCAAACGCACCCCCGACGGCGCACCGCACCCCGACATGCAGCTGAACCTGATCGGCGCCCGGTTCTCCCGCCTGATCTCGAGCGACGTCGACCACCGCGCCCTCGCCGGCGACCAGCTGCACCTGGACCTCGACCTCAGCACGGCCAACCTGCCCGCCGGCACCCGCCTCGTGCTCGGTACGGCGGTCATCGAGATCACCGCCGAGCCCCACAGAGGCTGCGCCAAGTTCGCGGAGCGCTTCGGTCGAGCGGCGATGCAGCTCGTGAACTCGGCCGACGGACGGGCTCAGAACCTGCGCGGCGTGAACGCCAAGGTGATCACCCCCGGGGTCGTCCGCCCGGGCGACAGGGTGAGCAAGACCGGTTGATGCTCCAGCGACCGTCACCGCAGGGGTGACGTAGCCTCGGAGCATGGCCGACGGTGAGATCCGCTACGAGTCCCGGATGAGCGATGCGGACAAGCTCATGTGGACCATCGAACACAACCCGATGCTGCGCAGCACCATCACCTCGGTGGTGCTGCTCGACCAGGCCCCCGATCGGGCCGTGATGGCCGACATCATCGACCGGGCCAGCCGCAAGGTCCCCCGCTTGCGCCAGCGGGTGGTCTCGAACCCTCTCTCGGTGGCGCCGCCGCGCTGGGAGATCGACCCCAACTTCGACCTCGACTTCCATCTGCGCTGGGTGCGAGCCGGCGGCGACGGCTCGGTGCAGGACCTCTTCGACATCGCCGAGCCGATCGCCATGCAGGGCTTCGACCGGGCCCGACCGCTCTGGGAGTACACCGTGGTCGAGGACCTCCAGGACGGTCGCGCCGGACTGATCATGAAGATCCACCACGCCATCACCGACGGCGTGGGCGGCGTGGCCCTGATGCTCGCCACCTTCGACCTCGAGCGCGAGCCCGCCGACCGGGGGCCGATGCCCGACGCCCCGCCCGTCCACGTCATGAACCAGCGCGAGCGCTTCCTCGATGCCATGGCCCACGAGGGCCGCCGCGGCGCGGGGATCGCCAAGCGGTCCCTCGGCACCGTGGTCGGCGCCCTGGGCCTGGCGGCCGCCGATCCGGTGGGCACCTCCGGCGCCGTCACCGAGACCGCCCAGTCGGTGCTGCGCATGCTGCAGCCCGCCAACGACCCCCTCAGCCCGATCATGCGCAACCGGTCGCTGAGCGTGCACTTCGACACCCTCACCATCCCCCTGGACGAAGCCAAGCGGGCCGCCAAGCGGGCCGAGGGCAAGCTCAACGACGCCTTCCTCGCCGGGCTCGTCGGAGGGTGGCGCCGCTACCACGACCGCCACGGGCACGAGGTCGCCGCCCTGCGCATGTCCATGCCCATCAACGTGCGCTCCGACGACACCGCCGACCAGGCCGGCAACCAGTTCGCCCCCGCCCGCTTCGCCGTACCCCTCGACATCGCTGACCCCGTCGAGCGCATGCGGACCCTGCGCCGTCTGGTGGAGGAAGCCCGCACCGAGCCGGCCCTCGCCCTGCTCGACCCGATGGCGGGCCTGCTCAACCGCTTCCCCAAGGAGCTGGCCACGGGCCTGTTCGGGTCCATCATGCGCGGCATCGACTTCACCGCCAGCAACGTCCCGGGCGCGCCCATCCCCCTCTACCTGGCCGGCAGCGAGTTCCAGGGGCAGTTCGCGTTCGGGCCGATGGCCGGCGCCGCCTGCAACATCACCCTCCTGAGCTACCTGAACGACCTCAACATCGGGTTCAACACGGACCCGGCTGCGGTTGCCGACCCCGACACCCTCATGGAGTCGATGCGCGAGAGCTTCGACGAGATCCTCAGCCTGGCTTGAGGCGCGCCCGCACCGCCGCACCACACTGGCACCCGTGATCGCCGACGTCGCCGTCGTCGGTGGCGGCCCCGCGGGCGCCGCTGCTGCCACCATCCTGGCCCGGGCCGGGCTCGACGTCGTGCTCGTGGACAAGGCCCGCTTCCCGAGGGACAAGATCTGCGGCGACGGCCTCACCGCCGGCGCCCTTCGCCTCCTGGAGGCACTGGGCCTCGACCCGACCGACGTCCCGTCGTGGCAGGTCGTCGGCGAGGTGGCGGTGGCCTCGCCGTCGGGCCACCAGGTGCGCTTCCGCCTGCCCGAGGGTCGGGGCCTCTACGCCGCGGTGGCCCGGCGGGAGGAGCTGGACGCCGCCGTGCTGGGCCTCGCCCGCGACGCCGGCGCCACCGTCCTCGAGGGCCACGCCGTCATCGGTGCCTCCCACCCCGAGGGCGACCGCATCCGCCTCGAGGTCGACGGCCTCGGCACCCTCGACGCCCGCTACGCCGTCGCCGCCGACGGCATGTGGTCGCCCATGCGCAAGCACCTCGGCGTGTCGCTCCCCGACTACCGCGGCGAGTGGCACGCCTTCCGCCAGTACTTCACCGACGTGTCGCCGGCCGCCTCCCGCGACCTCTTCGTGTGGTTCGAGGCCGACCTCCTCCCGGGCTACGTCTGGTCCTTCCCGCTCCCCGGCGGGGGCGCCAACGTGGGCTTCGGTGTGCACCGTGGCGGCAAGGTGCCGGTCCCCGCCATGAAGCAGCTCTGGCCGGAGCTGCTCGAACGGCCAGCAGTCCGTGCCGTCCTCGGCGACGCCGCCACCCCGGAGGCCCCCCACCGGGCATGGCCCATCCCCGCCCGCATCGACCGCATCCCCCTCACATCCGGGCGGGTCCTCTTCGTGGGCGACGCCGCCGCCGCCTGTGACGTGATGAGCGGCGAGGGCATCGGCCAGGCCCTGCTCACCGGGATCCTCGCGGCCGGCGCCCTGCTCGACGCCGGCCCCACCGACCATCACCTGGCCACCACCCGCTACCAGGAGATGGTCCGCCACCACTTCTTCGCCGACCACGCCATGTCGACCCTGCTCGTGCGGGCCCTGCGCCACCGGAAGGGGGCCCGGGCGGCGGTGGCCGTGGCCGGCACCTCCGACTGGACCCGCCGCAACTTCGCCCGCTGGCTCTGGGAGGACTACCCGAGGGCCCTGCTGGCCACGCCCCGCCGGTGGCACCGGCACATGTTCACGTCGCCCGGCGCCTACCGGGCGCTCGACGCCGCCGGGACGTTCAGGACGCCCACTCCTTGACCTTGGCGGTCAGCCCCACCGGGTCCGCCCCGATGGGGTTGATGTTCAGGTTGGTCACGCCGGAGTCCTTGAAGGCCTGGATGCGCTCACGCACGTAGCCCTCGTCGCCGCAGAGCGACAGGGAGTCGAGCAACTCGTCGGGCACCGCGGCGGCGGCCTCCTGCTTCTTGCCGTCGAGGTAGAGGTCCTGGATCTTCTCCGCCTCGGCCTCGTAGCCGTACCGGCACACGAGGTCGTTGTAGAAGTTCCGGCCCTTGGCGCCCATGCCGCCCACGTACAACGCCACCATCGGGCGGGCGAAGTCACGCACCGCCTTGGCCTCGTCGGGCCCGCAGATGGCCACGGCCCCGCCGGCCACCACCTCGAGCGGGCCGAGCTCGGCCGGGCGTTTCGCGGCACCCGCGGCGAGGTCGTCGCCCCACACGCTGGCGGCCTTCTCGGGGTGGTAGAAGATCGGCAGCCAGCCGTCGGCCAACTCGGCCGTGAGCTCGACGTTCTTCGGGCCGAGCGAGGCGACGTAGATCGGGATCTGCTCGCGCACCGGGTGGGTGATCATCTTCAGCGCCTTGCCGAGGCCGGTGCCCTGCTCGGGCGGCAGCGGCAGCGTGTACACCTTGCCCTCGTAGGTGACCCGCTCGCGCTTCCACACCGCCCGGCAGATCTCGATGATCTCGCGGGTACGGGTGAGGGGCTTGTCGTACGGCAGGCCGTGGAAGCCCTCGATCACCTGCGGGCCCGACGCCCCGAGGCCCAGCACGCAGCGGCCGTCACTGAGGGCGTCGATGCCGGCCGCGGTCATGGCCAGCAGGGTGGGCGTGCGGGTGTAGATCGGCAGGATGCCGGCGGCGATCTCGACGGTCTCGGTCTGGGCGGCCAGGTACCCCATGAGGCTGGGGGCGTCGAAGCCGTAGGCCTCGGCCACCCACACCATGTCGAGGCCGGCCTTCTCGAGCTCGACCACCCGGGCCGCCGACTCCTTGAACCCGCCCGAGTACTGCAGCTGCATGCTGATCTTCATGGC
>CAYYDZ010000049.1:10028-12076 GCA_964470715.1 uncultured Microthrixaceae bacterium | reverse complement strand
TCGGGGAACAGGGTGCGCACCGAGCGGGACGGTGTGGGCAGGGCGGCGTCGGCGCGGGCGGTGGTGAGGCGCAGGTCCCGGGGCCGGGGCACGGCCTGCCCCCGGCTCGACGCCGCGGTGATGGCCGCCGGATCGAGGCCGGCGTGGCGGGCGATGCACACCCCGAGGTCGTAGCGGGACAGCGCCTCGGCGCCGACCAGGTGCCACGGGCCGCTCCGGTCCCGGGCGTCGAGCCCGACGAGGTCCCACAGCTGGGCGGACAGGTCGTCGAGGCGCACGGGGCAGCGGATCTCGTCGGTGAAGAGCGTGAGGGGGTCGCCGGCGCGCAGGGTGTCGACGATCCACGCCGTGCGGGGATCGAGCGGGTCGGCCCAGGTGATCAGCGACGTGCGCACCACGGCGGCGTCCGGACAGGCGGTGCGGACGTGCGCCTCGGCCTCGGCCTTGTGACGGCCGTAGGGCGAGATGGGGAGGGGGTGGTCGGCCTCGGCGTAGGGCGCGTGCTCGCCGTCGAAGACCACGTCGCTGCTGAGGTGGATCAGGTCGGCACCGAGGGCAGCGGCAGCGTCCGCCACGTGCGCCGTGGCGGCCACGATGTGACGCTCCCCGGCGGCGGTGGCGTAGGCGGTGTGCACCACGAGCTCGGGAGCGACGCCGGCGACCAGCGCGGCCGTGGCCTCGTGGTCGCCCAGGTCGACCCGGTGCCACTCCCCCACGTCGTCGCCCGGGCCCGGCGGGGTGCGGTGCCAGGTGCGGTGGAGCTCGACGCCCTCCGGCACGTCGACGGCCAGGCGCGCCCCCAACAGACCGGCGCCGCCGGTGACGAGGACGCGCACCGCTGGCTCAGCCGGCGCCGCGGCCGACGAGGGAGCGGGTCTCGGCCCAGGTCTGGTTGGCCTCGACGTCGATGTCGTGGGGCAGCCCCAGCACCCGCTCGCCGAGGATGTTGCGCTGCACCTCACCGGTGCCGCCGCCGACCGTCAGGGCGGGCGAGAAGAGGAACCCGTACTCCCACAGGTCCACCGGAGCGCCCATCGGGCCCGCGTCGCTGAGCAGGCCGGCCGTGCCGGCGAGGTCCTTGGCCAGGCCCATGATGTGCTGGCCGTGCTCGTCGGCGAGCACCTTGCGGATGGACGACTCCGGGCCGGGCTGCTCGCCCTTTATGCGGGCGCTCACCGTGCGCAGCCGGATGAGGCGCAGCAACTCGGACTCGGTGTGCAGGCGGGCGAGGCGCTGGCGCACGATCGGGTCGTCACAGCCGCCGCGCTCGCGCACGAGATCCAGCAGGTCGTCGGCGGTCGGCCCTCGCCCCCACAGCGCACCCGGGCTCGAGAGGCTCACCCGCTCGTTGCCCAGGGTGACCTTGGCCAGCGACCAGCCTTCGTTCTCGTCGCCCACGAGGTTCTCGACGGGGATGCGGACGTCGGTGAAGAACACCTCGTTGAACAGGTGCAGGCCCGTCATCTCGACGATGGGCCGCACCTCGATTCCCGGCGCGTCCATGGGGCAGATCAGGTAGGACACGCCCTTCTGCTTGGGGGCGTCCGGGTTGGTGCGGGCGATGAGGATGCCGTAGCGGGCGACGTGGCCGAGCGACGTCCAGATCTTCTGGCCGTTGACCACGTACTCGTCGCCGTCGCGCACCGCCCGGGTGCCCAGGCCGGCGAGGTCCGAGCCCGCGCCGGGCTCGCTGAAGAGCTGGCACCAGATGTCCTCACCCGAGAGCAGCCGGGGCAGGTAGCGGCGCTGCTGTTCCTCCGTGCCGCCGTGGAGGATCGTCGGTCCGGCCCACCCGATGCCGATGGGGTTCTCGGGCCGGCGCACCTTCGCGGCCCGCAGCTCCTCGTCGAGGATCAGCTGGTGGATGGGGTCGGCGTCGAGTCCGTGGGGCCGAGGCCAGTGGGGGGCGACGTAGCCCGCCTCGGCCAACTGCGCGCCCGACGGGTCCGGGTGCTCGGCCAACCAGGACCGCACCGCCAGCCGCCGAGGGTCGTCGTCCGGCGCCACGTCGAAATCCATCCCGGAACCGTACCTAGACTCCGACGACC
>CAYYDZ010000049.1:0-9928 GCA_964470715.1 uncultured Microthrixaceae bacterium | reverse complement strand
AGCGGAGCGGAGCAGCGCCGCAGATGAACCGGATGGCGAAGCCGTCCCGACGAAGGAGGGACATAGCCAGCATGTGGAACTTCGCGGATGTCTGGGAGGCGGTGGCGGACACCATCCCGGAAGCCCCGGCGCAGCGCCAGGGCGAGCGCGTCATCACCTGGGGGGAGATGGACCGGCGGGCCGACGGCATCGCCCGCACCATCCTCGACTCGGGCACCGCCGAGACGCCCACGGCCGAGCAGGACAAGGTGGCCCTCTACGTCCACAACTGCCCCGAGTACCTCGAGACCGTGTTCGCCTGCTTCAAGGCCGGGCTCGTGCCCGTCAACACCAACTACCGCTACGCCGACGCCGAGCTGACCTACCTCTGGGACAACGCGGATGCCATCACGGTGGTCTTCCACGGCACCTTCGCCGAGCGCATCGAGGGCATCCGCGACCAGGTGCCCGGTGTGCGCGTCTGGCTCTGGGTGGACGACGGCAGCGGCCCGTGCCCCGACTGGGCGGTGCCCTACGAGACCGCCGCCGCCACGCCCACCGAGCGGGTGCAGGGGCCCTGGGGTCGCTCCGGGGACCAGATCCTCATGCTCTACACCGGCGGCACCACCGGCATGCCCAAGGGCGTGATGTGGCGCCAGCGGGACCTCTTCGTGGCCATCACCAGCGCCACCGTCCCCACCTACGGCGAGGAGCAGGACCTCGACGCCGTCCGCGCCCTCGCCGCCGAGCCCGGGCGGCCCGTGGCCATGCCCGCGTGCCCCCTCATGCACGGCACGGGCTGGTTCATGATGCTGCAGAACCTCAGCGTGGGCGGCCTGGTGGTCACCCTCGAGAACCGCCACCTCGACATCCCCGAGCTCTTCGACACCATCGAGGCCGAGGGCGTCCAGATGATCGTGATCGTGGGAGACGCCTTCGCCAAGCCGATGCTGCGGGCCCTGGACGCCGAGCCCGACCGCTGGGACATCTCCAGCCTGTTCCTGATGATCTCGTCCGGCGTGATGTGGAGCGAACCGGTGAAGCAGGGCCTGCTCGCCCACAACGAGGGGATGTTCCTCATGGACGCGTTCTCGTCGTCCGAGGCCCTCGGCATGGGACAGTCGGTGTCGAGCGCCGGCGGCACCTCCGGCACGGCCAAGTTCATGCTGGGCGCCAACGCCCGGGTGATCGACGACGGCGGCAACGACGTGGCGCCCGGCTCCGGCGAGATCGGCCGGGTGGCCGTGAAGGGCGTGACGCCGATCGGCTACTACAAGGACGAGACCAAGTCCGCCGCCACCTTCGTGGAGATCGACGGCGAGCGGTACTCGATCCCCGGCGACTACGCCCAGGTCGACGCCGACGGCGGCCTCGTCCTGCTGGGACGCGGCTCGCAGTGCATCAACACCGGCGGGGAGAAGGTGTACCCCGAGGAGGTGGAGGAGGTGCTGAAGGAGCACCCCGCCATCGCCGACGCCGTCGCCGTGGGCGTGCCCGACGACAAGTTCGGCGAGGCCATCACCGCCATGGTCGAGCCCCTGCCCGGCGCCACCGTCGACGAGGCCGATGTCATCGCCCACGTGAAGGCCCACCTGGCCCACTACAAGGCACCCAAGCGGGTGGTGGTGATCGACACCATCGGCCGCGCCCCCAACGGCAAGGTCGACTACAAGCGCCTCAAGGGCGAGGCCGCCGACGCCCTCGGCATCACCGGCTGACCGTCCCCCCCGAACTGGCGCCCGATCTACTGGTTCTGGCCAGTAGATCGGGCGCCAGAACGGCATCGTCGGGTGAGGGCGCCGATTTACCCGGGTGAGAGTGCGCTGACTACCTTCGACGGCCATGGCTGACATCGGCTTCGACAACAAGGTCGCGATCATCACGGGCGCCGGCGGCGGCCTGGGTCGCGAGCACGCCCTCCTCCTCGCCTCCCGTGGCGCGCAGATCGTCATCAACGACCTCGGCGGCACCGTCGACGGCTCCGGCGAGGGCACCGAGGGCCCCGCCCACACCACCGCCAAGGAGATCAACGACCTCGGCGGCGTGGCCGTGGCCGACACCAACTCGGTGGCCACCCCCGAGGGCGGCGAGGCCATCGTCCAGACCGCGGTCGACGCCTTCGGCAAGGTCGACATCGTCATCAACAACGCCGGCATCCTGCGGGACAAGGCGTTCCACAACATGACGCCCGACCTGCTGAACCCCGTGCTCGACGTGCACCTCAAGGGCGCCTTCTACGTCACCCGCCCCGCCTGGAAGCTGATGCGCGAGCAGAACTACGGCCGGGTCATCAACACCTCGTCGAACGCCGGCATCCTCGGCAACTTCGGCCAGACCAACTACGGCGCCGCCAAGATGGGCCTCGTCGGCTTCACCCGGGTCCTCGCGGTCGAGGGCGCCCGCAACAACATCAAGGCCAACGCCATCGCCCCCATCGCCCGCACCCGCATGACCGAGGAGCTGCTCGGCCCCCTCGCCGAGAAGCTCGATCCCAGCCTGGTGTCGCCCCTCGTGGCCTTCCTGGCCCACGAGGACTGCGAGGTCAGCGGCGAGATCTACTCGGCCGCCGGCGGCCGCATCGCCCGCATGTTCATCGGGCTCACCCACGGCTACTACAACCCCGAGCTCACCCTCGAGGACGTGCGCGACCACTGGGACGAGATCCGCAGCGAGGAGGGCTACATCACGCCCGCCAGCCTGAGCGACGAGCTCCAGCAGGTCCTCGCCCATTTCAAGAGCTGATCCACCCGATCGATCCGTTCTGGCACCGGATTTCGGGCCTCTGGCCCCGAAATCCGGTGCCAGTTCGCGTTTACGGGTTGACGTAGATGAAGCCGTAGCCCTCGTCGCGGTAGGGCAGGCCGGTGGCGGCCAGGGCGTCGCCCCAGTCGCCGCGGACCTCGGGGTTGGACTCCTGCATGCCGTGGTCGGCCACCAGGAAGAAGGCGGTGCGGTCGAACACGCCGGCGGCTTCGACCGCGTCGAGCACCTGGCCGAGGCGGGCGTCGGAGTCGACCACGCTGGCCTCGGCGATCTCGGAGTAGGGGCCGCCCTCGTGGAAGGCGGCGTCGGTGAGGGTGAAGTTCACCCAGCAGAACCTCGGGAGGGCGCCGAGCTCGCCGGAGAAGGCCTGGCGGGCCTGGGTGACGCTGGTGTGGTCCACCCGTGACGACCACTCGTACTCCTTGACCGGCCGCACGAAGCGCTCGGTGGCGTACGGCAGCTCGTCGGCGCGCGGCGGGCGGTCGATCTGGCCGCCGTCGCGGATGACACCGAAGGTGGAATAGGCGGCGCCGGCGTCGCACGGCTCGTTGATCGAAGCGGTGAGGGCGCCCGGCCAGTTGCGCTCGAAGGCGGCGTAGAGGGTCTCCACCGACGGGTCGAGGTCGGCCATGGCCTGATGCCACGTCGCCGGCGAGTTGGTGATCACCTGTTGCTGGCGGGCCCGGTCCCACCAGGCGTTGTGGAGGATGCCGTGGTGGCCGGGCTGGGCCCCGGTGAGGATCGAGGTGTGGTTGGCCAGCGTCACCGTTGGCAGCGACGACATGGCCCCGTGGGCGTAGGTCGTGCCCATGGCCATGAGCCTGGCCACGTTCGGGGCCATCCCCTTGGCCACGAGGTCATAGAGGACGTTGGCGTTGGTGCCGTCCCACAGGATGCCGACCACGTGCTCGGGCGGAGCCTGCCCGTCGTCGATGAGGTCGTCGAGCACCCGGCCGTCCTGGCGGGCGAGCAGACCGCCGGCGAGGGGCCGGCCGTTCTGGCCGATGCTCTCGGGCGCCGCCGCGGCCCCGGCCAGGCGCAGCACGGTGGGCGCGATGTCGATGAGGCGGCAGGCGCTCGGGACCATCCCCCGGGCGGCCACGCCGGCGCCGGCGATCAAGAAGGGTGCACGCGCCTGCACGATGCCGATGGAGCCGTGCTCGCCCCGGTGGCCACCCTGGTCCTCCCAGTTGTGGGCCGCCGAGTGCATGACGCAGAGGTCGGGGGCGGCGGGCGAGTCGAAGAGCTGCGCCACCTGCTCGAAGGCGAAGGGGTAGGCGTTGGTGGTGCGGTCGGGGAAGGGGACCGCCCGCTCGTCGGCCAACCCCGCGAAACGGTCGGTGGCCTGGTCGCCCAGCGGATCGTGCCCCTCGACGTCGACAAGGGTGAAGGCCCACCCGTTGCCGTCGACCTCGCGGGTGAAGTGGACGGATCCATCCGCCGAGGCGGCCTCGTAGACCAGGGCCTCGGGAGGCCCGTCGACCGAGAACACCATGTCGACGATTGGCGAGAGCGTGGGGTCGAGCAGCGCCGCCTTGGCCTCGGCCTTGGCCGGGTCGTCCACTGCGGCGTCATCGAGCATCGTCATGGCCGCAGGCTACGGCGGCACCGGGACGCGTTCAGGGCGAACACGTGCTGACGGCGGAAACACCGGCGGAACGGTCGGCGAACCAGGCGACCACGTCGGGGGCCGTCGGGAACACCACCTCATGGCGCGCGCCGGGCACCGAACGCAGCTCGACGTCGACCCCGACGCCGCACAGGCGCTGCGCCAGCGCGTCGGTCGAGGCGGGATCGATGATGGGGTCGTCGGTGCCCTGGATCAGCAGGACCGGCCCGCTGGCGGCCGAGGCCCCGACCGAGTTCTGCGCCATCAGGTCGACCCAGGGGGCGGTGACCGTCGCGTCGGTGACGCGGAGCTGCTCGATGGGTGTGAGCGCGAAGTGTGGGGCGATCTCCTGGGCGCAGGCCTCACCCAGGAGCGGCAGCTCGGACATCGCCCCGGGCGCGAAGATGGTCGTCAGATCGACGTCGTAGACGTCGCTCCAGGCCCCGAAGGTCATGAAGGCGTAGCCGAAGGTGAAGGGGAAGGCGGCGGCCACGCCGGCGAAGCGGGCCATGTCGGACACTGGCGCCACCGCCGCGGTGCCCAGGATGGTGAGGTCGGGGGCGTAGGCCGCCGCCTGCTGGGCGGCGAAGAGCACCGCCTGCCCCCCGGACGAGTAACCCCAGAGCGCCACGTCGTCACCGGCATCAGCCCCCGGCACCTGTGTGGCCATCCGGGCCGAATCGAGCACGGCGCGGCCTTCACTGACGCCGACGAGGTACGCCGCCGAACCTGGCGTTCCGAGCCCCGCACCGTCGGGGGCGACAACGACGAAGCCGGCGAGCAGAAGGTTGGTGATCCCGGGGACGAGGGCCCCCGACCGTGACGGCGCGCACTGGTCGGCCAGGCCCGCGGTGCCGTGAGCCCACACCGCGACGGGGAACCCTCCCTCGGGCGCGGGCCCCACGGGCCGGAAGACCCGGGCGGTGACCCAGGTGGTCCGGCCCTCCCCGTCCGACGAGTGGGCCAGCGTGCGCCACGCCCGGGCCTCGCCGATGGGCGGGCTCTCGTCGTACCAGACGAGGCTGCCGGCCGGCCCGTCACCGAGGGAGTCCGGCGGCTGGTAGAGGTCCTCGCCCGCTGGAAGGGCCACCGGTGGGTCCGGCCCCACGGCCCGCGTGTCCGACGTGGGGTCGCCCGCCGACGTGCCGCCACCGTGGCCGTCCGTCTCACCGTCGCCGTCACGACCGCAGGCCGTAGCGGCGACGCTCGCGAACACGACGACCAGGAGCACCGCCGCCCCCCTCACCACGGCCGCCCGGCGCATCGGGCGAGCGTAGGCTCGCCACCACCGGCCCTGGCATCAGGGCCACGGAACCTGGAGGCGATGTGGCCACCGATCTGCTCGAGCTCTCCCGTGCGATCCTGCACGGCGACGGGGGGATGGCCAAGCGCCACCCGATGGCCGCCAGCAACGAGCTGTGCGAGGTCGGCGACGGGGTCGCCATGGTCGAGTCCTTCGCCAACGTCGCCGCCTTCACCACCGGCGAGGGCCTCTGTCTGGTCGACACCGGCAGTGCCTTCACCGGTCCCGCCATCCACCAAGCGGTGCGGGGGTGGACCGACGAGCCCTTCGACACCGCGGTGTACACCCACGGCCACGTCGACCACGTCTTCGGCACCCAGGTGTTCGACGCCGAGAACGAGGAGCGGGGCCGACCCCGGGCGCGTGTCGTCGCCCAGGAGGAGGTCGACCCCCGCTTCGACCGCTACATCGAGACCGCCGGCTACAACAGCGTCGTCAACCAGCGGCAGTTCCAGCTGCCGAGCTTCCAGTGGCCGACCGAGTACCGCCGGCCCGACGTCACCTACCGCGACCGGCTCGACGTGCTCGTGGGCGACCTCGACCTCGAGCTGCACCACGCCCGGGGCGAGACCGACGACGCCACCTGGGTGTGGGTGCCCGGCCGCAAGGTCCTGTGCGCCGGAGACCTGATCATCTGGTGCGCGCCGAACGCCGGCAACCCGCAGAAGGTGCAGCGCTTCGCCAAGGACTGGGCCGCGGCGCTGCGGTCCATGGCCGCGATGGGGGCCGAGGTGCTGCTCCCCGGGCACGGCCTGCCCATCGCCGGCGCCGACGACGTGGCCATGGTCCTGAACGACACCGCCGCCTACCTCGAGTCGCTCCACGACCAGACCCTCGCCCTCATGAACGAGGGGGCGCGCCTCGACGACATCGTCCACACCGTGGCGCCGCCGGCCGACCTCGTCGACAAGCCCTACCTCCAGCCGGTCTACGACGAGCCCGAGTTCATCGTCCGCAACGTCTGGCGCCTCTACGGCGGCTGGTACGACGGCAACCCCGCCCACCTCAAGCCCGCCCCCGACGCCGCCCTCGCCGCCGAGGTAGCGGCCCTGGCCGGTGGCGCCGACGTGCTCGCCCGCCGTGCCGCCGAGCTGGCCGAGGCCGGCGAGCTCCGCCTCGCCGGCCACCTGGCCGAACTGGCCACCCAGGCCGACCCCGGCTCCGCCGACGCCCACCGGGTGCGGGCCGACGTCAACGAGGCCCGCGCCAAGGCCGAGCGCTCGACCATGTCGAAGGGCGTCTTCCGCTGGGCCGCCACCGAATCCCGCGAGAAGGCCGGCAGCGACTGAGCCGCGACACAGCTGTAGTGCGATCGACCTAAGGGACCTCGCGACTCCGACCGATGAGGACAGGGTGGCGAACCCTGCGCGACTGGATGCGGCGGACCTCGATCGCCTGCTGACCTCGCTCCCCCGCGCCTTCGCCGTGGGGGCGTTCGCTGAGGACCGCTTCGTGGCCGGGCCCGCCGGCGGGTTCGTGCTGCGGGCCGCCGGTGACGACGTCGACCGCGACGTCCAGCAGCTGCTCCAGGTCACCAACGCCACCCGCATCGCCTTGTCCGACCACCTGCCCTGGGTCCCGTTCCTCGACCCGCTCCTGGTGTCGCCGACTGCCGGCAGCCACCACCACCCCGACGTGACGGTCGTGCCGGTCGACCTGCTCGTGGACGTGCTCCACGACGGCCACCAGCGCCTCGACGTGGCCACCATGGACCGGATCTTCGTGCTGCTGGCCGAGCACCGCCTCGACCCGGCGTGGACGATGATCGGCTGGACCGATGAGAGGATGGGCCCATGCAGCTCGTCCGATCCAGCGACGGCGTCCACGTGGCCCTCCACGACCTCGGCGGCGACGGTCCTCCCCTCCTCCTGACCCACGCCACCGGGTTCTGCGGCCCGGTGTGGCGGCCCATCGCCTCACGGTTGGCCGACCACTTCCACTGCTGGGCCCCCGACCTGCGCGGCCACGGTCAGGCGGAGACGCCCGAGGGGCTCGACTACCGCTGGCGGGGCTTCGCCGACGACGTGCTCGCGGTGGTCGACCACCTGCGGACCACCGTCGGCGACGTGCCCCTGGTGGCCGCCGGGCACTCCAAGGGCGGCGCCGCCCTGCTGCTGGCCGAGCAGCGCCGGCCGGGCACCTTCGCTCGCCTCTACTGCTTCGAGCCCGTGGTCTTCCCCGGCGACCCCATCGACCCGGACGACACGGGCGCCAGCGGCACGGGAGGCGGCAACCACCTCGCCGAAGGTGCCCTGCGCCGCCGCGCCACCTTCGGCTCAGCCGACGAGGCCTACGCCAACTTCGCGTCCAAGCCGCCGCTGAACGTCCTGCACCCCGACGCCCTGCGCGCCTACGTGGACGGCGGCTTCCGGGAGGAGGCCGACGGTTCGGTGACGCTGCGCTGTCGGCCCGTGGACGAGTCGCAGGTGTACCGGATGGGCGCGCAGCACGGGGCCTTCGCCCACCTGGGTGACGTCGCCATCCCCGTGACCATCGCCACCGGGGCGCGCGACCCGGTCGGCCCCGCCGCCTTCGCCCCCCACATCGCCGAGGCCCTCCCCCGGGCCGAGCTCAGGGTGTTCGACCACCTCGGCCACTTCGGCCCGTTGGAGGACCCCGACGCCGTCGCCGCCGACCTCCTCCGGGTCCTCGGGCCCTGACCCTCCCGCGGGGTGTGCCCAACGCTGTCACCGACCCTGCGTACGATGCCGACATGTCGCTGACGCGGCCGGCGACGTTGTCGCCCTCGAAGGTCTCGACCTTCCGGGACTGCGCCCTGGCCTTTCGCTACTCGGCCATCGACCGCCTCCCCGAGGCGCCGTCGGTGCCCGCCAGCCGAGGCACCCTCGTGCACGCCGCCCTCGAGCGGCTGCTCGACCTCCCCGCCCCCCAGCGCACAGAGGACCGCGCCGTCACCTGCCTGGCCGAGGCGACCGAGGCCTTCCGGGCCGACCCCGACTTCGTGGGGCTGGGCCTGGACGAGGCCGCGGAAGCCAGCTTCCTGGCCCAAGCGGAGGCGCTGGTCCGCCGCTACTTCGAGCTGGAGGACCCGACCACCGTGCGCCCCATCGGCCTCGAGGTGCTGCTCGAGGCCCGCATCGGCGACCTGCGCCTGCGCGGCATCATCGACCGGCTCGAGCTCGACGAGGACGGCGGACTGGTGGTCACCGACTACAAGACCGGCCGGGCGCCCTCGGTCCAGGTCGAGCAGGCGCGCCTCGGCGGCGTGCACTTCTACAGCTACCTGTGCGAGCAGTTCTTCGGCGTCCGCCCGGCCCGCATCCAGCTGCTCCACCTCGCCGAGCCCGTGGCCATCGTCACCGTGCCCACCGAGCAGTCCACCCGGGCCCTCGCCCGCAAGGTCGAGGCCATCTGGGCCGCGGTCGACCGGGCCTGCGAGGACGAGGACTTCCGCCCTCGACCGGGCCGCGGGTGCTCCTGGTGCAGCTACCACGCCTACTGTCCGGCTGTGGGCGGCGACCCCGCCCTCGTGCCGACCGAGGCGGCGGTCACCGTGCGCTCGCCGGCGCTGGTCGGCTCGTGACCGATCCCCTCGACGGCGCCGACGACCGCCTCGGCGAGCCGGCCGTCGCCGAGGTCGCCCCCTCCCCCGCCGACGCCTTCGCACCGGTGGCCGCCTTCGACGCCGCCGTCGACCGGGCCTTCGACCACCTCCGGGGCAACCCCGTGGCCGACCACGTGATGTACGGCGCCTCGGCCCTCGGCGACTTCAGCCTGATCTGGGCCCTGCTCGGCTCGGCCAAGAGCCTGCGCTCCGAGCGCGACGAGCAGGCCTTCCTCCGCCTCGTCGTGTGCCTCGCCGGCGAGTCGGTGCTCGTGAACCAGGGCATCAAACGCCTGTTCCGCCGCACCCGCCCGGTCGTCACCGAGGATCGGCCCCACCACCTGCGGGCCCCGCTCACCACCAGCTTCCCCAGCGGCCACGCCAGCAGTGGCGCCTTCGCCGCGGTGCTGCTGTCCGACGGCAGCCGGGTGCCGGCCGCGTGGTTCCTCGTCGCCCTCGTGGTGGCCAGCAGCCGCATCCACGTGCGCATCCACCACGCCAGCGACATCGTGGCCGGCGCCGCCCTCGGCACCGTCCTCGGCCTCGTCGTCCGGCGCCTCTGGCGCCTCCCGCCCCGGCGCTGATCCTCCGCGACCCCGCTCGAACTGGCGCCCGATCTACTGGCTCTGGGCCGTAGATCAGGCGCCAGAACGGCAACGCAGAGGAATGGACCACCGACGGGTGGGGTTGGGCCGACCATGAGCACCCG
>CAYYDZ010000048.1:16512-18335 GCA_964470715.1 uncultured Microthrixaceae bacterium | reverse complement strand
GTGCGGGCCGCCGGCCGCGACCTGCTCTTCGACTGCGGTCGCGCCGTGCTGATGCGGGCGGCGGCGGCCGGGTCGGGCCCGGCGCAGTTCCACACCGTGTTCCTGACCCACCGTCACAGCGACCACATCACCGACCTGAACGACGTCATCACCATGCAGTGGGTGATGAGCTTCGGCCCCACGCCGCTGCGCATCGTCGGCCCCGAGGGCACCCAAGGCCTCATCGACAAGACCCTCGACATGCTGACCGAGGACGTGGGCTACCGCATCGCCCACCACGAGTCCCTCCAGTACCAGCCCACGATCGAGGTCACCGAGGTCTCCGACGGCGTGGTGGTCGACGACGACGGCATCCGCATCGTGGCTGCGCCCACCGAGCACTCCCCCGTGAAGCCCACCGTCGGCTACCGGATCGAGGCCGACGGCAAGGCCGTGGTCATCGCCGGCGACACCATCCCCTGCGAGGGCCTCGATCGCCTGTGCGCCGGCGCCGACGTGTACGTCCAGACCGTGGTCCGCGAGTCGGTGGTGAAGATGATCCCCGCCCCCCGCCTCCAGGACGTCCTCGACTACCACTCCTCCATCGAGCAGGCGGCCGACACCGCGCAGCGCAACGGCGTGAAGACCCTCGTGATGACCCACCCCGTCCCCGGCGTCGCCCCCGGCACCGAACAGGAGTGGATCGACGAGGCCCAAGCCGTCTTCGCCGGCGAGGTCGCCCTCGCCAACGACCTCGACACCTTCACCCTGTAGAGCATTTGACACCCTCTCGCCGGGCGTAGGGTCTCCCCCGATGGGGGAACAACCGGGCGGGGCGCGACCGGCGCCCGTGCGCCTCGACGACCTGGCCGCGCCGCGCTTCCCCGACCACATCGCCGAGATCCTGGCGTCGGTCGGGCCACTCGCCGCCGACCTGTCGCTCCGGCCGACGGTGCTGATGGACGCCGCCGCGGAGGCGACCGGGCTCGACGACTTCGGCGACACCCGCTTCCTCGAACCGCTGGGCCTGCTGTGCGACGAGCTCGCCGACGACGCCGGCCTGAGCCCGATGGGGCTGGTGTCGCAGCACACCCTGTTCACCCAGCTGCTGGTCAACCGCCTGCTCGTCGAGCACGAGATCGCCCGCCACCCCGAGATCCTCGACCTGCCCCTCGAGGCTCCGATCATCATCGCCGGCCTGCCCCGCACCGGGACCACCCACCTCCACAATCTGCTGGCCGCCGACCCGCGCCTGCGCTCGCTGCCCTATTGGGAGTCGCTCGAGCCCGTGCTGGGCGACCCCGAGCGGGTCGCACCCGACGGTCCCCCACCGGACCCCGACCCCCGCCGCGCCCGCACGGACGCCGCCCTCGGCTTCGTCAACGACGCCATGCCCCACTTCGTGCGCATGCACGAGATGACGACCGACCACGTGCACGAGGAGATCCAGCTGCTGGCCCTGGACTTCTCCACCATGCTCTTCGAGACCAGCGTCCCCCTCCCCCGCTACCGCGACTGGTTCGACGCCACCGACCAGACCGAGACCTACCGCTACCTGCGCCGGGTGCTCCAGGTGTGCACCTACCTGCGCCACCGCGACGAGGGGGCGCCCACCCGGTGGGTCCTCAAGTCGCCGCAGCACCTCGCCCAGTTCGGCCCGCTCCGGACGGTCTTCCCCGACGCCACCTTCGTGGTGACCCACCGCGAGCCCGTGGCGGTCACCGTGTCGATGGCGACGATGGTCGCCTACAGCGTGCGGCTCGCGGTCGAGCACCCGGATCCCGTGGCCGTGGGCGCCTACTGGTCCGACCGGGTCGAGCACCTGCTGCGCGCCTGCGTGCGCG
>CAYYDZ010000048.1:4400-16412 GCA_964470715.1 uncultured Microthrixaceae bacterium | reverse complement strand
GCATCGACCCTCAGGAGCGGGCCGCCGCCCTCGCCTTCTACGCCGCCCGCTTCGGCGTCAACCCCCTCGCCGTCTGAGCCCGAACGACTTGGAGGAAACAACAGTCACATATGACTGCTCTTTTCTCCAATGATCGCCCGACGAAGGAGGAGCCGGTGTCACGCCAGGTCGAGGCCGAGCATGCGGATGGCGTTGCCCCGGACGATCTTGTGGACCACGTCGGCGGGGAGGTGGCCCATCATCTTCTCGGCCACCTCCTTGGTGTGGGGCCAGGTCGAGTCGGTGTGGGGGTAGTCGGTCTCGAAGGTGATGTTGTCGACGCCGACCGCATCGAGCGAGTCGAGGCCGTGCTTGTCGCGGAAGAAGCAGCCGTAGATCTGGCGGTAGTAGTAGGTCGAGGGCGGCTCGGGGATGAGGTCGCGCACGCCGCCCCACGCCCGGTGCTCCTCCCACACGTCGTCGGCCCGCTCGAGGATGTAGGGGATCCAGCCGATCTGGCCCTCCGAGTAGGCCAGGATCAGCTCGGGGTGGCGCACCAGCACGCCGGAGAAGAGGAAGTCGCTCATCGAGCTCATGGCGTTGCCGAAGCTGAGCGTCGCGGCCACCGCCGGCGGGGCGTCGGGCGAGGTGGCCGGCATCTGCGACGACGAGCCGATGTGCATGCAGACCACGGTGCCGGTGTCCTCGCAGGCCTGGAAGAAGGGCTCCCAGTAGCCGGAGTGCAGCGTGGGCAGGCCGAGCTTGGCCGGGATCTCGCTGAAGGTGACCGCCCGGACGCCGCGCTCGGCGTTGCGGCGCACCTCGGCGGCGGCGAGCTCGACGTCCCAGAGGGGGACGATGGTCAACGGGATGAGCGCGCCGCCCGAGTCGCCGCACCACTCCTCGACCATGAAGTCGTTGTAGGCGTACACGCAGGCCTCGGCGAGATCCTTGTCCTCGGCCTCGGCGAAGGTCTGGCCGCAGAAGCGGGGGAAGGTCGGGAACGACAGCGACGCCTCGACGTGGTTGGCCACCATGTCCTCGACGCGGGCGACGGGCTCGTAGCAGCCCGGGCGCATCTCGTCGTAGGTGATGGGCGACAGCGTCATGTCGTCGCGCTCGAAGCCCACGGAGGCGACGTGGCGCTTGTGGGGGAACATCTTCCCCTCGTAGAACCAGATGTCGCACTGCGGGGCATCGTCGGCGAGCTCGTACTCGTAGGTCGTGCCGCTGACGTACTTGAGGCCGGCGAGGCCGTGGCGCTCGACGTGCGGCGCCCGATCCTTGAACTTGGCCGGGAGCCACTCCTGCCACAGGTGGGGCGGCTCGACCACGTGGTCGTCCACGCTGACGATCAGGGGGATCTCCGTCGGTTCGGTCACGTCGCTCACGGGGGCCTCGCTCTCTGACAACCCGGTTTCTGACGACCCGTCAGATTCGGCGCCACCCTATCCGTCGGGTCAACCGCAGGCGTCCTCGGGCCGATAGGTGACCGTGCCCGACCCCGGTGACGAGACGCGCCCGACCTCCAGCCTCGATCCGAGCACGCCCATCGGCGGCCAGGCCGTCGTGGAGGGCGTGATGATGCGGGGACCGCACTGCTGGGCGGTGGCCGCCCGCCGGCCCGACGGCACCATCGCGACCACCGACGAGATCGTGCCCGAGTGGGCCCAGAAGCCCAAGGGCATCCCCATCGTGCGGGGCGCCTTCGCCCTCGTCGAGACCATGGCCCTCGGCCTGCGCGCCCTGCGCTGGTCGGCGTCGGTCGAGCGCGGCGAGGAGGAGGGCGAGCCTGCCAGCAACCGCTCGCTGGCCCTCACCACGGTCGTCACCCTGGTCGTGTTCGTCGCGGTCTTCGCGGTGGTGCCCGCGGCCGTGGCCCACGCCGTCGCCGACCGCGTTCACGGGAACACGGCCGTCTTCATCATCTCGGAAGGGGTGCTGCGCCTCGGGCTCTTCCTCGGCTACGTCGTGGCCATCGGCCGCTCCCCCGCCATCCGCCGCACCTACGAGTACCACGGCGCCGAGCACATGGTGATCGCCGCCTTCGAGCACGCCGAGCCCCTCACCATCGAGGCCGCCCGCCGCTACAGCACCCGCCACGCCCGGTGCGGCACGGACTTCCTGCTGCTCGTGGTGGTCGTGGCCATCGTGGTGTTCTCGTTCGTGGGCCAGGCGTCCTGGCCCGTGTTGGTGCTCACCCGGGTGCTGGGGCTCCCTCTGGTCGCCGGCCTGGCCTACGAGATCCTGCGCTTGGCCAAACGCCGGCCCGACAGCCGGTTCGTGAAGGCCATCACCGCCCCCGGCCTGGCGCTGCAGGCACTCACCACCAAGCCTCCCGCCGACGACCAGATCGAGGTGGCCATCGCCAGCCTCGAGGCCGTGCTCGCCGCGGAGGTGGCGGCGGTTCCCTCAGCCTCCTGAACGCAACCGCGCCGCCCCCGGTGACCCGAGGGCGGCGCTGGTCAGGTCCGCGGTGGACGGCCCGCTCAGCCGCCGTTGCTGGCGGCGAAGCCCGAGATCAGGTTGAAGTTCCGGGTGGTGATCCGGGGCCCGCTGTTGAGCGGCGGCACGCCGTCGGCGCCGTAGGAGTGGATGCCCATGCCGCACGGTCCACCGCAAGCGGGCCGGTTGGCCACCATGATGGGCGAGCCGGACTGCCCGCCGAAGGTGTCCATCGGGTAGTACACGTTGTTGGCGTCCGTGCGGGCGGCGATGGTGCCCGACATCTTCCAGTGGGTGCCGAAGGGCTTGTCGCCGGGATAGCCCTCGACCCGGGCGGTCTTGCCGTCCAGGCCGTTGACGGCAGACAGGCTGAAGTAGCCGAGCCAGCCCACGGTGTTGCCGATGGGACAGTCGAGGCCCAGGACGGCCCAGTCGTCCTTGGCGAGGCCGTTGACCCGCCATCCGGCACGGGAGAACGCCGAGGTGACGTTGCAGCCGCCGAAGGGATCGAAGCCACCGTTGCGGCCGGGGAAGAACTGGGCGGCCTGGATGATGTGGTCACCGGTGGGCGCCGGGTTGAAGGCGCAGTGACCGGAGGTCAAGATCGAGTTGGAGTCGATGAGCCAACCCGTGCAGATGAACTCGCCGCCGTCGAAGTCGACGAGCTCGATCTGGCCGATGGCCCGGGCGGGGTACTGCGTGGTGTCGGTGACCTGGACGCGACCGTCCGGCCCGATGACCGACTCGCCGTTCACGGGCCGGCCGTCGAAGGTGCCGTCGGAGATGACGGTGGCCTCGGGCGCGACGCCGCTGCGCTCGGTCGGCCCGTTGCCGGCGAAGGCCGGCGACGTGAGGGGGCCGGAGGACTCGACCCCGGCGCTGGCGGCAGCAGCGGCCACGACCGGTACCGCCTCATCGGTGCCCTGGCCGGATGCCGCGGGTGCACCGCCGACGGCAGCCAGCGAAGCGACGAGGCCGGCGACCGCCGCCACGATGATCGTCCGCTTGGTGAACCGAGACATGAGCGCCCCTCCTCGGGGATTCGTCGTGGTCATGTCCCCATGCTCGCGCGGCAACCGGTCCAACGCACTTCAGGCCCGTTCAGGTCGGCCACCCACCGAGCGGGGCGGTCCGTCCGCGAACTGGTTCCCGTGGGCGACCACGTCGGCGGTGGGGTACACGGTCTCGCAGGGCAGGTCCCGCGCCCATCGACGCGGACGGCACCTCGGCGACCTCGGCGCCGGCAGGGCCGGACGTCACACCTGCCATCAGGAGGTGGTATCCAGGGAGCGGAAGCGATCGAGCTCCTGGTGGGCTCCCCGGTCTTCAAAACCGTGCGGCACCTGCGTGCAGGTGCGGGGGGTTCGATTCCCCTTCGCTTCCGCCAGCCGCCACCACTGCGCCACCTCCGGGACCGCCGCGATGCCCTGCCCCACCGACCTGCCCGACCACCCGGCCCTGACCGGCTTCTCCCACGGGGCCGGCTGCGGGTGCAAGCTGTCGGCGAGTGAGCTGCGGTCCGTCCTCGCGGCCATGGCGCGGCCCCTTCCGACCCACCCGGACGTGCTGGTCGGCCCCGCGGGCGCCGACGACGCCGGGGTGTTCCGCATCGACGGGTCACGTGCGCTCGTGCAGACCGTCGACTTCTTCACCCCCGTGGTCGACGACGCCCACGATTGGGGCGCGATCGCCGCCGCCAACGCCCTCAGCGACGTCTACGCCATGGGCGGGAGGCCCCTCACGGCGCTGAACATCGTGGCCTGGCCCCGCGACCGACTTCCGTGGGCCACCCTCGCGCAGGTGCTCGACGGCGCCGCCTCGGTCCTCGAACAGGCGGGGTGCGCGCTCCTCGGCGGCCACTCCATCGACGACGCCGAGCCCAAGTTCGGCCTCTCGGTGACCGGGCTCGTCGATCCCGCCACGCTGCTCACCAACGCCGCCGGCCGCCCTGGTGACGTGCTCGTCCTCACCAAGCCGCTCGGTACCGGCGTCGTCACGACCGCCGCGAAGCAGGGGAGCTGTCCAGCGGAGGTGCTGGCCACGGCGGTGGCCTCGATGACGCGTCTCAACGCGACCGCGGCGCGCCTCGCCGTGGCCCATGGCGCACGGTGTGCCACCGACATCACCGGCTTCGGCCTGATGGGCCACCTCGGCGAGGTCGTGGCCGCGTCCGGCACCGGTGCGGAGGTCGACGCCGACGCCCTGCCCCTGCTCCCCGGTGTGGAGGACCTCGTGGCCGCCGGGGCGATCCCGGGGGGCACCCGTCGCAACCGCGACGACGCCGGCCACGTGACCTGGGGTGACGACGTGGACGAGACCCTTCGCTGGTTGGCCTGCGACGCGCAGACATCAGGAGGCCTCCTCGTGGCCCTTCCCCCGGACGCCGCCGACGCCCTGGTGGCCGACCTGCGGGACGTGCCCGGGGAATCGGCCCACGTGGTCGGGCGCCTCACGGCACGGGGCGCGTCGGGCCCGCCGGTCCTGGTCCGGTGATCGCCGGTGGGTGACCCCGACCCGCGTCGGGCCCTCCCGGCGGTGGACGCCCTCGCGGGTACGGCGCCCACCGAGGTGCCGGCGCCGCTCGCCCGACACGCCGCACGACGGGTGCTGACCGAGGCCCGGGCCCGAGCCGGAGCGGAAGGGACGGTGGCGGACGCGGCCACGCTGGCGGGGCGCCTGTCCGAGCTGTTGGCGATCGCCGCCCCCGATCGACCGGTGCTGAACGCCACCGGCATCCTCCTGCACACCAACCTCGGCCGGGCGCCCCTCACGGCACCCACCGACCCGGCGTGGGCGGCGACCTCCGACCTCGAGCTCGACCTGGCCACGGGCCGTCGGGGCCCGCGCCTGGGTGGCGTGGAAGCGGCGTTGTGCGCGCTCACGGGCGCCGAGGACGCCCTCGTGGTCAACAACGGCGCCGCCGCCCTCACCCTGGTGCTCGCCGCCGTCGCCGCCGGGGGCGAGGTGGTCGTGTCACGGGGACAGCTCGTCGAGATCGGCGGCTCGTTCCGCGTTCCCGAGGTGGTGACCAGCGGCGGCGCCCGCCTGCACGAGGTGGGCACCACCAACCGCACGCATCCCGAGGACTACCAGCGGGCGGTGGGCCCGGACACCCGGGTGCTGCTCGAGGTGCACCCGTCGAACTACGTGGTCGAGGGCTTCGTGGCCCGCGTCCCGACGGCCGCGCTGGCGATCCTCGGGCACGAGCACGGCCTTCCCGTCGTCGTCGACCTGGGCTCGGGCCTCCTCGACGAGCGCTGCCCATGGCTCGACGGGCCCCCACCCTCATGGCTCGGGGGTGAGCCCGGCGCCCGCCAAACCCTCCGGGCCGGAGCCGACGTGGTGACCTTCAGCGGCGACAAGCTGCTCGGCGGCCCCCAGGCCGGCATCATCTGCGGTCGCGCCGACCTCGTGTCCCTCGCCCGGCGACACCCGCTCGCCCGCGCCGTTCGCTACGACCGCGTACGCGGCGCGCTCCTCCACCGGACCCTCGACGCCTACCTACGGGGCGACGCCGTCGATGAGGTGCCCTTCTGGCGCCTGGCCGTCGCCTCCGAGGACACAGTGCAGGCGCGGGCGGTGGACCTCGCCGGCACCCTCTGCCGATGCCTTCCCTCCCTTCCCCCGGCCCGGGCCGTTCCCGCATCCGGCGCGGCGGGCGCCGGCGCGGTGCCGGGACGCGAGATCCCCGGGTGGGCGGTCGCCCTCGACACCCGATCGCCCGACGCCTTGGCCGGCGCCCTGCGACGCGAGGGCGTGCTGGCCGTGATCGCCGACGGGGCTGTCGTGATGCACCTGCGGACCATCGACCCCGCCGACGACGCCACCCTGACCGCGGCCGTTTGCCGGGCGTGGTCGACGATGTCGTGATCATCGCGACCGCCGGCCACGTCGACCATGGCAAGTCCACCCTCGTCCGGCGCCTCACCGGCACCGACCCCGACCGTTGGGCCGAAGAGCGCTCACGAGGACTCACCATCGATCTCGGCTTTGCGTGGACCGAGCTGGCATCAGGGCGCACCGCCGCGTTCGTCGACGTGCCCGGCCACCGCCGGTTCGTGGCCAATGCGCTCTCGGGCTGCGCGACCGTGGACGGCGTGCTGCTCGCGGTCTCGGCCCGCGAGGGCTGGAAGGCTCAGACCGAGGAGCACGTCGCCATCCTGGGACTGCTGGGGGCCCCGACCGGGATCGTCGCCCTGACCTTCTGCGACGACGTCGGGCCCGACCAGCGGCGGCGGGTGGAGGACGCGCTTCGAGTGCACCTGGCCGGCACGTTCCTCGACGGGGCAGCCGTGGTGGCAACGAACGCCGACGGCGGAGGCGACGAACGCCTGCTGCTCGCACTCGACGCCGCCATCGTCACCTGCCCCACGGCGGAGGACCGAGGTCGGCCCCGGCTGTGGGTCGACCGCTCCTTCCTCCTCGACGGCGTCGGCCGGGTGGTGACGGGCTCGCTCACCGGAGGATGCCTCACCGTCGGTGAACGGCTGCGAGCGACGGACGGCACCCGGTTCACCGAGGTGCGCGTCCGCTCTGTCCACGAGGACGGACGGCCTGTGGACCGGGCCCGACCGGGGACCCGGGTCGCCCTCGGGGTCCGCGTCGACGGCCCCGCTCCCGAGAGAGGGCAGGCGGTGGTGCGAGCCGAGCAGTGGGCCAGCGGCCGGCTACTGCACGTCGCGATGCAACCGGCACCCGGCGGTGATCTCCCCCCAGCTCGGGGCTCGTACCTCGTCCACCTGGGGACCTGGTCGTCCCCGGCGCGGCTCAGCTACCCCGCGAACGCAGCCGGGTTCGCCCGCCTGCACCTCGACCGACGGTCGGGCCCGTTCGCCCCGGGCGACCGCTTCGTGCTCCGCGACGCCGGCCGCAACCGCACGGTCGCGGGAGGTGCCGTGGTGGCCGTCGACCCCGCAGCGGCGCGCTACCCCGCCGAGGCCCTCGCCGGCCGCGCCGCCGCCGTCGCCGCCCCCGCCCCCCTACGTGCCCGTCGGCTGGCTGCCGCACTGCTCGCCGAGCGGGGCGGGATCGCTCCGGCCGCCGCGGTGCTCGCCGCGACCGGCGAACGCCAACCGGTTGGCACCCGGGTGATCGGAGGCTCGGTGGTCGCGGTGCCGGCCCTCCGCCGTTCGCGCGTCGAGCTCGAGGCGCAGCTCACCGCGGAGGGGACGATCTCGGCGGTCGGCGACGGTCTCGACCGGCTCGCCGCCGACAGCCTGGTCGAGCGGGGGGTCGCCCTGGCGCGCGACGGCGCCTTCCACCACCGCGCCGCCGACCTCGATGCGGCGTGGCAGGCGGCCGTCGACGCGCTCGACGCCGCGACCGACGCCGGCCGCCTGCCCTGTCTGTTCACACGCGAGCAGGCCGCCGGGGTCGGGGTGGCCCCCCGAGACCTGGGCCGGCTCGTCGAACAGGGCCGCGTGGTCGACGTTCCTCCCTTCGCCGTCACCCGAACCGTGTTCCTGCGCCTCACGGCGGTGGTGCGAGCGCGACTCGCGGAGGGCCCGGCCACGACCGCCGAGCTGAAGACCGCACTCGGCCTCACCCGCAAGCACGCCATCCCCCTGCTCGAGGGCCTCGACGCTCAGGGGATGACCCGCCGGATCGGCACCTTGCGCCATCAGGCCGAAGCCGGCCCCGACGCCTGATGGGTGTCCGATCTGACATACTCACGGCATACGAGAAGGGCGACTCGAGGCATGTCAGCGTGACGCGTGAGCTTGGAAGCATCATCGGAATCACCATCGTGGCGCTGCTCATCGCCGTGGCGGGCAGCGGGCCGGCTGCCGCCCAGGAGCCGACGCGGGGTCGGGCCTTCGCCGGGAACGCGGCCGGCGGCGGCCGCGGTTCGGATCAGGAGCAGGTGGTGGCCGACACCACCGAGTACCCGGCCAGGGCGGTGGGCACCCTGACCTTCACCCAGGCAGGCTCGCCGGGCACCTGCACCGCCTTCCTCGTCGACAAGAACTCGCTGCTCACCGCGGCGCACTGCGTCCACGGCGGCAGCGGGGACACCCCAGATGCGTGGTCGACCGGCATCGTCTTCGACCCCGGCCACAACGGCACCGCGACGCCGTACCGCACCTGCAACGGCGTCGAGGCCCACGCTCCCGACGCCTGGCGCACCGGCGGCGACGAGCGTGTCGACTACGCCGTGGTGCAACTCGACTGCGGCGTCGGGCGACAGGTCGGGTGGTTCGGGCTGTGGCTGTCGGGCAGAGGCAACGACCTCGACGGTCTCGGAGTCAAGGTGCGCGGCTACCCGGACGACCTCGCCGGCACCCAGTGGCGGGGCGGCGGGCGGGTCACCGGCACCACGCCGCGGCTCGTGTTCCACAACGCCCGGACGCGGGGCGACGCCGACGGGGGACCCGTCTACGTGGCCACCCCCGCCTGCGGCGGGCCGTGCGCCCTGACCGTGCAGGCCGACGAGCCCCACGGGGGCGCCGGCGTGCACGCCGGCGGCCCCCACGGGCCCAGGTTCACCCAGGAGCCCTTCGCCCAGATCCTCGGCTGGGCCGCCGAGAACGGCTGAGGGGGCGTCGTGGCCGGCACCATCACCCACATCGCCATCGACGCCAGCCGCGTCACCATCTCCGGCAGCGCCGATCTGCGCGCGGTGGCCACGTCGGCGGGACGCTATTCGGTGGACGGCATCGTCCGTGAGGTCACCACCCAACCGGCGGGGTTCTTCCCGGTCCTGGCTCGCGCCGAGGGCCTCGAGCCCACCGAGGAGTACCAGTACCGGGACGGCACCCTGCGCCTCGGCCGGGCCGTGCACGCCGACCCGGTGTCGGGCACCAGGCGGGTGGACACCACAGCGGTGTGGGACGCCGGCGGCGGGTCGCTCGCGATCACGACCAGCGACCTCACCACCGACGCCCTGCTCGCGCTCCTCGACCGCTTCGACCTCCGCCCGTCGCCGGAGGGCCTCGCCGTGCTCCCCGCCAACGGGCTCAGCTGGCAGGACGCTCCCCAACTCGTGAAGGAGTTGCCCGGCCTCGGGCTGCTCGAGATCGTGCCCCTCTCGAACGACACCGCGGGTGCTTTGCCGTCGTGGGCGGGCACCGAGGTCGCAGGAGGCGAGCTCTACCGCGACGAGCTGGCCCCGGGGGTGCCCTACCTGGTGCTGGTCACCGACACCGCACGGGTCAACGTGCTGCCTGACGAGGGCGCCCTCGAGGCCGCCACCCGAGGGGCGTCGGGCCTCCAGGTCGAGTGGGCCCGCGCATGAGCGGAGCGGCGGCCCGGCGACGGAGTCGCCAGGAGCGGGAGGCATGACCCTCACCGCCACCGCGATCGTGCTCTCGTGGGTCGCCATCATCGTCCTGGCCTCGGCCTTGGCCGGCGTGCTGGCCCGGGTCCACCGCCTCGAGCAGCGCCTCGCGCCGAGCGCCGGCGCCGGGCCCGGGTCGGGCGGTGCGGGCCCGACCGGTTCGGGTCCCGGCGTGGGGGCGACCGCCCCACCGGTGCCCGGGGTGGTGCTCGACGACGGGGTCGGTGCCGTCTTGCTCTTCGCCGACCGTGAGTGCGGGTCGTGCCTGCGGGTGCTGCCCACCGCCGTCGAGGCCGGCACCCGCTCGGGCGTTCCCGTGCACGTGCTGTGGAGCAGTGCGACGGCGGTCACCAACGGCAGCCCGCCTGGTGTCACCCACCACCCGGATGCCGGCGCCGCCTACGTCCTCTACGGCGTGGTGGCCGCACCCTGGCTGGTGGTCGTCGCCCCCGACGGCCGCATCGCCGCCACCGGCGCGGCCGGCAGCGTGGCCCGCGCCGCCGAATTGGTGGCGGTGCTCGACCTGCCGGACGACCACCACACGTATCCGCAGCACGAGGAACTCGATCACTGATGGCATCCCCGACCTACGCCGATCTCGTCTCGATGAGCGGGCCTCCGAGGGGCGCCCCCTTGCGCCGGCGGCGCGACGCCGAGCGCGTCCGCTATGCGGCGCCGCCGACGCGACGCGGCTTCCTGGCCGGCGTCCTGGCCACCGGGGTCGGGGCGGGCGTCGCCGCCCTCGGCGTGTTCCCCAAGGCACGGCCGGCGCTGGCGGACCCCGCGCCCGGCCAGTACGGCTACCGCATCTACCAGGGCTGCCCGCCCTACGCCGCCGACGCCGAGTGCGAGCCGGGTTGCGGGCCGTCGCAGGTGCTGGCCGACACGTGCGAGCCGAGCGGCCAGTACTACGGCTGGTTCAAGAACCGCCCCGCCGAGGGGTACCGCCTCCGGCCGGGGGCCTGCTGGGCCGGGTACGACGGCTGGACCTGGGGCCACAACGGGGTCTGCGGCAACTGCCGCCAACACACCGAGTACCGCTGCCACGACGGCTACAAGCTGATCGGCGGGGGCTGGTACCCGAAGATCTGCCGGAAGGTGATCGAGTGCGACGGGCGCGACCCGGACGCTCCCGTCTACCACGACCCGGTCGGCGCGGTGACGTCGATCAGCATCGTGGGCCCGGGCCGCGTCCGCGTGCGCGGCTGGGTCATCGACCCCGACGCCACTCGTTCGCCGGTCACCGTCGGCGTGTACCGCGATGGCGTCCTCGTGGCCCGACCCGTGGCCAATCGGCGCACCACCGCCATCCCGCCCTTCTACTGGGCCAGCGGGCTCGATCACGGCTTCGACGTCACCCTCACCGGGGTGCGACCCGGGGAGCACATGTTCAGGGTCTTCGCCTCGAACATCGGTGAGGGCCGCAACACCAAGCTGGGCGAGAAGCGCCTCCGCGTGCCGTATCCCGCGAACCAGGGCACGGGATGAGGCCACCCCGGGTCCGCCTGGTGACGTGAGCGTCGCCACTCGCGGCCGCCGACTGCTCAGCGACCCTCTGGCGGTCACGGCGACCGCGTCGGTCCTGTTGGGCGTGGGCTGGGTCGAAGGCGCGGCCGTCGTGGTGCTGGTGGCGACCGGCGCCGGAGCCGGGCACTCGCTGTCCGGCAGCGTCTGAAGCCGCAACAGCGCCTACGCGCTCACGCCGCCGGTCTGGCGGCACCGGACCCCCCAACCCGCCGCACTGGCCGCCTTCGTGGCCGCCACCACCGCGGGCGGCCTGACCACCGCGATGCTCCTCTGGCTGCTGTCCGGCCTGTTCTCCCCCCTGCCGGATCGGGGGCGCGTGGCCGTGTTCGCGGTGCTCGCCGTGCTCGTCCTGCTCGCCGGCCACGGCTTCCTCGGCGTGCGCCTGCCGCAGAAGCGCCAGCAGATCCCCCGGACCGTGTTCGACCGCTCGCCGGCCAAGGCCGCGGCTCGGTTCGGCTACGAGCTGGGCACCGGCCTGCGCACCTACCTTCCCAGCGCCGCGCCCCACGTGCTCGCGATCGGCCTCGTCGTGTTGGGCGGCCCTGCGTGGGCGGCCGGCGCGCTCGGCGTCGGCTTCGGGCTCGGACGGGGCCTGTTGCCGGCGCAGCGAGCCCTGGCACCCGACCCCCGACGGTGGGACGCCCGCGCGGCCATCGCCGGCCCCGTGGTCCGAGGTGCCGGAGAGGCCATGGCCCTGGTCGGCCTGTTGGCCGTGGCCATGCTCCTGGCCTGATCAGCGAGTGGTCGTGATCAGCGAGTGGTCGTGATCAGGTCGACCCCGGGCT
>CAYYDZ010000048.1:0-4300 GCA_964470715.1 uncultured Microthrixaceae bacterium | reverse complement strand
TGATCAGCGAGTGGTCGTGATCAGCGAGTGGTCGTGATCAGGTCGACCCCGGGCTCGACCTCGCCGAGCCCGTCGGCGCGTCCGGCCCAGATGTTGTTGCAGCGCTCGCACACCTCTTCGGGGACGATGCCCACCTTCATCCCGAAGCTGAAGATGGTGCAGCCGAGGCAGAAGCCGAGGAAGGCCTCGAGGCTGGCGGCGACGAGCAGCATGGCGATGACCACCTGGGCCGCACCGAACAAGGCGAAGCCGAACCACAGGACCGAAGCCGTGACGGTGAACGCGGCGCCGATGCCCTGGGCGAAGCGCTTGGGCGGGCCGGCGCAGAACTTGTGCTCGACGTGCAGGCGTGGAGTGATCACCTGGGTGGACAAGCGCCCGAGGGGGCTGAGGGTGGGACCGGTCAGGACCCGGGCGAGGAAGCCGTAGGTGAGGGGCACCAGGACCCAACCCCAGCCGCTGACGAGGAAGGCCACGGCCATGAGGACGACGCCGGTGGCGACGATGCGCGCCGACGTCTCGTTGACCGGGTTGGGAAAGGAGAAGAGCTCGCTGCGGGTCATGGTTGTCGCCCTGACTGGTGTGAAATCCGACCTACTTGGTCAGGTTTCTACCAGGACCGGGACGACACCACAACCTGCGGTGAGCCGTCGGCTCAGGCGGCCGTGAAGGTGCCTTCGAGGTGCCACACCCCGGTGAAGCCGTCGAAGGAGCCACCCACGATCTGGCTCGACCATTCGAGGGTGTAGGCGCCGGTCTCGGCGTCGTAGGTGCCGGTCACCTCGGTGGTCTCACCCGGGAGGGAGCCGTCGGGCTTGGGGGCGCCCTGGTTGAACTCCTGGCCGCCGTAGGCCGCGGTGACCGCGGAGGTCTGGCCCGTGAGGGTGCCGTCCTCGTTGGTGATGGTCACCGCGTCGACGGGGTCGCCGCTCTCCGGATCGGTGTCCGAGGTCGTGGCGCTGAAGGCCACGCCGAAGAAGGCGACGGGCGCGACGATGGCGTCGGCCAGCGCGTTGCCGTCGGCGTCGAACAGCGGGTCGGGACCGGGCTGGAACTCCCCGGTGGTCAGACCGCCGTCGGTGCCGGGCTCGAGCAGCGTGTAGGTCTGGTCGGTCGCGGTGGAGTCGCCGTTGGGGACGAAGGGCCCGTCGGCCACGGTGCCGCCCGACTGCACCATGCGGAAGTACGAGCCGGTGACCTCATCGCCGTCGGTACCGGGGTCGATGCCGAAGGTGCCGACGAGGTCGCCGGAGGCCGCGGCGGCGGTCGTCTCGGTGGTGTCACCGGCCGTCGTGTCCGACGACGAATCGTCGCTGTCGCTGTCACTGCCGCACGACGCTGCGACCAGGGCGATGATCACCAACAGGGCGAGCAGCACCGGGCGGATGAGGGAACGGGATCTGGTCATTGGTCCTCCAAAGGGGACGAGGGAACGGGTTCGGAAGCGGGCCCGCCGCCATGACGGGGTCGGGCCACCAGGGCGAGCGCGATCACCGCCACCCCCGGGATCACGAAGAACCAGGGGAACAGCGGGAACGGTGGCAGAGCGGCCACCGCGGCGTAGTTGTCGAGGTTGTCGGCCATCGCGCCGACCATGTCGGACATCTCCGAGAGCAGCTGCGGCCAGTCGTCGGAGAGCTGCGCGGTGGCCGGGTAGTCAGCGGCGCTGCCCCCGTCCTGCTCGACGGCGGCGGGCACCACGGCCGTGCGCAGCTGGCCCTCGCCGCTGCCGATGGTGATGAAGTACCCCTGGATCTGCGTCACCCGGTCGCGGGTCATCAACGACTCGAAGTCATCGATCATGCGCCCACCGCCCGGGGCCCGGGTGAACATCTGGAACACCGCCGGCGCGAGCAGGAGGCCGACGCCCAACACGACCAGAGCGGCGGTGAAGGGGCGGCGGCCCCGCCGGGCGCGCACGAGCGACCAGCCGGCGAACACCGCGAGCAGGACGCCCGGGATCACGAAGAACCACGGGAACAGCGCGAACGGTGGGAGCGAGGAGATCCCGTCGAACTCGTCACGGTTGGCGTCGATGGTGTCGAGCATGTCGTTCATGTCGGCGTCGATGCCGTCCCACTGCTCGACGAACGCCGCCGCCTGCGGGTACTCGGCTGCGAACTCGTCGGTGGTGCCGAGGGCCGGCTGGAGCTCACCGGAGGTCTCGTCCCGGGCCGCCCCGATCTCGTCGAGGTAGCCCCGGAAGTCGGTGATGGTCTGCTGGTTCATGAACGGGCGGAACTCCTCGATCATGGTCCCGCCCTGCGGCGCACGGGTGAACATCTGGAACGCCGCTGGCGCCAGGGCCAACCCGATGCCCAGCGCCAGGATCACGACGAGCGGCCAACGACGACCGCTCGCCCCTGTGGGACTCCCGCCGGTCATGTCCTCAACCTAGGGACCCTGCCCCCGCACTGACAGGGCCGAAGGTCACCGAACGCTGGGCGACGCACGGAGCGTCAGCCGCCGGTGGTGCTCCAGTGCCAGGGCTCGCTGGGCAGGTTGTGGAGCCCGTAGGTGCCGGCGTTGGCGCTGAGCCACACGTACGCGGGGTCGGAGCGGGAGGAGATGAGGCGGCCGTTGTTGGTGAAGTCGATGGCGAGGCCGCGCTCGTGCATCGACGTGCCCACCCGTGCCGTTGGCGGGGAGCAGGCCGACGGCGGCGAGTTGACGGGGTCGGGGCAGTTGGCCTGGCGCACGGCCATCTGCGCCGCAGGGTCGCGATAGCCGCCACCCCCGAGGCTGAGCCCGGCGGAACGCGAGGCGTTGAGCAGCCCCGCCACCTGGCCGGCGATCGAGGCGGCCACGGTGATGCCGCCGACGGTCGAGAGCGAGATCGCGCCCGGCGACGCGACAGGGCTCAGGGGACCCCCGCCGCCGGGGTTCTGCGCCGCGAGCGCGGCCTGCTGCGCGGCGATCTGCGCCGACAGGTCGGCGTCGAGCCGCTCGAGGTTGGCGGCCTCGGCCAGGCGAGACTCGATGCGACGATCCACGTCGGCGGCAAAGGCGGCCTGACGAGCCTGCGCCGCTTCGAGGTCGGCGAGGCGGCGCTCGGCCCGTTGGCGCTGCTCCTCGGCCCGTTGCTCGGCTTCCTGAGCCCGCGCCCGCTCGTCTCGAAGATCCTCCCGTGCGGCCGTGAGCTGGTCCGCGATGTCCGCGTTGCGCCCACTGGTCAGGTCGAGCAGGGCCTGACGCTCGGCCACCTGGAGGGGGTTGCCCTCGTTGAGCACCTCGATGTCGCCCGAGTTCGACCCCTCGCGGATGTAGGAGTCGACGGCCACGCTCTGCTGGTGCGCCTCGAGCAGGTCGATCTGGGCCTGGGCGGCCTGGACGGCGGCTCGTGCCTCCTCGATGTCGCGCTCGGCGCGCCGCACGGCCCGCTGCGCGTCCTCGACCGCGCTCTGCTGG
Source organism: uncultured Microthrixaceae bacterium (assembly GCA_964470715.1). GTDB lineage: Bacteria > Actinomycetota > Acidimicrobiia > Acidimicrobiales > DATDAH01 > JAEUJM01. Next base: position 892 of record CAYYDZ010000048.1, on the reverse strand, counting down.
GCGGCGACGTCACGCCGCAGGGCGGCGAGCGCCTGCTCGAGCTGCGCGTCGGTGGCCCGCAGGGCGTCGAGGTCGGCGGCCGTCGCCGCCTGCTCCTCACGCACCTGCTCCCGGCGACTGCGGGCGTCGCCGTCGCTGGTCTGTCCCCACGCCGCCGGCGCCACGGCCACGAGCAGCGCGGTGAGCGCCGCTGCTGCGGTGAGCCGAACCGTGGTTGTGCTGGTGGACACGTGCTGACAACACCCTTCGGACGCGTTCGCAGGACCCCGCCCGCCCGGTCAAGGGCAACGTAACACAGGCCCGCGGGGCGACCGTCAGGGGACGAGGAGGCGCCACACTGCGTCGTCGAGGGCCCGCCCGAGCGGCGGCGGCGGACCGTCCTCGACGTCGATCTGGTCGCTGCGCACGAACAGCAGCGGACCGTCGAGGTGGCCACCGACTCGAGTGACCAGACGCTCGACGTCACCGCGGAGCGCGTGGGGTTCGTCGCCGTCACCCACGGCGACCACGAGGCACGGCACGCCGTCGAGCACCCCCGGGGGGAGGAGATCGAAGAAGGCCTTGGTCACCCCGCTGTAGGTCCCCCGGTACACCGGCGTCGCCAGGAGCAGCGCCTCGGCGCCCGCCACGAGGGCGATGGCGTCCGAGACCGAGCGGTGCAGGCGCCGGCCGAGCAGCGCCTCCGCGTCGAGTCGGTGCAGCGCCACGACGGCGCCGCCGTCGACGCCCGCCGCCGCTCGCTCCGCCAGGTGCCCGGTGGGCGAGACGGGGAAGGCGCTACCGTCGAGGGCCACGAGACGGCCGACCAACCCCACCTCCGCTCGGGAGGGAGGACTGCGGTGGAGGTGGAACCGGCCGGCCGTCATCGCGATCTGGTGAACCCGGGTGATCA
>CAYYDZ010000047.1:16554-18390 GCA_964470715.1 uncultured Microthrixaceae bacterium | reverse complement strand
GCGTAGCGGAAGCCCTTGGCCAGCAGGTCGAGGGTGAGCACCTGGGCGTAGTTGAAGTCGTGGATCACCTCTGCGGCCGCGGTGGCGTCGGCCGACAGCACCCGGTAGCCGCTCTGGCCGTCGGTGATGCGGCGTCGCGAGATCACGCTGACCGCCATGGTCAGGACGCGGTTGCCGAACGAGCGGTGCGCCTTCATGGTGCGGGGACCGCCGGCGAAGCGCGAGCCCACGACGTAGTCGGCGTGGCCGGCGAGGACCGGGGCGACGAGGGACTCGAGCTCGGCGGGGTCGTACTCGCCGTCGGCGTCGCAGAAGGCCGAGGCGATCGCCCCGCGCGCCGTCGCCTCGGCGAAGCCTCGGCGGACGGCGGCGCCGAGGCCCTCGTTCCGGCCCAGGGAGATCACGGTGGCGCCCGCCGCCTCGGCCCGGGCCGCGGTGGCGTCCGTCGAGCCGTCGTCGATGACCAGCACTTGGACCGGGTGGCCGAGCACCCGCTCGGGCGCCCGCGCCACGACCGCGGCGACGGTGGCCTCCTCGTCGTGGGCGGGGAGGAACAGGACGACGGGTCGGACGCCGTCAGCGCGAGGCGGACCATCGGAATCCTTGGTGGTCGACCCCCTCAGAGGGGGCGGATCACCAAGGAATCCCGACGTGGGGCGGGAGCCAGGGGCCACGGGGACCGCCGGGGGAGCGGCGGGCAGGCGGAAGCGCCCGAGCAGGCCCGGCGCCGGCGCGAACACGGCGACGGCGCCGACCACGAGGGAGTAGGCGGTGGTCAGGGCGTGGACCATGAGGGCGGCGGCGAGGCCGGCGCCGGCGTCGTAGCCGAGGGCGACGTAGGCGGCGACCGCGGCGGCCTCGTAGGTGCCGAAGCCGCTCGGGGCGATGGCCGCGATCTGCGCGCCGACGGCCACGGCGGTGACCACCACCGCTTGCGCGTACGTCAGGTCGAGGCCGGCCCAGTGCGAGGCCTGCCAGGTGAGGACGCTCTCCGCCAGCCAGGCCACGACCGTGAGGGCCGCGACCGTGGGCCCCGGGAGGCGCACCTCGGTGCGGGCGGTGCGGGCCGTTCGGCGCAGCCACCACACCCCGGCGCCGCCGACGGCCAGGACCGCGGCGAGCACCGCCCAGGCCCACGCCCCGAGGAGCTCGGCCACCACCGCGGGGCCGACCACGAGGCCGAGCAGCACGATGGCGAGGATGTCGGCGGCCCGCAGGGCGACGGTGGACGACGTGGCCTCCGCCAGGGGTACGTCGGCGCGGCGCACGACGCTGACGATGCGCAGCGGCTCGCCGAGGCGCAGGGGCAGGACGTGGTTGGCGCCGAAGGCCAGGTGGATGCCGGCCAGCGACTGGCGGAACGAGAGGCGGGGCAGCACGCGGCACCACGCCGCCGCCCGCAGGAGGAAGGCCGTGCCGAACGCCGCCATGGCGAGCACGACGACGAGGGGCCGGTCGGCCATGGCGTCGGCGCTCTGGCGCAGCGCCTCGACGTCGACGGCCTTCGCCACCACCACGGCAGCCACGACCATGACGAGGAAGCCGAGGGCGAACGACCACGGGCGGGTGCGGGGGCGAGCCCGTCGGCCCTCGGGGGCCGGCGTCGCAGGTGGGGGAGTGGAGACCGGAGCCATAGTAGTTAGGTAGACCTTACAACTCCCGTCGGGAGAAGCGATAGCGTGCGGCCGTGTCCGACGTCCGTCTGCGGTGGTGGCTGGTGGCCCTCGCCCTCGGCGTGACGGCGTGGACCGCGATCGCCGTCCCGGCCCGCGCCACCTACGGCGGGCGCACGACCGCCGACGAGCCCCAGTACCTCCTGAGCGCCATCAGCCTCGG
>CAYYDZ010000047.1:14668-16454 GCA_964470715.1 uncultured Microthrixaceae bacterium | reverse complement strand
CTCGCCGGCCTCGCCTTCGCCGTGTTCCACCGCGTGGTCTACGGCGGGTGGACCGTCTACGCGTCGGGCGACCACTTCTCTGAAACGGGCGAAGTCAGCGTCATCGGGGTCGACCCGAACTACGTCGGGCGGTCCCAGCGCCTCCTCGGGCTGCTCGTCGACCGCTCCTTCGGGCTGGTGGCCTGGGCGCCGGTGTTCCTCTTCGCGGTCGTCGCCGTGGGGGCGCTCGCCCGTCGCCGCCCGCCGGGCTGGACGGCGCTGCTGCTCCCTGCCGTCGCCGGTTGGGCCACGGCCACCTGGGTGGCCCTGACCATGCACGGCTGGTGGTGGCCGGGCCGCCAGGTCGTGGTCGTGGTGCCCCTCCTGGTGGTGGCCACGGGGTGGTGGCTCGACCGCCACCGTCGAGCGGTCGCGCCCTTCGCCGTCGCCGCCGTGCTGGGGGCGTTGAGCTGGGCGTGGGTGGTCGTCGAGGTGCTGCAGCGCCGCCTTCGCCTCATCATCGACTTCGATGCGACCCGGGACCCGTGGGTGCGGGGGCTGCGGCTCGTCCTGCCCGACTTCCGCCAGCCTGGGGCGCGCACCGCGACGCTGGCCGTCGTGTGGGGCGCGGCCCTCGTCGGCCTGCTGGTGCTCGGCTGGTCGAGCGAGCGGGGCTCAGGCCGTGGCGTTGGCGGGGGCCGCGGCCAGCACGAGGATGCGGGCGCTGGCGAAGCTGCCGAGGCCGACGTGGCGTCCTTCGATCTGCACCGTGAGGGTGCCGTCGGGTGAGACCGCGGTGATGGTGCCCGACCGGCCGGGGAGCACGTCGGACGCCTCGAGGAACTCGAGCAGGCCCGGGGTGAACTCGAGCTCTTCGGGGATGCGGGACACGGTGAACGCGTCGCCCGGGCGGAGCTGTTCGAGGGTGACGGTGAGCGGCTCGGTGTAGTCGGTGCCCGGGATGGGATTGCCGTGGGGGCAGGTGGTGGGGTCGCCGAGCACCCGGGTGAGGGCCACCTCGACGGACTCGGAGATGACGTGTTCCCACTTGCCCGCTTCGGCGTGGGCGTCGGCCCAGGAAAGGTCGAGGATGTCGGTGAGGAAGCGCTCGGCGAGGCGGTGGCGGCGCACGACGCGCTCGGCCAGGCGGGTGCCGTCGGCGGTGAGGCGGATGGCGCCGTCGACGGTGATGAGGCCTTCGGCCTCCATGCGCCGGATCATCTCCGAGACGGCGGGGCGGGAGACCTCGAGGCGGTCGGCGATGCGGGCCTGGATGACCTCGACGGCGTCTTCCTGGAGCTCGAAGATGGCCTCGCAGTACTCCTCGAAGGCCGGGTGGAACTCTCTCGTCCGGTGCTCGGCCACGGCTGGAGTCTACGCCGCCTCTCCCACTAGCGTTGGGGCCGTGACCACGATCCGTCAACCGTCCCGAACGGCGTCGCGACTGCTCGCCCTCCTCGCCGGCTCCCTGCTCGTGCTCGGCCTCGCCGCCTGTGGCAGCAGCGGCGACAGCGGCTCATCCAGCGGTGGTGGGGGTGGCGACCTGCCTCCCGGCGACGTCGTCCTCACCGCCGACAACATCGCCTGGGACACCGATTCGCTGGAGGCGCCGGCCGACACGGACTTCACCATCGTGATCGACAACAAGGACGAGGGCGTCCAGCACAACCTGGACATCAAGGAGACCGAGTTCAAGTCCGAGCTCGAGACCGGCGTCTCGGCCCAGGTGCTCCAGATCAACCTCCCGGCCGGCGAGTACGACTTCATCTGCGATCTCCACCCCAACATGGCCGGCACCCTCACCGTC